>JAFQKJ010000140.1 GCA_017397005.1 Bacillota bacterium
GCAGAAAAATACGCATCTATAAGAAGTCCGGTTTTTTCTCTGATCCTTCCGCTTATCCCCTGAGCCTTATATTTCTCACAAAGCTCTGAAGTCCTTCTGCACTGCCATACTATAGCATTGTAAACCGGTTCTCCTGTATTTTTGTCCCAAACTATAGTGGTCTCTCTCTGGTTGGTTATCCCTATGCCGGCGATCTCCTCCGGATTTACCCCCGAAGCCGCAATGGCTTCATGGAGCACAGCCATTTGGGAACCGAAAATTCGGTTCGGATCATGTTCCACATATCCCGGCTTCGGGAATATCTGCTCAAACTCCTGCTGTCTTACTTCAACTATTTCCTGATCTTTATTAAATATTATTGCTCGTGAACTGGTAGTCCCCTGGTCCAGAGCCACCACATATTTTTTCATGATATCCTCCTGCTATTCAAACATTGGTGTGGATAAATATCTTTCTCCAGTATCAGGCAGAAGCACTACGATGTTCTTGCCTTCGTTCTCTTTTCTCTGGGCAATCTGCCATGCTGCCCAAAGTGCCGCTCCTGCGGAGATCCCTACTAGTATCCCCTCTTTATGAGCCATAAGTTTCCCCATTTTATATGCATCTTCTTCTGCAACAGGGATTATTTCATCATACACCTCAGTGTTTAGTGCTTTTGGTACAAAATTCGCTCCTATTCCCTGTAATCCGTGTGGTCCTGCTTTTCCTTCTGACAGAAGAGGAGAATTTACAGGTTCTACTGCAACCACTTTAACTGAAGGCTTCATTTCTTTCAAGTATTCCCCAACGCCTGAAATTGTACCGCCTGTACCTACTCCCGCAACGAAAATATCAACTTTTCCATCTGTGTCTTCCCAAATTTCAGGACCTGTAGTCCTTTTGTGTATCTCCGGATTTGCGGGATTTTCAAACTGACCTGCTATTATACTTCCCGGTATCTGACTCTGCAGTTCCTCAGCCTTTGCCACAGAGCCGCTCATTCCCAAGCTTCCTTCTGTAAGGATTATCTCCGCCCCATAAGCTTTAAGAAGATTTCTTCTTTCTATGCTCATTGTCTCAGGCATTGTAAGGACTACTTTATATCCCTTTGATGCCGCAACACATGCAAGCCCTATACCTGTATTACCGCTGGTAGGTTCTATAATAGTCGCTCCCGGTTTAAGAAGACCTTTTGCTTCAGCATCCTCTATCATTGCCATACCAACTCTGTCTTTTGCACTTCCTGCAGGGTTGAAATATTCCAGCTTTGCCAGGATAGTTGCTTTTATGTCAAGTTCTCTTTCTATATTGCACACTTCGATCAGTGGCGTTCTGCCGATCAGCTCGCTTATGCTTTTATATATTCTCATTTTTCTTACCTCCTTATCATACTGTTCAATTATACCATAATAGTTTTTCCCAAAACAGATATGGCAATGTACTCTTTCCCAAAAAATAAAAATATCTGAAAAACTTTCCATCCTTCAGATATTTTTATTCCCTGATCAACCTTTTTTCGCATTGATGATCATTTTCCGATGTCTGTTTACCTTGCCGAGGCAATATACTCATATTTTTCTCCTGTCTCTTATTTTACTCCTAATTTTGCTGCGAGTGCAAAGTAGATCGTTTCCTGCTTCTTTACAGTTTTCTTTGGCATTTTTAAACCCATTTTTTTCATATTTCCACTTCCTTCCCTTTGTTTTATTTATTGCTTTCTTTCTGCACATTCAATATACTGTATAATATAAAATAAGTAAAATTAATATATTTTATTATATTAATAAGACATTCTTATCATTAGAAAGAAGGTATCGTATGAGCACTGTAAAGTATGAAACGCTTATAAAAGTATCAGAAACCGGGAACATAACAAAAGCTGCAGACCAGTTGGGATACACTCAGTCAGGAGTCAGCCAGATGCTTAACAGTCTTGAAAGTGAACTGGGACTTACTCTTTTAACTAGAAATAAAAACGGTGTCACTCTTACCTCCGCAGGGAAAAAACTCCTGCCGTTTCTCAGAGACGCTGTAAACTCAGACAGGCGGGTAAAAGAAGCTGCATCCGATATTAAAGGGCTGAAATCCGGTTTTATCAGGATAGGTACGGTGACCAGTATTTCAGTAAACTTTCTGCCGGAAAAAATACGGGCTTTTAATGAACTGTACCCCCATATCAACTTTGAGCTTCTTCAGGGTGATTATCCTGAAATAGAAGCCTGGATCAAAAACGGCACTGTCGACTGCGGATTTATAGTGACCCCTACCCAAATCCCGCTGGAAACCATAGCACTGTTCAAAGATCCTCTATACCTCATAACCTCTAAAACACATCCCTTCAAAAATAAAAAAACAGTCTCTATGGGAGACCTGAGGGATGAGGCTTTTGTGCTTACAGATGTCACAGATTATGATTTCACAAATTTATTTGTAAAAGCAGGGTTCACGCCAAAAGTCCGCTATACAACAGAAAATGACTATGCAACGATCGCAATGGTAGAACAAGGCCTGGGAGTCGCGATCATCCCAGACCTGATACTAAAGAATTTTAAAAGAAATCTTTGTGTTAAGAAGCTTGATGAGCCAAGCTTTCGTACTATGTGCCTTGCAGTCCGCTCAATAAATCAGGCTTCTCCTCTCACAAAAACCTTTATAGAATTTCTTAAAGACTCTCTATAAATCTAACCTAGATATGTCATTCCAAGAAGATGGTTTATAAACTGCTGAGCAGTCCTTCCGGACAATCCGCCGTGACGCATTTCCCACTTATTTGCCTCAGCTCTCAGTTCTTCGTCTGTAAGGGTGATCTCAGGATATCTTCTTGCAAGAGTTATCACTATATCATAATATTCCTTAGGAGTTGGTTTCAGGAAACCTATCGTCATGCCGAATCTTCCTGATAAAGACAGTTTTTCCTGCACAGTGTCTGAGCGATGGAGCTCATCCTTGGAAATGTCAGATCTGTCTGTCCATGTTTCTCTGATAAGATGCTGACGATTTGATGTGGCATATATCAGAACATTATCCGGTTTAACTTCCAGTCCGCCCTCTATGACCGCTTTAAGATATTTATACTCGATCTCAAACTCTTCAAAAGACAGATCATCCATAAAAATGATGAATCTGTAATTCCTGTTTTTTATTTCTGAAATGACCCTTGAGAGATATTTGAATTCATGCTTGTATATCTCTATCATTCTTAAACCCTTGTCATAATATTCGTTAAGGATCGCTTTTACACTTGTGGATTTTCCTGTACCCGCATCTCCAAACAGAAGCACGTTGTTAGCTTTGCCCCCTGCAACAAAGGCTTCGGTGTTTGCCGTCAAAAGCTTTTTCTGAGCTTCATATCCAACAAGGTCGCTTAAAAGCATATCTCCTGTGGTGGTTATTGCTTCTAGTATTGAATCCCCAGATTTTTCTGAAATTCTAAAAGCTTTATTCAGTCCAAGATCTCCAACCCCGTAGGTTTTGTAGAAGCCGGTAACCACTTCGTACATTTCAGTTTCATCCTTAGCTTCCTCTATCCCTTTGCTAAGGAGCTGCACCTTTTCACTTACGCTTTTGTTGAATATCCTTTCTTTCTTGACCACTGCTTCATAATTCTGCACAGTATCAAAGCAGTTTATGCCCAAAGCTTCTTCAATAGGAGCAAAATCATAATCGAAAAGCTTTTTAAATACAGCAAAATCACTTTTAGCGAACTGATTTACAGTCCCTTCGTTAGCTCCCACCTTCTCAGATACTAAAGTAAACGGGTTTTCTGTAGACGCAAGCAAATATGCAAGATAATTATGCCACAAATTCTCGTTGAACCCATACCTTGTGGAAACCTCCAAAAGTCTGTGTATCTGTTCATATATCTCTGTGATAAGTTCCTCTTTGTCGTATTCTTCCTCGTAAAAACGTCTGCAAATATCAGCCAGCTTAAACAAGATGCTGTCTGACTCTATATTTCTGTAAATTATCAATTTAGATGTCAGTCTATACACGCTATTCCTCCATTCGCTGCGCTATTCTCGTGCCTCTTGGCAAATCTTTGCTATCATCATAACACGCATGACTTGCTTCTTACAACAATAAAAAATGCCCCGGAGACCGAGGCATTTTGTTGATCCGATATAAGCTTGTTTCTAGTTGTCGATGAGCTTGTTTTCGTTGTTCCAGCTGTAGAGCTTTCTGAGTTCTGCGCCAACTTCTTCTAACTGATGAGCAGCTTCATGTCTTCTCATAGCATTGAATCTTGGGCAGTTTGTCTGGTTTTCAAGTAACCAATCTCTTGCAAATGTTCCGTCCTGAATGTCTTTGAGAACTTTTCTCATAGCATTCTTTGTATCTTCTGTGATGATCTTTGGACCTGTGATGTAGTCGCCGTATTCAGCTGTGTTTGAAATTGAGTATCTCATTCCTGCGAATCCGCTCTGGAAGATAAGGTCAACGATGAGTTTTACTTCGTGGATACATTCGAAGTAAGCACTTTCAGGTTCATATCCTGCTTCTACAAGAACTTCAAAGCCTGCTTTCATGAGGGCTGTGATACCGCCGCATAATACAGACTGTTCACCGAAGAGGTCTGTTTCTGTTTCTTCTCTGAATGTTGTCTGAAGAACGCCTGCTCTTGCTCCGCCGATAGCTAATGCATAAGCAAGACCTAAATCGTGTGCTCTTCCTGTAGCATCCTGATGTACAGCGATGAGGCATGGAACGCCTTTGCCTTCCTGATACTGGCTTCTTACTGTGTGACCAGGGCCTTTAGGAGCGATCATTACTACGTCAACATCTTTTGGCGGAACGATCTGTCCGAAGTGGATAGAGAATCCGTGAGCAAACATAAGCATATTTCCTGCTTCGAGGTTTGGTTCGATGTCTTCTTTGTATAATTTAGCCTGTTTTTCATCATTGATGAGGATCATGATGATGTCAGCTTTCTTTGCAGCTTCTGCAGCTGTGTAAACTTCTAAACCCTGAGCTACAGCTTTGTCCCATGATCTGCTTCCTTCATAAAGACCGATGATAACATTTGCGCCTGATTCTTTTGCGTTTAATGCGTGTGCATGTCCCTGGCTGCCGTATCCGATAACTGCGATTGTTTTACCTTCTAATAATGCAAGGTTACAGTCTTCCTGGTAATAAATTTTTGCCATTTCTTATTCCTCCATATGTATTTTATATTTTACGATCCAAGCTTCCTCCGGTCGTATTATCTCCGGCTTAGATCGATCAAGGCATATTATTGAAGTTTTTCTATAACTTTAGCACCCATTTCCTGAGTGTTCAGTGCTTTTTCGCCTTTTTTAGCAATATCTGCTGTTCTCCAGCCGTCATTAAGAACTGCTTTGACCGCATCTTCCACAGCTACAGCTTCTTCGAGAAGTCCGAAGGAGTACTTGAGCATCATTGCTACTGAAAGGATAGTTGCGAGAGGATTTGCTATGCCTTTACCTGCAATGTCAGGAGCTGAACCATGAACAGGTTCATAAAGGCCTCTGGTTCCTTCGCCAAAGCTTGCTGACGGAAGCATTCCTATAGATCCTGTTATCATTGATGCTTCGTCAGAGAGGATATCTCCAAACATATTTTCTGTTACGATAACGTCAAACTGCTTAGGATTGATAACAAGCTGCATAGCTGTATTGTCTACGAAAAGATCTTCGTATTCAACTTCAGGATAATCATCCTTGATATTATGCATAACGCTTCTCCAAAGTCTTGATGTTTCAAGAACGTTTGATTTGTCCACGCTTGTAACTTTGTTATTTCTCTTCATTGCCATTTCAAAGGCAACTCTTCCAATCCTTTCGATCTCTTTTTCTGTATAAGGCATAACATCATATGCCATTTCCCCCATATCTTCAGTGAATTTTCTTCCTCTTTCACCAAAGTAAACACCGCCTGTAAGCTCTCTTACGATAAGAACATCCAGTCCGCCTTCTACCAGTTCAGGTTTGAGCGGGCAGGCATCTGAAAGAGAATCAAACATGAGAGCAGGTCTCAGATTTGCAAAAAGTCCTAATTCTGATCTGAGTCCGAGGATAGCTTTTTCTGCTCTTAAATATCCTGGGAGATTATCCCATTTAGGTCCGCCTACAGCGCCTAAGAGGATAGCATCACTTGATTTACAAATATCTATAGTTTCCTGTGTAAGAGGTATGCCATGGGTCTCAATGGAGCATCCGCCGGCGAGAGCTTCTGTATAAGCAAACTCGTGGCCGTACTTTTTGCCTACTGCATCCAGCACTTTTATGGCTTCATCTACGATTTCAGGGCCGATTCCGTCCCCCTTAATTACAGCAACATTGAATTTCATACTATTACCCTCCTGTTTCCTGTTATTTTATGGCTTTTAACAGGCCGCCTTTATCGATTATATCCTGAAGGAAAGGCGGGAAAGGATCTGCTTTGAAAGTCTGACCTGTTGTTTCATCCACGATCTCACCTTTGATAAAATCAACACTTACCACATCTCCTGCAGAAATAGCAGCAACAGCTTCCGGACATTCTATGATAGCCAGACCGATGTTGATAGAGTTTCTGTAGAAAATTCTGGCAAAGGAATTAGCTATAACACAGGAAATACCTGATGCTTTGCTAGTTGCAGGAGCATGTTCTCTTGAAGAACCGCAGCCAAAGTTGTTTCCTGCCACCATGATATCGCCCTGCTGAACTTTTCCTCTGAATTCTTTATCTATATCTTCCATGCAGTGAGCGGAAAGCTCATTCATATCTGTAATATTTAGATATCTTGCAGGGATGATAACGTCTGTATCTACATTGTCACCGTATTTGAATACTGTACCTTTTGCTTTCATTACTATCCCCTCCTAATATCTGAAATCTTCCATATCAGTCATGCCAATATCTCTAGGTTCTGCGACCTTGCCTGCTACTGCACTTGCTGCAGCTACTGCCGGGCTTGCCAGATATACTTCACTTCCTGTATGGCCCATTCTTCCAACAAAGTTTCTGTTTGTTGTAGCAACAGCTCTTTCTCCGTCAGCCATGATACCCATGTGACCGCCGAGACATGGTCCGCATGTAGGTGCTGAAATAGCACAGCCCGCTTCAAGGAATATTGAAAGTAAGCCTTCTTCTAAAGCGTTCTTATATATCTCCTGTGTTGCAGGGATAACGATACATCTTACGCCTTCAGCAACCTTTCTGCCTTTAAGAACGATAGCAGCCGCTCTTAAATCTTCAAGTCTGCCGTTTGTGCAGGAACCGATAACTACCTGATGGATAGGAACATCGCCTGCTTCAGATACAGGTCTTGTATTTTCCGGAAGATGCGGGAATGCAACTGTAGGTTCGATCTTTGAAAGATCGATAGTGTACACTTCGTCATATTCTGCATCTTCATCTGCTTTGTAATATTTGAAAGGTCTGTTTACTCTGCCTTCAACGTATTTGAGAGTAACTTCGTCTACTTCGAAGATACCGTTCTTCCCGCCGGCTTCGATAGCCATATTAGCCATACAAAGTCTGTCGTCCATTGATAAATATTTGAGACCTTCGCCCATGAATTCCATGGATTTATATCTTGCGCCTTCCACACCGATCATTCCAATGATAGTGAGGATAACGTCTTTGCCGCTTACGAATGGGTTTGGTTTTCCTACCAGCTCAAACTTGATAGCTGAAGGCACTTTAAACCATGCCTGACCGCTGTACATGCCAGCCGCCATATCAGTTGAACCTACGCCTGTTGAGAATGCGCCTAATGCTCCGTATGTACAAGTGTGGCTGTCCGCACCGATAATGATCTCTCCAGGACCTACGAGACCCTGTTCAGGAAGAAGGGCATGTTCTACACCAACTTTACCTACATCAAAGAAATTAACGATACCGTATTTTTCTGCAAACTCTTTAGATTTCTTTACAAGAGTAGCTGAATTGATATCCTTTGCAGGTGTAAAATGGTCCATTACGAAAGCGATCTTTTCTTTGCTGAAAATGCTGTCAAATCCTGCTTTCTGAAACTCATTTATAGCAACAGGAGCTGTAACGTCGTTACCGAGAACGAAATCCAGATCAACTCTGATAAGTTCGCCGGCTTTTACAGATTCACGGCCGCCGTGAGCAGCTATGATCTTCTGAGTCATGGTCATACCCATACTATTCTGCACCTCTCTTTTCCATTTCGTAAATCAGCTTGTTCACGCCGTTTACGTATGCTCTGATGCTGGCTTCGATAACATCGAGGCTGACACCAGTACCAATAACTGTAATATCGTCTACTCTTAATCTTACTGCAACTTCACCCTGTGCGTCAATACCGCCGGTAACAGCTGATATTTCATATGACTGTAATTCAGGATAGATGCCTGTGATATCATCTATTGATGAGAATGCCGCTTCTACCATACCGTCTCCGATAGCTGCGAATTTTCTTGATCCGCCGTCCCATTCAAGAAGGATAGTAGCTGTTGCGCCGATCTCTGATGCACTGTTAACAGCAAAATATTTGAGCTTGTATTTTTCTTCTATCTGTATAGTATTTCTTCCAACGAGAGCTTCTATATCTCTGTCTGATACGATCTTCTTTCTGTCAGCAAGTTCTTTAAACTTGTTGAACACTTCATTTGTCTTTTCCTGTGAAAGCTCGATACCAAGATACTTAAGTCTTTCAACAAAAGCATGTCTTCCAGAGTGTTTTCCAAGCACCATAGCATTTGACGGGATACCGATATCTGCAGGAGTCATGATCTCATATGTAGCTCTGTTAGCAAGAACTCCGTGCTGATGAACTCCTGATTCATGGGCAAATGCATTTCTTCCTATGATAGGTTTTGTAGGAGCAGGTTTTACGCCTATAACGCTTGTAAGGAGCTTGCTTGTTCTGTAGATCTGAGTTGCGTCGATGCCTGTTTCTGCGTTGAAGCAGTCTTTTCTGGTTTTAAGCGCCATTACGATCTCTTCGAGGGCTGCGTTTCCTGCACGTTCTCCGATGCCGTTTACGGTACATTCGATCTGTGTTGCACCGCCTCTTATAGCTGCAAGAGAGTTTGCAACCGCAAGGCCTAAGTCATTATGGTTGTGTGTTGAAATATCAACGTTATCTATACCTTTTACAGTCTGTCTGAGATGCACCATGAGATTGTACATTTCATCAGGTGTCGCATATCCTACTGTATCAGGAATATTTACTGTTGTTGCGCCGTTGGCAATAGCTGTTTCTATTACCTTTGAAAGGAAGAATTTTTCACTTCTTGTAGCATCTTCTGCAGAGAACTCAATATCATCACAGTAATGCTTAGCATATTTAACCATTTCCGCAGTTTTTGCGATAACTTCGTCCGGAGTCATCTGAAGCTTATACTGCATATGAAGAGGTGATGTTGCAAGGAACACGTGGATCCTTGGTTTGTTAGCTACTCTGACAGCTTCCCACGCCGCATCTATATCACCTTTTACCGCACGTGCAAGGCTGGCTACAGTCACATTATGTACGGTTTCAGCAATGGTCCTTACTGATTCAAAGTCTCCCGGAGATGCAATAGCAAAACCGGCTTCAATAATATCTACCTTCAGCTTTTCCAGCTGTTTGGCCATTTCTATTTTTTCATTAAGGTTCATGGAACAGCCCGGTGACTGTTCTCCATCTCTCAATGTTGTATCAAAAATTTTGATCTGTGCTGACATTTTCTTCTCCTATTCTGCGCTTAAGACGGCTCCTTCTGATGCAGATCTTACCAGTCTTGCATATTTCGCTAAGATTCCTGTCTTAACTGATGGTTCTTTAGGCACGAAAGTTTTTCTTCTTTCAGCTAAAACTTCTTCGCTTACTTTAAGTTCTATCTTTCCATCCGGAATATTGATGGAAATAAGGTCTCCGTTCTGTACGAGTCCTATGATCCCGCCTTCAGCAGCCTCAGGTGATACGTGACCGATAGCCGCTCCTCTTGTTGCTCCGGAGAATCTTCCGTCTGTGATAAGTGCTACACAGTTGTCCAATCCTCTTCCTGCAAGAGATGCTGTAGGTGAAAGCATTTCTCTCATACCAGGACCGCCTTTTGGTCCTTCATATCTGATAACTACTACGTCGCCAGGTTCTATACCTCCGCCGAGGATAGCTTCCATTGATTCTTCTTCGCTGTCAAATACCTTTGCAGGGCCTTCATGCACCAGCATTTCAGGAGCAACTGCAGATCTCTTTACTACGCAGCCTTCTTCCGCAAGATTTCCTTTAAGCACGGCGATACCGCCTGTCTTGCTGTAAGGAGCTTCTACTGATTTGATGATGTCATAATTGAGTACAGGGCAGTTTGCTATAGCTTCTCCAATAGTATTTCCGTTTACTGTCATTGCGTCTTCTTCAAGAAGGCCAAGCTTGCTGAGCTCGTTCATTACTGCATAAACACCGCCTGCAGCGTTAAGGTGTTCCATAAAGTGGAATCCTGCAGGAGCCAGTTTGCAGAGGTTAGGTGTAACAGCACTCATTCCGTTTGCTGATTCTAAGTCTATCTTAACGCCTGCCTCTCTTGCGATAGCAGGTAAATGAAGCATTGAGTTTGTTGAGCATCCTAATGCCATATCAACTGTAAGGGCATTTTTAAATGCTTTTTCTGTCATAATATCTCTAGGTCTGATATCATCTCTTACCAGATCCATGATCTTGAATCCCGCCTGTTTAGCAAGTCTTATTCTTGCAGCAGCTACAGCAGGGATAGTTCCGTTTCCTGGGAGTCCCATTCCCACAGCTTCTGTAAGGCAGTTCATTGAGTTTGCAGTGAACATTCCTGAGCATGAACCGCATGTAGGACAGGCATTGTCTTCCATTGTGCAGAGCTGCTGGTCTGTGATGAGTCCTGCGCTCTTTGAGCCTACTGCTTCGAACATCTGGCTAAGGCTGATCTTCTTTCCATCATAATCCCCTGCCAGCATTGGTCCGCCGGATACAACAACTGTAGGGATATTGATCCTTGCTGCCGCCATAAGCATACCAGGAACAGTTTTGTCACAGTTTGGTATAAGCACCAGTCCGTCAAACTGATGAGCTATGGCCATTGTTTCCACGCTGTCAGCAATAAGTTCTCTTGAGACTAAAGAATATCTCATACCAATATGGTTCATTGCGATACCGTCGCATACTGCGATGGCAGGAACTTCTATAGGTGTTCCGCCGGCTGCTCTGATGCCTTCTTTTACCGCTTTTGCTATAGTGTCAAGATGAATATGACCCGGAACCACTTCGTTCTGTGAGTTAACAACTCCAATGATAGGTCTGTCCAGTTCTTCATCTACATAGCCCATAGCTCTGAACAAGCTTCTGTGAGGGGCTTTTGTATAATCCTTCTTTACATTTTCACTTCTCATTTTTTCTCTCCTGATCTTAGTATGTATTTACAGTTCTAAAATAACTCTTTTAATACAGGCGCTTCCATTCTGGACATGCCTATGATGCCGGATCTTGCAACCTGAATTATTCCGTAAGGTTTTATCGATTCAATGAAAGCTTTTGTCTTTGAAGACTCACCTGTAAGCTCAACGATCATAGTTTCCGGGGAAACGTCTATAACACTTGCTCTGAAAATACCTGCTACAGCGATGATAGAATTTCTTTCATCCGGAGCAGCCTTTACTTTTACCATAACATGTTCTCTTGTTACGGATTCAGGTGATTTAAGCTCTCTGATCTCATAAACGTCAACCTGCTTATCCAGCTGTTTTTTAATTTGTTCAGCAGTATGAGCATCAGCCTTGAATACGATGATTATCAACGATATTTCAGGTTTTTCTGTTTCTGCAGCGGAAATGGAATCTATATTGAAGCCTCTTCTTGTGAGCAATCCCGAGATCCTGCTCAATACACCCGCTTTATTCTGTACGATCAGGGACAATACATATCTTCTTTCTTCCATCTTATTTATCCCTCCTATACTTCGATCTTAAATATCTGTTCATTATACTTGTTTCCCGGAGGAACCATTGGAAGTGCACTGAAATCCTTGTCGATCATAGCATTGATGATCACAGGGCCCTTGATGTCCATTGAAGCATCTACAGCTGCTGTAAGTTCTTCCATTGTTGTAACGTCAAAACCTGTAGCTCCGAAAGCTTCTGCAAGTTTAACGTAGTTGATCTTTCTGTTATGTGTGGTCTGGCTGTAATGCTGTTTATACATAAGCTTCTGCCACTGTCTTACCATACCGAGAACTCCGTTGTTCACCAGCACGATAAGTATATCAAGCCCCTGGGTAGCGGCTGTTACTATTTCATTGCAGTTCATCTGGAAGCTGCCGTCTCCTGTGAAAAGAACTACCTTCTTATCAGGATTTCCGCATTTGCTTCCGATGGCAGCGCCAAGGCCGAACCCCATTGTTCCCAGTCCTCCGGAAGAAACGAAAGATCTAGGATTCATTATTGGGTAATGCTGTGCTGCCCAGATTTGGTGCTGCCCAACGTCTGTTACAACTATAGCATCTTTAGGCAGCCTGTCAGCAACTGCTTTGACCAAGTTATGAGGAGCTATCTTTCCTCTTTCTTCAACTACTACAGGATATTCCTTTTTCCATTTAGCGATCTGATTTCTCCACGCCATATCAGTTTTTTCTTCAACCTTTTCCGCAAGGATAGAAAGCACTGTATCAAGGTCGCCTACTACACTTGTCGTGGAATCAACAACTTTATTGATTTCCGCTGCATCAACGTCTAAATGCAGGATCTTCGCATGTGTTGCAAAGGTCTTTGCATTTCCTGTTACCCTTTCTGACATTCTCGCACCTGCAAGGATAAGGAGGTCGCAGTTTGTTACAGCTGTTGATGAAAGCCTTGTTCCGTGCATTCCCAGCATGCCTGTGAAATATTCATAATCCGCAGGGCATCCGCCAAGCCCCATCATTGAAAGGGATATAGGTGCGCCGATCTTCTTGGCAAATTTCATGAGACTTTCTGATGAGTCTGAAAGATTAACTCCGCCGCCGGCAAAGATCATAGGTCTTTTCGCTTCGTTTATAATATCTATAGCTCTTTCGATGGATTCTCCTGTGAGCTTGTCATTCTTTGGAAGTATTGTCTTTGGTTCTGCAGGCTCATATTCTGTTGTCCCGGACTGAGCATTTTTAAGTATATCAACTAATACAGGTCCCGGTCTCCCTTCCTGTGCTATGTAGAATGCCTTTCTTAAAGCATCCGCAATATCCTTCTGATCTTTAACGATAAAGCTGTATTTTGTTACAGGGAAGGTTACGCCGTAAATATCTACTTCCTGGAAAGCATCTGTGCCAAGGTTGTTTATGTTTACATTTCCTGTAATAGCTACCATAGGGATAGAGTCCATATTTGCTGTCGCAAGCCCAGTTACCAGATTTGTTGCGCCCGGTCCAGAAGTTGCGATAACGACACCCGGTTTTCCTGTGGATCTTGCATATCCATCTGCTGCATGAGATGCTCCCTGTTCATGGGCAGTCAGCACATGATGGATCTTATCAGAGTATTCATATAATGCATCATAAAGGTCTATTACAGTTCCGCCCGGATATCCGAACACTGTATCAACACCTTGCTCCAGCAAACACTCCATAACGATTTGTGCGCCTGTTTTAATCATTTGTTGAATTCCTTTCTCTTATTTTACTCTTATTTCATTTCATTTTTTATTTCAGCTATGATGTACTCTTACGAAAAAAATCCCCGTCTCTAACTACAAAGAGACGGGGTAATCCGCGGTACCACTCTTCTTGATGTAAATAATTTACACCCGCTTTATCGATATCCTGTGAATATCTATCTCTGTAACGGGAGAACCCGTTGAAGCCTACTAAATAACTCTTTCGGTCCAATGGCTCGAAGAGGAGCTGTTTGAATGTCCACACTGTTTTTCACCAACCAACAGCTCTCTGAAGAGGTCTTGTTCAAACTGATTCTTGTCATCGCCTTAACTTATTAAATTACTTATGTGATAATACCGTAAAAACTTATGAGTGTCAATACTTTATTGAAAAAATCAACGCTTTTATAAATGATTTGTACCCATTTTAACTGTTTTTATTATTTTTTCTCGATCTTATCTGTGCCCATATATTTTCTGAGCGCTTCCGGGATCACTACGCTGCCGTCCGCCTGCTGATAATTTTCTAAAATAGCAGCTACAGTTCTTCCTATTGCCAGGCCGGATCCGTTTAATGTATGCACTAATTCTGCCTTTGCTTTTGGCTCAGGTCTGTATCTGAGACCTGCCCTTCTGGACTGATAATCTTCAAAATTGCTGCAGGATGAAATTTCAACATATCTGCCGTAGCTTGGCATCCATACTTCTATATCGTATGTCATCGCTGAGCTGAATCCAAGGTCTCCTGTGCAGAGTTTAACCACTCTGTATGGGATTTCTAAAATTTGGAGCACTCTTTCTGCGCTTTCAAGAAGTGTTTCCAGCTCTGCGTATGAAGTTTCAGGTTTTACCAGCTTAACGAGTTCTACTTTATTGAACTGATGCTGTCTTATAAGACCTCTTGTGTCTCTTCCTGCTGAACCTGCTTCTTTTCTAAAGCAAGGTGTATATGCTGTGTAGTAAATTGGAAGTTCTGCTCCGTCTATGATCTCATTCATTCTTAAGTTTGTAAGAGGCACTTCTGCTGTAGGGATAAGGAAGAAATCCTTTGCAGGTACATGGAACATGTCATCTTCGAACTTAGGAAGCTGACCTGTGCCTGTCATTGCTGCTCTGTTTACCATGAACGGAGGCAGTATTTCGGTATAACCGTGTTCTTCTGTATGAAGATCAAGCATAAAGTTCATAACAGATCTTTCCAGTCTTGAACCCAATCCTTTATATACAGTAAATCTTGCTCCTGAGATCTTTGCTGCTCTTTCAAAATCAAAGATATCCAGATCTGCTCCTACATCCCAGTGCGCTTTAAATTCAAAGTCAAACTCTCTAGGAGTTCCCCATCTCTTAACTTCCACATTGTCTTCATCGCTTCCGCCAACAGGAACAGATGGATTTGGTGTGTTAGGGATGCCAAGTAGAGTGTCCTGAAGTTCTGCTTCAACAGCCTTTACTTTTTCGTCTCCTTCTTTGATTTTTTCTGACAGAACTTTCATTTCTGCCATAAGCTCTGTTGTATCTTTACCTTCTTTTTTAAGCTTTGGTATTTCTTTTGATGAAGCATTCTGTTTATTTTTAAGCTGCTCTACTTCAGCAAGTAAAGCTCTTCTCTGTTCGTCAAGCTCAACAGCTTTAGGAAGATTGAAATCTCCATGACCTCTTGATTCCACAGCTTTTTTAACATCTTCAAATTCACTTCTGATTCTTTTAATATCCAGCATGTCTGCACCACCCTTTAAAATATATTCTTCTTATATTCACTGTATTTTTCGATCAGCTCCTCAATTTTATTATGCATTTCTACCTGCAGCAGGGAAGCCAATGGATAATCTTTATCAGTTAACGCTTTTCTTATCCTTGTAGACAAGGATTTCTTTTCTATACTGTCCTTCATAAGGTAAGCTTTCAAGTCTCTTACCTCTTTCCAGTTTACAGCATCGAGATCTGTTTCTTCTTCACCCTGGATCTTGACACACTCTTTTACTATGTCCTGATACTCATGAATGATCCTTACAGACAGTTCCGTCTGCCACATATCTATCATCGCTTCTTTGTATGATGCGATAGTCAGATCATTGAATACATCTCCTCTGTAGAGGACCTGCAGTTTTTCCGGATTCGCATCAAGGGCGGAAATGTTTTCCCACACTGTTTCAGGCGCTCTTCCGAAAAGCTTGTTTCTTTCTGCAGGAGTATATTCATCAAATACGTTCTTTTCACTTCTGTAGACTCTGTCTCTTTCAAGATAGAATCCTTCTTCTCCGTATTCTTTTGAGATCTCTTTTTCCAGTTCTTCAGGTGTTTTTCCTGCTTCAAGCACCGCTCTGATACCATCCAGCATAGCCATATATGCTGTAGCTATTACCAGATATGTATTGCTCTTAGGATTTGGGGATCTCAATTCAAATCTTGTGGAATAAGGATTGCCCAGTTCTCTTACCAGACCGGCAAGAACGGTCCTGTTTCTTGAAGGTGTGCTTGGGTCGTGCCCCAACGAAGTAACTATACAAACAGGAGCTTCAAATCCCGGTTTAAGTCTGTTTAGCGCATCGTTTGTAGAAGAAATAAACGGATTTACTATTTCATAGTTCTTGAGAAGTCCCATAAGTCCTCCATATCCTATTGGAGTCATAAACTGGTTCTTGTCAAGTGATGTGAAAAGGTTTATCTTTCTTCCGTCTTTTAAATTAGCGGCAACACCTAAATGGGTATGCTCGCCGTTACCTGCCGCCAATTCTATAGGTTTTGCCTGGAAGGTAACATCAAGACCGTTATATCTGAATATATCTTTTACTATATTCTTTACCTGAGCCTCATTATCTGCAGCCTGAAGAGCTTCTGCATACTTCCAGTCGATCTCCAGCTGTTCCATTACATGGTCAAAAGAACCGGTGCCTACGAGTTTTGCTTTGACACCGCCGACCTCTTTGTGCCCCATTTCTACTTCAAAACCATAACAGTCAAGAACTTTCAGGGCCTTTTCCAAAGCTGTCCTTACAGGGCCCACAGTTCTCTTCCAGTACTGCTCTTTTAAAGTCTGGGATGTGGCCAGCTGCTCTCTGTCTGCAATATCATCCGGAGTCTTTACCCAGAACTCAAGCTCGGTTGCAGATGTAAGAACTATATCTTCTATGTCATCAGCACTATATATACCAATGTATTTACAGATATAGTCATTATCTGAAATAAGCTGTACCAATTCTTTTTTAAATTCTTTTATTGCTTTTTTGAGTATGACTCTGGAGCCCACTTCTAAAGTTTCATTATGCACCAGCAAGGACGGGATCCTTAATGTGCCTACAGGCAGCCCTGTTTCCTCGCTGATATTTCCATAATTATAGTCAACATACCAGTTAACATCTTTATCCGGTATGATATCCACTTTTGCATTGTTGAGTTCAGCTATCTTAGGAAGCATTACACTGGATCCGTCTGTCTGAACTCCGTTTTTCATCATCTGGTCATAATCTTCAATAAACAGCTTGACGGGAATCTTCTCGTCTGTGCTGTATCCCCAGACATCTACACCCACAAGGGAAACAAACTCCACTTCCGGATGCTTTTCAAGAATACTTCTTACCGAGTCCTTACCATTGTCTTCAGGGGAAATTTTGTACAACATTTTTTTACTGTCCATTTTTCTCTCCTGTATTATATATTTACTGCACTGACGTTGTGTCGCCTTCCAGTGCCTGAAGGTATCTCTGAAGCTGGTCTAAATAGTCTCCGTATGCTGCCCAGTCGCCGCTCTTCTGTGCAGCCACAGCATTATTGAATGCATCGTTGGCTTTCTGGATCAGTTCTTCCTGACTTCCTGTAACAGCACTTCCCTGGCCGTCACTGCCTTCATCGCCTTCTGCATCCGGCTCTCCTGCAGGTGCATCTACCTCACCTACATTTACAAGGCTTCCTATATCTTTACCGAAGAGAGTCTTAAGCGCTTCACCAAGAGTTTCTTCGTAAGCTATAACATCATTATATACTGCTATAACACGTTTTACTTCCGGCAGACTGCTTTCATTATCCGCCTGCAGATAAATAGGTTCTACATAAAGCAATGAATCTTCTACAGGGATAACAAATATATTTCCTCTCAGATATGTGGAACCTCTCTGGCTCCAAAGCGAGAATTCTTTTGAAATAGTCGGATCCTGGTCGATCTGTGCTTCTACCTGAGCCGGACCGTATACCGTTTCACCCTTAGGCATCCTGTATAGCTTCAATTCTCCGTAGTGTTCTCCATCACTTCTTGCAATAAGAAGTCCCGTCATATTGTTCTTGCTTATCGGAGTATAGGATATCGATAAAACAAACTCTTCTTCAGTGCTTCCCGGCAGTGACATAATATAATAATTGGATGTCATCTTAGTCTGCTCCTGACCATAGATCTCATTTGCTATATCCCACTGATCTTCTCCCTGATAGAATACGTTTACGTCAGTCATGTGATACTTTGTATACATGTTTGCCTGGATCTCAAACAGTGCTTTAGGATATCTGATATGCTGCTGAAGATCTTCCGGCATCTGATCTATGGATTTGAACAATTCAGGAAATACTCCTGACATTGTCATTACAAGCGGATCGGATTCATCAACGATATAGAAATCCACATCTCCGTTATACGCATCAACCACTACTTTAACTGAATTTCTGATATAGTTAAGAGTATCTGCATATGGCTCTGCATATGGGTAATAGCTGCTTGTTGTATAAGCATCCATCATCCAGAAAAGCTTTCCATCCTCTGACACTACCAAATAAGGATCTGAATCGTATGTCAAATACGGAGCGATCTTGTTTACTCTGTCAACGATATTTCTGTCAACAAGTATCCTCGAATCAGCAGAGATATTTGTTGATACCAAGATCTTCATACTCTGTTCTCTTATAGCATATAATACCCTGTTAAGAAGGTTCAGGTTGATTCCTGAATTTCCTTCATACTCTGTATATACATTGCTTTCCCCTAAAGGATAGTCGAACTCTTTTTCATCAGTATTTACGATAACATAGTCATTTGTAAGTTCACCGAAATATATTTCTGGTCTTGTTATCTGTATCTCTTCAATCGAAGATTCAGGCGGAACATTTTCAATAAGAATATCCGGCTGTCCCGAAGCAGTGATACTGTTTACTCTAGAGAGAGTAAGACCGTAACCATGAGTGTATTTCAAATGCTTAGTTATCCATTGAGAATTGATCCTTGTTTCATCGATCTCTCTGGCAGAAAGGAATACCTGTGTATAGTCTCCATCTATCATATATCTATCAACGTCCACATCGTTGAATGTATAGTATTGTTTAATACTTTGACGCTGATTGTAGAACTGTTTTGTCGGCTCAAAATCATTTATTCTGATATTTTCAAATATAGCTTCGTTCTTTATGATGTCCTCTGCTGTAAGAGAATCATCTGCAGCAAAACTATTTTCTTCTATATCCGCTATACCATATGCCGCCTGAGTCATCTGAATATTATTATCAATATATGGACTTTCTTTTGAAATTTCGTCAGGTGCAACTATGAAATTCTGTACCAAAAGACCTACGCCGTTACCCGCAAGAGAAACAACTATCATAAGCACCGGCATTACAAGAGCCAGTTTATATTTTTTCTTTGCTATACCTACTGCAAAGAGCACCGCTGCTGCAGCTGCCATGACCATAAGAATCCTGTACTGCCACAGATATATATTAACATCAACGAAACTTGCGCCGTATACAGTGCTTCCCTGATGGTACATGAGCTGGAACTGTTTGAGAAAATATCCCAAACCGATGACAACAAAGAATATGACTGCAAGAACTACTACCTGCCTTACCGCAAGATCAAGAAAAGCCTTCCAGTTTGATGAAAATATCTTCTTGCCCAGTCTTCTTTTATCCTGAAATATGCTTTCTCCTTCTTCCGCATATGCCTGATCATAAGCATTTTGGAAAAGCTTAGGTCTTCTTACAGACATAAGAAATGCATAATAAATGACAGTTACAACCAAAAGCATTACTATTAATGTAGTTGCAATGCTGTATATTTGATTAGCTAAAGGAAGAGTGAATATATATGTGCTTATATCAAGACCAAACAGAGGATCATCTAAATTGAAGTCTGTTTTGTTTATAAAGCTCATGATCTCATACCATAAAGATGTCGTTGTCATTATGGTTGCAACCAATGCAAACAAAACAGATAGTCCCCATGATACTTTGTTTATTGTCTTGTCTTTCACGCTGAAGCTGACTATCTCCATTTTCTTGAAATAGTCTCCGTTTATAAACTTCAAATACAGACGGATCAGCAGTGTCAGTATAACAAAACACGGTATACCCAGTTTGAGCTGAGACAAAAGTTTAGTGAAAAATACACTTACATAGCCCAGATCCTTGAACCATAAATAATCTGTATAGAACCCTATCAGCACTCCTGCCAAAGCTCCCAGTATTAAAATAGTAATAACTATTCCCAATAAAATTTTCTTTAATTTACCCATCCTTAAAACTCCCTTTTTTTCAATAGTCTTAAATTGTATTATAACCCTTTTCACTATTAATTACCATTTATTTTTAACGGTTTCATCGTATAAAATATACTTTGCATATGTTTTTTTAATAAAAAAGCCTCCTCATAAAATGAGAAGACTCAATATCTGTTATCTGTTCATATTTTCTCTGAAATCTCTTTTTACTTTTAAAAAACCTGCCAGTTCTGCTTTTTCTCTGTCCGTCCAGTCAGAAAATCCTCTGAATCCTTCCAATATATCTTTAAACCCATCCACTGCTATTAATTCATTAAACAGAATTTTAGTTTCTTCATCTATAGGCGTATAGGAACTTTCTTCTTCCGAAAAGCTGTTTTCGTCCACAAAATACGATATGCTTTTGCCCAATGCCAAGGCAATATCTCTGAGCCTGTCAATAGAAGGTTTGCTGCGCTCCTTTTCTATATCTCCGAGATATGAAACCGAAATATCAGCCTTTTCTGCCAGCTTTTTCAATGTTAAATTTTGATTCTTCCTTTCGCTTCGTATTCGACTTCCTATACTCATCGGCCCTACCCCTTTATTGCACTATACCTATTTGAAGTATATCATCTTAAACTTTCCCGTTATAGCTGGATTTATACGTAATAAATCCGCAAAACCCAGAGGCATTTTGCAAAAAATATACAAAATTTACGGTATTTACGTAATTATATTTTTAGTATAATATGTTTATATGAAAGGGGGCTATGTTATGAAGACCAAAAACCGAGGCGTCGAAACAAAAGCATACAAAGACATGACTGCCTATATAAGCAAAAGACTGCTGACTGCCAGAAAAGAAAAAGGACTGTCCCAATCCAGTCTGGCCAAGGCCGCAGGATTGTCAGTGTCCTTTCTTTGCGAGATCGAGCACGGAAAAGTGCTCCCTTCTATAATAGTATATTCTGTATTATGCAGTCATCTTGATATTTCTCCCGATATACCGGTTTTAGAATACGAATAAGACCGTTATTCTTTTCTGTATTCGAACCCCGGCAGTCTGACATCAAAATTGCAAATACTTTTATATTTACAATACGAACACGCACCGGAGTCATCCGATATTTTTAACGGGCTTACATGTACACTGCCTTTTGTAAACTCGTTACAAAGATATTCGGTTTTTTGGGCGGTGCTTTGCATCAGTTCATAAAATTCTGTTTTAGTCAAAGCAGAAAAATCTCCTGTGCCCTTCACAGATCCATCTTTGAGCTTTCTAACCCTGACGATTTGCGAAAATCCTTTAAAATCCTGATCCAGGATTTCTATTATTTCCGGTTCATTTACAACGATCCCTTCCATCTTAAAAGATTTTTTGAAATTCGTATCTAAAAATCCTTCAAAATCTTCAAGGTCTTTAGGCTTTGCGCTGTTACCGTCTGCTACAGGTTCATGTATATGGAAATAAAACACTCCGGCCGGAGCCACATCTGAATAAATCTTTCCCGCAGCTCCCATAGCCGCTGTCATATACAGCATAAGCTGCATCTTATAACCCGACAGTACTTCACTTCTGCTTACCTTTTCATCTCCGGATTTATAATCTATGACTTTAACATATGTACCGTTATCGGTTTCCGCTACATCTATTCTGTCTATCCTTCCCTCTATTACTACTCGGCCCCCATTAGAAGTAGACACATCAATGCCGGAGAATTCCTGCCCATCCCCAAAAGGCACTTCAAAACTGAATTTGTCAAAGCCTCCTTGGCGTATATGCTCTGCTATCATATATGCTGTACTTTCACATACAGATCTTACTCTGGATATGCGGTACTCTCCCACAGGGCCTTCAAACATCAGCCCTTTCTTGAATTCTCTTGCAGCCGCTTCTGCAAGTTCACCCATCAGCTGTGAGCAAAGAGCCTCGTCTACTTCATCCCACATCTTTTTGTCAGATATATATTCAGAAAACTTCATGAGAGCTTCATGGAATATGGTCCCCATTTCAGGAGGCGAAATCTCAAATACCTTTCTTTCATCCGCCCTCAATCCATGTCTGAGAAAATGAGCATATGGGCATCTGGAGAATGATTCCAATGAAGTAGGACTCATCTTAGGCACTTTGCCGTAAAGCTCCGTAAAGTTTTTCGAAGAGATCCTCTCTGGATTGTTTTCAAACTTTTCCCCCATTTCTGCAAACAATACACCGCTGCTTTTTCCTGCGTGCATCTTCATATACTCCATTCGACTGTTATATGCAGCCTCTCCTTTTCGAGTCACGTCTTCAGACACAACATCAGCGGTTTCAAGTTCAGGATATATTTTATGTATCCTCCCCAGCAGCTGTGATGGATTCTGTTCCTCTCCATCTTCCGAAAGATTGCAGTAACTCATATAGAGTTTTTCTGACGGCAAAGAGAAAGTTTTATATATCTCAAGCTTTTCTCTTTCAGATCTGCTGCCGGTCTGCAGGCATATCTCACCTGCGATCTCGTTTAATTTCTTCTTTTCATGCTCACTTAAGATCTGAGTCCCGGATCCGGAAGACGGAACTGTCCCGTCATTTAATCCTGTCGCAAACAGTATCTTTATCTCTCCGAATCCCCCTGCAGTATAACCTCCCACATACACCTGATCCGCAGTCGTAGGGATAAGACTTATCTCCATAGTTTCTATTCCGCTGCGCAGCACTTCAAAGAACATATCTGAATCGCATTCTGAATCTCCAAAAATCTCAGAAAACTGTCCTAATACAGATACCATCCGGTTCCACAGCTGAACGGTAAGTCCTGCATATTCAAAATATCCCTCAGACTTCAATCTGTCGGCATCCAGAGATATCATTTCGTCCATACCTGCAGTATCTTTAAGGTATTCAAAGAATGTTTCGCAAAACTCTTTTCCTGTCCTGCATTTTTCCATTTTCTCATACAGACAGTCCAATGCCGAAACAAGTCTTTGTCTTATATCGTTAATATGATCTATCTTACATTTTATTTCTTCCTCAGATATGCCCCGTTCATCGATTTTGTGGAAATTATTTTTCCACACACTCCCCTTTATCCCATATCTGATGACATAGTGTTCTAAAATCTCTGCTTCGTCAGCATCAATGTTTAAAATATGAGTATGAAGGATCCTGAACAGACGATCATTGGAATTGTATATGCTCTCTTCTCCGCACAGAGCAAGAATGAACTGCATATATTTATTAAATACAGCAGATACTTTTCTTCCGTCAAAAAACTTGATACCCATATCGGAAAAATATCTGTCCATTAGCGATCCTGCATATCCCAGATCGTTTGCAGCTATCATAATATCCCGGTATCTATAACCTTCCTCATCCACAAGCCTCCTTATTTCGGACGCTATAACGGATATTTCCGCTTCTTTGTTTTCGCAGGAATAAAGCTTTACATCCGGACAAACTTTATCATATGCCTTTATTGGAAAAGCATAGAGTTCATTCTGAAGCCGCTTAATGTCTTCGTTCTGCTTCTTTATATATTCTTCCGGTATGTTGAAAACATTTACTTCTGTACCTATATTTCTTCCTAATGTTTTAAAATCGTTTATAGTTGCCTCCACCGGAGCAAACAGGTTATAATCCCGGCAGCCCGGCGCCGAATAAGTCAGCGATATATTTATGTCCCTCGCCTTTAAAACGACCTGCTCTATGACCGTCATCAGCCTTTTTGTGAAAAAATCAAACCCTTCCACCCAAACTGATGCATTGTCAAAAATCTCTGAATCAGGGATCTCTTCACAAAGTCTGCTTATATAATCCTCTGTATCAAAATATCTGCCTTTAAGAGCTTCCTCATAGGCACTGTATATGACAGCTCCATCCTCAAGCTTTTTTATCAGCATACGGTCAGTATATTTTTCTTTATTCAGTGCTACTATATCCCACAGTCTTTCAGGCGACACTTTATACTGCTTAAATTCCTGGATCATGCTGCCCATCATTTTGATAAACTGATTTTTTTCAGCTGCAGGAGCAAAAACGCCCAGACGCTCTTTTTTTTCAGAGATCACCTTTCGAAGTATCATACTTCTGCCTGTATCATCTATATATTTTTTACCGGTTTTCTCTCCCACCAGTTTTAACGCAAGACGAGAAAAGCTCATGACTTGAATATCCATGAGCCCTTTTGTTTTCAATACTCTAAAGGCATCTCTTTCAGCCTCCAGCGTATACTGATCAGGCACGATAATAACAGCAGAGGACTTTCCTTCCGCTTTATACCATGCTGCTTTTTCATAAATAAATTTTCCGCGGTCCACATCTGACCTGCCGCAATACAGGTTTATCATTTTTTGTATACCACTTCTCCGTTGATTATCGTATATTTGACCTCGCTGCTGAATTCCAAAGGATCTGCATCCCATAATACGATATCCGCATCCTTGCCTTTTTCAATGCTTCCTACCCTGTCTTCAATGCCCAGTGCTCTTGCCGGATTTATGGTAAGCGCACGGAACGCATCCTCTTTTGTCATACCCGCCTTCACTGCTAAAGCTGCACATAACGGCAAATACTGAATAGGGATAACAGGATGATCTGTTATAATAGAAACTTCCACACCCTTTGAAGCAAGCACTCCCGGGGTTTCAAAAGTAAGGTTCTTTAATTCGAATTTTGCTCTTTCACTCAGGCTCGGCCCTACCAAAGCTTTTTTCCCTGAAGCTTTTATATGATCCGGGATCATATGACCCTCAGTACAATGATCAAGTGTAACGTCAAGATCGAACTCCTTTGCAAGTCTCAGCGCAGTGAATATATCATCTGCCCTGTGAACATGAGCCTTCAGCGGGATCTCCTTTTTTATTAAAGGGATCATTGCTTCCCATCTAAAGTTCAGATCAGGACGGTCATCCTCATTTTCCGCTTCTCTGCCTTTAACATATTCTTCCGCTTCCATTAAAGCTTCTCTTAAGAGTGCTGCGGTAGCCATCCTTGTCATAGGAGTCTTTCTCTGCTCATCTCCGTACACTCTTTTGGGATTTTCGCCAAAAGCACATTTGATCGCCACCGGCGATTTTATTATCATATCGTCGATGCAGATCCCCCAAGTCTTGATAGCCGCAAACTGTCCGCCTATAACATTTGAACTTCCCGGGCCGCTTCCCACAGCTGTGACCCCTGCAATGTAAGCATCTTTGAAAGTTCTGTCCATAGGATTTATCCCGTCTATAGCTCTCATTTCCGGAGTTATAGGATCCGTCATTTCATTTCCATCTGCACCTTCAAACTCGATCGCATCCTCCCACATACCCAAATGTGTATGTGCATCTATGAATCCAGGTGCAGCGATCAAGCCTTCTCCATTTATTATACTGCATCCTTCTTCAGAAATATTTTCTGCTATCTCTGCAATTTTTCCATCCTGTATCAATATATCAGCTTTATCATGATCTTTTTCTGATGCGGTCAATATTTTTACATTTTTAATCAGCAACATTTAAGTTCTCCTTAATTTTCATTTATCCATCTGATCATATCTTCCGCATTTTTTGCAATATAATCCGCATTCAATTGAATTCTTTCTTCTTCCTCTGTAACTGACCAGTCTACAAGTATAGATCTGCAGCCCGCATTTTCAGCACAAAGTATATCAAATCTGCTGTCTCCTATCATCACGGCTTCTTCCGGAGAAAGCCCCAGCTTTTCCAATGTCACATTTATCGATTCCGGATCAGGTTTATGCCTTGTGATGTCGTCAAGGGTGGTTATGACATCAAAGTCTTCCAAAAGACCGAATCTTTCTATCCCCGAATAGGTAGAATGCTTTAATCTGGAAGTGACAAGCGCCACTTTATATCCCTGAGATCTAAGAGTTTTAACTGCTTTGTCCATTCCCGGAAAAACCTCTATAAGATCTGCAAATCTGTCTTTTTGAAAAGCTCTGTATACATTTACGGCTTCTTGTTCGTATTCTTTGCCGAAAAACTTTTCCATAGTAAGCCACAAAGGTTCTCCAAATGTAGCTTTTATCTGCTTTTCGTTTCCTTCATGACCGAGGAATGTTCTGAATGTGTGCTGGTGACTTTTGATTATAAGACCGTTAGTATTTGCTAAAGTCCCGTCAAAGTCTATCATTACCGCCTTGATTTTCATTGTTTATTCCTTTACAGTTCCTTTGAGTTTTTCATTTATAAAATAATCCAGATCCCCGTCCATTACCGCATGAACATTGCCTACCTCCGCTCCGGTACGATGGTCCTTTACCATAGTATACGGATGGAATACATATGAACGTATCTGACTGCCCCATGAGATCTGACCGTAGTCTCCCTTGAGCTCATCTATCTTTTCTTTATGCTCCTGCTTAGCCAGTTCAAGAAGCTTTACTTTCAATATCTTCATCGCCATATCTTTATTTTGATGCTGGGATCTTTCATTCTGACAAGTTACCACTATATTTGTCGGCAGATGAGTTATCCTTATGGCAGATTCGGTTTTGTTTACATGCTGTCCTCCGGCACCGCTTGATCTATAAGTGTCGATCCTAAGATCCTCTGGATTGATCTCCAGATTTATCTCATCATTTATTTCCGGCATAACATCTAAAGATGAGAAGGAAGTGTGTCTTCTGCCGGAAGAATCAAATGGAGATATCCTTACGATCCTGTGAACTCCCTTTTCATTTTTCAAATAACCGTATGCATACTCTCCTTCTATGAAGAAAGTAGCACTCTTTATACCGCCTTCAGGATCAGCCTGCATATCTACAGTCTTTACCCTATATCCTTTGGATTCTGCCCATCTCACATACATCCTCACCAGCATTTCTGCCCAGTCTTGAGCATCAGTTCCTCCGGACCCGGCATGAATGGAAATAATAGCATTGTTTTTATCGTATTCATCTGACAGTAGGACTTTTATCGTCATAGATTCGATCTCTTTTGTAAGAGAACGATAAGTCTCTTCTATTTCCGGGACCATAGATTCGTCCTCCGCTTCCTCTGCCAGCTCTATCAGTATTTCTACATCAGAAAAAGAAGTTTCAAGACCTTTGAACTCCTCAAGTTTTACCTCTATAGACTTCTTTTCTTTCAATACTTTCTGGGCTGTTTCGTGATCATCCCAGAATCCTTCCGCTTCTATAGTGCGGTTTATTTCTTCAAGACGTTTCCCAAGACCTGCCAGGTCAAAGGGAAACACCCAATTCTTTTATATTTTCGGCTTTTTGTTTAAGCTCGTATTTTATTTGGTCTAACTGTACCATCTAGTTTTCCTTTCCGCAGCAGTTCTTGTACTTTTTCCCGCTTCCGCAAGGGCACATATCATTTCTGCCAACCTTTGGAGCTTTTCTGATAGGTTCCTGCGCCGGCTTGCTGCTTCCCGAATTATTGTTCAAAGGAGCTTCCACTCCCTGAGCTCTGTTTACTTCATCATCCACAAACTCTGTTTTAACGGCAGCTCCTCCGCCTGCTACCTGACTTCTGTCTGTAGATGTTTCAACAGTTGCGTTGAAACAGTATTTTACCATATCATCTTTGATGCTCTTGATCATCAGTTCAAACATTTCGAAACCTTCTTTTGCATAAGCCGCTGTAGGATTTTCATGGCCTATAGCTCTGAGTCCTATGCCTTGTCTGAGCTGATCCATAGCATCGATATGATCGATCCATTTAGTATCTACTACTTTAAGAAGTATCATTCTTTCAACTTCTCTTATCCTGTCGAAACCTATTTCTTCTTCCTTTTTGCTGTAGATCTCTTCAAACTGTTCCATTATTGCATCTTTGACATCTGATTCTTCCATCTCAAGAATATTGTCAAAATGCAGCTGCGGAGCATTTGCACATATCTTGTTGATATTTTTCTGAAGCTCTTCAAGATCCCATTCTTCCTGGTATTTTGAAGCAACCGCCATCATTTCAACATATTCCGCAACGATCTCATCCAGCATGGAGAAAAGATGATCTCTGAGGTTTTCCCCTTCAAGTACACGCTTTCTTTCTCTGTACACAACTTCTCTTTGTTTGTTCATAACGTTGTCGTACTGAAGGATAAACTTTCTGAGGGAGAAGTTTCTGCCTTCCACCTTTTTCTGCGCGTTTTCTATTGATTTGGTAAGAACATTTGCTTCTATAGCTTCATCTTCCGCCATACCCATTTTCTTTACCATAGTCTGGATCTTTTCTCCTCCGAATATCCTCATAAGAGGATCTTCCAGAGAAACGAAATACTGGGATGATCCCGGGTCACCCTGACGGCCAGAACGTCCTCTGAGCTGGTTGTCTACACGCCTTGACTCATAACGTTCTGTTCCTATTATATGCAGTCCGCCGACTTCAACCACTTTATCATGTTCTTCCTGTCTTTCCTCTTTATATTTATTATAAAGGGATTTATATTCATCTCTGGCAGCTATGAGTGCAGGATCAGTGAGATATATCATGCTTGAAGCATAGGATATGGTTTCTTCATCATAACCTTTTTTTCTCATATCCTGTTTTGCAAGGAACTCAGGATTTCCACCTAAAATAATGTCCGTACCTCTGCCTGCCATATTGGTCGCAATAGTCACCGCTCCTAATCTTCCTGCTTCTGCAATGATAGATGCTTCCTGTTCATGATGCTTTGCATTGAGGACATTATGCTTAATTCCTTTCTTTTTAAGAATAGCGCTTATCTTTTCGGAATTCTGAATAGAAATAGTTCCTACCAGCAGAGGCTGACCTGCCGCATGCCTTTCTTCTATTGATTTAATGATAGCACTGTATTTGCCCTGTTCCGTAGCATATACTGAGTCCGGATCATCTCTTCTTATAGTAGGTTTATTTGTAGGAATGCTTACAACATCAAGATTGTAGATCTCTCTGAATTCTTCTTCTTCTGTTTTGGCTGTACCTGTCATCCCTGCAAGCTTGCTGTATCCTCTGAAGAGATTCTGTATGGTTATAGATCCCAAAGTTCTGGATTCTCTTTTAACTCTTAGATTTTCTTTTGCTTCTATAGCCTGATGGAGACCGTCTCCGTATCTTCTTCCGAACATAAGTCTTCCGGTCAGGTCATCAACGATGACCACTTCTCCGTCTTTTACTATATAGTCAACATCTCTCTGCATAAGATCCCTTGCCTTAAGAGCAATGATAATATGATGGTTCAGCGCCATATTTTCAGGATCCGAAAGATTTTCTATATTAAAATGTTTTTCTATGGCAGCCACACCCTGGTCTGTAAAGGAAATGCTCTTGTCCTTTTCATCCACGAGGTAGTCTTCTTCCCTTATAAGCTTACGTATATATGAATTTGCCACTTGATACATTTCTGTGGATTTATTGCCTTCTCCAGAGATCGCAAGAGGAGTCCTTGCTTCATCCACAAGCACGCTGTCTACTTCGTCGACTATAGCATAATGCAGTCCTCTCTGAAGTCTTTGATCTGCATATATTACCATATTGTCCCTAAGGAAGTCGAATCCCAGCTCATTGTTTGTAGCATAAGTTATATCGCAGGCATATGCAGCCCTTCTTTCTTCTAGAGACATGCCTCCTACGATGCAGCCTACAGTAAGTCCCAGATATTTATACAGTCTTCCCATCCATTCCATATCACGCTTTGCAAGATAGTCATTGACAGTTACTATATGAACTCCTTTACCTTCAAGAGCATTGAGATATGCTGCTAAAGTTGCCACCAGTGTTTTACCTTCGCCGGTATTCATTTCAGCAATTTTTCCCTGATGAAGGACTACGCCCCCTACAAGCTGAACGTAATAATGTCTCATACCTAAAGTTCTGTCTGCAGCTTCTCGGCACACAGCAAAAGCTTCCGGCAAAATGTCATCCAAAGTTTCTCCTTCTGCAAGTCTTGTTCGGAATACTTCTGCCATCCCCTGCAGCTGCTCATCTGAATACTCTCTCATCTGATCTTCCAGTCTGTCAGCCAGATCTGCGATCTTCTCTAACTTTTTTACCTCTTTTTCGTTTAAATCTCCAAATATCTTTTCTAAAAATCCCATTTTTTTCTCCATTATTTTAAGGGCAGACAACAGTCCGCCCTCTTTTTTATCTTAACCCGAATAAATCTGCTCCGCATGTGTGGAATGCGTAAAGATGCACCAAAACAACAACAAATATAAGCACAAGGATCTTTATCCAGTTATTGCTGCGGTCTTTTCTTTTTCTCCCATGTTCATCATATTCAACTCTTCTTTTTTTCGGAGCCTTCTCCTGCTTAAACTGCGGAAGTGGATCCAGTTCCTCTACAGATTCCATTGTATCGTTTTCGATCTCGTAATCTTGATATACGTTTTTCATAATGTTTCCCTCACAAAATTGTTCTTTCAGCTGTACTTCTATTTCATTAAAGATTTTTCTTCAACAAAAGCTTTATAAATAGCTTTGATGGCAGTTTCAAAGTCAGCCTCTTCTACCCCTACTATAATATTCATTTCGCTTGATCCCTGGTCTATCATCCTGATATTGACACCTGCTTGATACAAAGCAGTAAACAGTGTTGCTGAAACACCCGGTCTTTTTATCATTCCGTGACCAACGGTTGCGATCAATGCCAGATTTGAGTGCACTTCCAATGTATCCGGACTCATTTTCCTCTGAATATCATCCAAAAGATCTCCAAGTATGCCTTCAAGTCTCTGGCTTGAAATAACTATAGATACCGTATCGATCCCTGATGGGAGATGTTCAAAAGAAATGTTATAGTTTTCCATGATCGTAAGCAGTCTCTTTACATATCCTACTTCCGAATTCATATTATCTTTGTATATTGCTATTACAGTGAATCCTTTTCTTCCGGAAATACCTGTTATTATCTCCTCTGTTCCTTCTGAGATGTCTTCTCCCACTATTACAGTCCCCGGGTGATCCGGCTGGTTTGTGTTTCTGATATTGATAGGGATATTTGCCCCTTTTACCGGGAAGATAGCTTCATCGTGAAGAACAGATGCTCCCATATAAGAAAGTTCTCTGAGTTCCTTATATGTAACTCTTGAGATAGGCTTTGCGTTTTCTACGATCCTTGGGTCCGCCATCAGGAAGCCTGAAACGTCAGTCCAGTTTTCATAAACTTCTGCATCTACCGCTCTAGCCACCAAAGCTCCTGTTATATCAGAACCACCTCGCGAAAAAGTCTTGATGCTGCCGTCAGGTTTGGCTCCGTAAAACCCCGGAAGGACAGCTCTTTCATGTTTAGCCAGCTCTTTAGTCAAAGCTTCGTTTGTTTCCTCAGGCATAAACTTTCCGTTTGCATCGAAGAATATGCAGTCTTTAGGATCTACAAAATCAAATCCAAAGAAGTTTGCCGCAAGCACTGCACTCAGATATTCTCCTCTGCTGGCAATATAGTCATTGCTGGCTCCGTTCATTAGATTTTCCTTGATTTCCATAAAATAAGGATCTATATCCAGATCAAGACCCAGATTCATTATCATTATTTTAAATCTGTCCCATATTACCTGGAACACCTGATGGAAAGGCACATTGTGTTCAATATGTGTCTTGCAGAGATAAAGCAGGTCTGTGAGCTTACTGTCTTCAGCAAACCTTTTTCCCGGAGCGGATACAACTATGTATCTTCTTTCCGGATCTGACATTACTATATCTCTAACTTTTGTCATCTGAATGGCATCCGCCACAGATGATCCGCCAAATTTTGCTACTTTTACGCCCATAATAATACTTCTCTCCTTGAACTTTTATTATATATGGATTCTAAATCATAAGCAAGGATTTACTTAAACTTCTCCGCTGCTTTTCTAAGGATATCTGTCTTATCCGTCTTTTCCCAAGGAATGTCTATGTCTGTTCTTCCCATATGACCGTAAGCAGCAACCTGTCTGTATATCGGTCTTCTAAGGTCTAATGCTTTGATTATTCCTTTCGGTGTAAAATCAAACTGTTCTGCTGCGATCTGAGCAATGTCTTCATCTGCGATCACACCTGTTCCAAAAGTCTCTACCATTACCGATACAGGTTCTGCAACTCCTATAGCATAAGCCAGCTGTATTTCACATTTTTCAGCCAGACCTGCAGCTACGATATTTTTAGCAGCGTATCTTGCTGCGTATGCAGCACTTCTGTCAACTTTTGTTGGATCTTTTCCTGAGAAAGCTCCGCCGCCGTGTCTTGCATATCCGCCGTAGGTGTCTACGATGATCTTTCTGCCTGTAAGACCGGAATCTCCTTTTGGCCCTCCTGTAACAAATCTTCCTGTTGGGTTTACAAAATATTTAGTTTCATCATCAAGAAGTTCTGCAGGCACTACTGCTTTGATAACATATTCTATGATATCTTTTCTTATCTGTTCTTGTTCAACATCTTCATCATGCTGTGTTGATATAAGGACTGTATCAACTCTCTTAGGTTTATCTCCTTCGTATTCAACAGTTACCTGAGTTTTTCCGTCAGGTCTTAAATATGTAAGGACGCCTTCTTTTCTTACCTGTGTAAGTCTTCTTGCTAATTTATGTGCAAGAGATATCGGCATTGGCATAAGTTCTTCTGTTTCATTGCACGCATAGCCAAACATAAGACCCTGGTCCCCCGCTCCGTCTCTGTCAACACCCATAGCGATGTCTCCTGACTGTTCATCTATAGAAGTTATAACAGCGCAGTTTTCAGCATCAAAGCCGTACTTTCCTCTTGTATAACCAATGTCTGTGATAACGTTTCTTATAAGTTTAGGAATGTCGATGTAACACTGTGTAGTGATCTCCCCAACCACCAGTACAAGGCCTGTTGTCACTGTTGTTTCTGCAGCAACTCTGCCCATTGGATCCTGTTCTAAGATAGCGTCCAAGATGGCATCTGAGATCTGGTCGCATATTTTATCAGGATGGCCTTCGGTAACGGATTCTGATGTAAATAATCTCTTCATATTTTTCCTCCAAAAACAATAAAAACTCTTCTATCAGAAGAAGAGGCTGCTAACTTTTGTCTTTTTCCTCATCTTCCAGAATACTCTGCAGGAATTAGCACCTTAAATCTGATGTTCAGGTTGCCGGGCTTCACAGGGCCTGTCCCTCAGCCTCTCTTGATAAGGTATTTTTGATGGGTGTATTTTATAGCTTAAGCGGGATATTGTCAATATTTTTTTGAAAAGCCGCATGCAAAGAAGAGATTTCTTAATAATATTTCGCCATTTGTTCAAACAGTTGAAAAATACACCTTTCAACGATAAAATAAATACCAAAGGATTCTATCGTTCAGAGGTGTGGTATGCGCAAAGTATTAGGATGTATAAAAAGAGCTCAGAAAGAATTCGATCTTATCTGTGAAGGCGACGTGGTCGCAGTAGGCGTTTCCGGAGGCAAAGACAGCATGGTGCTTCTTCATGCTCTGGATCTTTACAGAAATTTCAGCCCTGTTTCCTATGAACTCAAAGCTATAACTATAGATATGGGCTTTGAGGGCTTTGACATAGCCACAATAGAAGACTTCTGCAAAGCTCACGGCATAGAGTTTATAAAAGCTGAAACAGAAATGGGAAAACTCATCTTTGAAGATAAAAAAGAGAATAATCCCTGCAGCTTATGCTCAAGGATGAGAAGAGGTCTGCTGAACAGACTGTGCGATGAAAACGGCATAACAAAACTCGCTCTGGGGCATCACGGCGACGACCTTATAGAATCTTTTTTAATGAGTATGCTGTTTGAGAGCAGGCTTAATACATTTAAAGCCAAAACTTTTTTTGAGAGAGCAAGAGTTATCCAAATAAGACCTATGATATATGCACAAGAGCAGGATATAGCTGAAGCCGCCGAAAAACATGGGATCCCTTCAGTAAAAAACCCGTGCCCAGCATCCGGTCTTACTCAACGAGAGTCTATGAAATCCCTTACTGATATCCTCGAAAACACTTCAGGACAGTCAAGAACTCACATTATAAATGCTCTGTGCAGATCCGGCCTGATAATATAAATGCCGTACATTATGTAAACCACGCACCCAGGATTGTTTGGAACATTTATCCACAGGATAAAATCACGATTTTTAAACGTTTTTGGCATCTCTGTCATATTTCTGTAATCTTTCCCCAGATTTATCCCCCGTTTTGTGTGGATTAATACTCAAGGAACAAACGTTGAAATTTCAATGATCTTATATATACCCCCAAAATGTTTTCCACAAGTTATCCACAGTTCAAAGAGGGTTTTTGCTTTTTTTTTAGAAAACCTTGTGAAAAACTCTAAATGCTGCTCCTATTGGGACAGAACAACCGAAATTTCTTCTTTTTTTATTTTCCCTGTCTGAATAAAATGTTCTTTCATTGCTTCTACTATTATCTCCGCCAGCTTATCTTGATATTCCTTTTCTCTGAGTTTCTTAGATTCCTCTTTATTTGAGATAAACCCGCACTCTACCAGCACTAAAGGTGCCGACGTATTTTTCATTATAAGTATATCGTCCTTAGACATAGGAACTCGTTCGTTTTCAGGATCAAGCTCTGATCTTATCTTTTCCTGTATAAGCTCCGCTATTATCTTTCCTTCCTCCGAGCCGGGCGGATAAAACGTTTGCGCCCCTTTTACCTGCTGAGAAGGATAGCTGTTTAAGTGTATGCTTACCGCTCCATCAGCATCAGAGTCGTTTATCATTTCACGACGTTTTTTCAGATCTTCAGTTTTTTTGCCCCTTATACTGCCTTTTCCCTCAGAATACAGCCCCTTGTCCTCATCTCTTGTCATAAGAACATACCATCCCTCCTCTTCTGCTTTTTCCTTTATCTTCATACCTATAGCAAGATTTATGTCCTTTTCGCAGACACCGGCGCTGCTCTCTGCACCTCCGTCTATACCTCCATGGCCGGGATCTACCACTATGGTTATTTTTCCTGTGCCCCCTATAACGTTTTTTATCTCCTGAGGGCATCCCAAAATCAGAGCTGCCGCTGTTACGAGTACCAGGATGCCTAAGGCAAAAAATATTTTTTTCCGCATTTTCTTCACTCCTTCGTACAATATATGCTATGATTTATTCACACAGTATAATTCCAATAAAAAACGAAAGGGAAAAACATGACAGAAAAACTTTTTCAGATAGATCCTTATTTAAAACAGACAGAAGCCGAGATAGTTGAGGTTTCTGAAGACACTTTGGCCCTTGACAGGACCATCTTTGCTCCGGAAGCCGGAGGTCAGGCCAGCGATCTTGGAACGATAGACGGAATAGACATGCTCCATGCAGAAGAAAAAGACGGTATCGTGTATCATAAAATGGCAGACATTCCTTCAGGATTTAAAGCCGGCGCGAAAGTAAAACTTGAACTGGACTGGGAAACTCGTTTTGACCATATGCAGAATCACTGCGGAGAACATATTATTTCCGGCATTCTGTTCACAAAGTACGGCATAGGAAACAAAGGCTTCCATTTGGGGAGCGAATTCTCAACTTTGGATGCAGATATGAAACAAATGCCTCAGGAAATGGTGGATGAAGTAGAACGTCTTGCCAACAAAGCCGTATTTTCAGCCGTTCCTGTCACAGTGGATATGATCGAATCAAAGGAAGAGGCGCAAAAGCTTCCATTAAGAAAAGAGCTCAAAGTCGATGAAGATATTTCCATAGTTACTATCCCGGGAATAGACTGCGTTGCCTGCTGCTGTCCTCATCCTTCAGATACATCCCAGGTAGGCCTTATTAAAATCATAAAAGCAGAAAACTACAAAGGAATGACCCGTATTTATTTCAAATGCGGCATGAGAGCCTTTGAGGACTACAAACTTAAACACGATATCATCACCGTTCTTAATAAGAAATACTCTTCGGAAGAGCATAATCTCATAGAAAACATCAAGATCCAGGATAATAAAAACAACGAGATGCGTCGGGATCTTTACGCTATGAAGTCCAAATTCGCTCTTATGGAAGCAGAACGTCTTGTTGCTGACTCAGAAAAAGTCGTTTCTTTTGAATACGACGATCAAAGTCTGGACGACCTTAAATTTATGGCCAAGAAGATAATGGAGATAACAGATCTTCCGGTGATCCTCTCTTCCACCTCCTGCATGACAGTGCTGCTTACTCATTCCGGCAAAAGCAAGCTTAAATGCGGCAAGCTGGTCAAGGAATTTGCCTGCGGCTTTGGCGGCAAGGGCGGAGGCAGTGATACTCTGGCTCAGGCTCTGTTCAGCGATGTGGAAATAATGAGAAATTTTGTAAAAATTTCATTGATGTCAGTCTGATCCCCATATATAATATAATTAGAAAATCTGATATCGAAATTTTATTGAGATAGAAGATGCGGCAACACGGAATAAACCGTATCTTTTTGATGCGGTTTTTTGTTTTGCATCTACAGGAGGTAACATGGAAACAAGAGTAGCCATTATAGGCATAATAGTTGAAAATGTGGATGCTGCAGAAGAGATCAACGAGCATCTCCACAACTACGGAGCTTACATCATCGGCAGGATGGGGATCCCTTACAGAGAAAAAGGTATAAGCATCATCAGTGTAGCTATCGACGCACCTCAAGATGTCATCAACACTCTTGCAGGAAAGATAGGAAGGCTTCCGGGAGTAAGTACAAAAACAGTATACTCCACCACTAAATAACCGATAAGAAAAAAGAATATCATGCTGCCCTGACATCAAAAACCTTGTTTGAGATGAAAGATACGCAAGTCACAAGTGTTTGTATTTTTTGACCTACAGCCGTATCTTCAGGATGCGGCTTTTATAATTGGAGAAACACTATGAAAGATAATATGGCCGCCTCACGAGGCAAACTTAAAAAAATAGAATTTTTGGTGCTGGTGCTCTTTCCTATAGTCTGTGTCCTGTTTGCACTGTCTGTAGGAAGATTCTCCGTACCTGTAACAGAAATTTTCCATTCTATACTTAATAAATTTTCATTTGATTTTGAACTTTCAGGTCAGACAGAACTTGTCCTGTGGACCATGAGATTCCCCAGGATCCTTATGGCTCTCCTCGTAGGAGCGGGACTTTCTGTTGCAGGCTGCATTTTCCAAAGCCTGTTTTCAAATCCTCTGGCATCCCCAGACACGCTGGGAGTGGCATCCGGATCAAGCTTCGGCGCCGCACTGGCACTGCTCCTCGGTGCAAACCTTATACTGGTTCAAGCCTCAGCCTTGATTTTCGGACTCTGCGCCATGGCCCTGACCTGGATCTCAGGAAGCGGGAGAAACAGCAATAAAGTATCTATAGTCTTAGCCGGCATCGTTATCGGCTCACTCTTCTCCGCTTTGGTCTCCCTTGTTAAATTTTCCGCAGATACCGAATCAGAGCTTCCTTCCATAACCTACTGGCTCATGGGAAGTCTCAGCTCTGCCGGATACAACACCATAGCACTTGGATGCCCTCTCATCATTTTAGGCATACTCATCCTTTTCCTTTTAAGATGGAGACTTAATTCTCTTCCATTATCTGACGACGAAGCCTCCTCTCTTGGAATAAACGTAAAAGGGCTAAGGATAGTCTGCATCCTCTGTGCTTCAGCTATAACCGCTGCATCGGTTTCAATGTGCGGACCCGTAGGCTGGATAGGTCTTCTCATCCCTCATATCTGCAGGATGAGATTCGGCAGCAGCCACGTATCGCTTCTGCCGGCTTCAGTTCTGGCAGGCAGCGGATTTATGGTACTGGTGGACACAGCTGCAAGAAGCATCTCTCCTTCAGAGATACCGGTATCCATTCTTACAGCCATCCTTGGCGCACCATTCTTCATAATCCTCATGAAAAAGAGCGGGGGGTGGAATTTATGATAATAAAAGTTGAAAACGGCTGTTTTACATATAAGCACGGCAGGCGTCAGGTCCTGGACAATATAAACTTCGAAGCATCTGCCGGAGATGTAGTGGCTATTCTAGGCCCTAACGGTGCAGGAAAGACCACACTTCTACGCTGCACTATGGGTTTCCTTAAATGGAGCAGCGGAAGAAGCCTCTTAGAAAGCAAAGATTTCAGAAACCTTCCGGGAAAAGAGCTTTGGAAGACCCTTTCCTACGTTCCTCAAGCCAAACAGGTCTCTTCGGCATATACTGTCAGAGAAATGGTCCTTCTTGGAAGAAGTGTAGAGATAGGTGTTTTTTCTCTCCCTTCAAAAGAAGATGTCAGAAAAGCCGACGCTGTGATAGAAAAATTAGGGTTGTCCAGGATCGCTGATTCAAAATGTTCCGAGATCAGCGGCGGAGAGCTCCAAATGGTCCTCATAGCAAGAGCTCTCGTATCAGAACCGAAGGTCCTGATACTGGACGAGCCCGAATCAAATCTCGACTTCAAAAATCAGCTTTTGGTCCTGGATACCATAACAGAACTTGCGGCGTCGGGCGTGTGCTGTATTTTCAACACACATTATCCTTCCCATGCCCTCAGAAGAGCAAACAAGACATTGATGCTTTCTCCAGGCGGCAGTCATCTTTTCGGGAATACCAGAGATATCATCACAGAAGAAAATATAGAAAAAGTATTCGGAGTTCATGCTGTTATCGGAGACATTGAATCAGAAGAAAAGATCTTCCAGGATGTAGTGGCAGTAGGTATAAAAGCAGACTCTGATCAAACTCAGACAAAAGGATCCTCTGGCTCCGCAGTAGCTACAGTATCCATCATTGTCTCGGATACGTCCATAGTTACAGATGTGAACAGCATCCTTCATAGATATTCTAAATACATAATCGGCCGAATGGGCATGCCGTATAAAAAAGCCGGCTTTAATATGATAAACATTTTCCTGGATGCTCCTGTAACGGAGATCCGGGCACTTACAGACAAGCTCAATCTCCTGCCGGAGATCAGCGTAAAAACCACTTATGGAAAGGAGCTGAATCAGCATAGATAAGACAAATAAGATTCGAATAGACATTTTAAATGAAACAAAACAGCTATCCTTTGAAGACTGGAACCATCTCCTGTCCACATGGACAGAACATGACTTTGACTATTCCTGCAGTCTTGCCAGATCGTCAGCGCTAAACACCTTTGGAAACAAAGTATTCTTCAGAGGGATAATCGAGTTTACTAATATATGCAAAAATGACTGCCTGTACTGCGGTATCAGAAAGTCCAACAATAACGTTGTCCGCTACAGACTTTCAAAAGAAGAAATAATGATATGCTGTGCCGAAGGGTACGAGCTGGGCTACAGGACCTTTGTTCTACAAGGAGGAGAAGATCCCTATTACAATGACGATGTCATGGAAGATATCGTTATGGAGATCCGCAGGACCCACCCTGACTGCGCTATCACACTGTCTCTGGGAGAAAGAAGTAAAGACTCTTACCAAAGACTTTATGATGCAGGAGCTGACAGGTATCTTCTTAGGCACGAAACAGCAGACTCCTGTCACTATTCACAGCTTCATCCTAAGGAAATGTCCCTTGAAACAAGACTTAACTGCTTAAATGACCTTAAAGAAATCGGCTATCAGACCGGCTGCGGCATGATGGTAGGCTCTCCTTTCCAGACAACGGAGCTTTTAGCAAAAGATATGATGTTTTTAAGCAAGTTCAAACCCCATATGGTAGGCATGGGCCCGTTTATTCCTCACGGAGCCACTCCTTTCAAGGATCATCCGGCAGGAAGCCCGGAACTCACGCTCTTCCTTTTGAGCCTTGTGCGCATAATGCTGCCTGACGTGCTTCTGCCTGCCACCACAGCTTTAGGCTCCCTGCAGGATAACGGGCGTTTAAGAGGTCTTCTTGCGGGCTGCAACGTAATAATGCCAAACCTGTCTCCTATGTCCATCAGAAAAAAATACCTTCTGTATGACAATAAAGCAGGAGTAGATACTGACGCAAGAGAAAGTCTCAGGATGTTAAAAGAACAGGTCAAAGAAATCGGCTACGAAATGTCCTCTGAAAGAGGCGACTATAAAGAGAGGTATTGATATGATAAAAATAGCTATTTACGGGAAAGGCGGTATAGGCAAGTCCACTACCGTATCAAATCTGTCTGCTGCAATGGCAGACAAAGGTTTTAAAGTTCTTCAAATAGGCTGCGACCCTAAGGCAGATTCCACCTTCACTCTTCATGGCAAAGAGTCAGTGAAAACAGTACTGGATCTTGTAAAAGAAAGAAAAGACGGTTTTGAACTGGAAGACATGGTGACCATAGGCTACAAAGGAGTTGTCTGTGTAGAAGCTGGCGGCCCTACTCCTGGAGTAGGCTGTGCCGGCAGAGGTATAATGGCGGCCTTGGAAAAGCTTGAACAGAAAGGGGCTTATGAAAAATATCAGCCTGATATCGTATTTTACGATGTTCTTGGGGATGTTGTCTGCGGAGGTTTTTCAATGCCTATGAGAGGCGGATATGCAGAAAAGGTATTTATCATAACTTCAGGAGAAAACATGGCAAGACATGCAGCTGCTAACATAGCTATGGCCATAGATAACTTCAAAAACAGAGGGTATGCAGCTTTGGGCGGTCTTATCCTCAACAAAAGAAACGTAAAAAATGAAGAAGAAAAAGTCCAGGAGCTGGCAGAGGATTTCAACACTTCTATCGTTGGGACCCTTTCAAGAAGTGAAACTGTGCAGGATGCAGAAGAACTGAATAAAACCGTTATAGAAGCCTTCCCTGACAGCCCAATGGCAGAAGAATACAGAAAGCTGGCAGACACTATTCTGGGAATTTGTGAGGTGTGATCATGTTAAAAAGATTATTCGATCCTAATGACACCACCGGTGCTGCAGTTAAAATCGCAGAAGCAAATTTTCCGGCCCCCTTTGTTTCGGGTCTGGAATACGGTGCTCCTGCAAGAGGCACTTGGAACATAGTTCATACAGGCATGCTGATCCCAGATGCACACCAGGTATTCGTCTGCGCCTCCAATTGTCTCAGAGGAGTAGTTTTAACAGCAGCAGAAATGAATGCCTCCCATAGATTTTCAACAGTTACCATAAAAGAAAATAATGTGCTTGAAGGGGATATGGAAGACCTCATCATAGAAGGAGTAAGCGATATTATAAATAAGCTTGCGAAAAGGCCTCCGGCAGTTCTGGTTTACACCAGCTGCATACACCACTTTATCGGATGCGATCTTTCTTTATGCTACAAAGAACTGAGAAAAAGATTTCCGGATATAGCTTTTACCGACTGTTACATGAACCCTATCATGAGAAAAAGCGGTCTGACTCCGGACCAGATAATGAGAAGACAGCTTTACAGTATACTTGAGCCTAAAACTATAAATCCAAAAAGCATTAACATCATAGGCAACAACTACGCTACTGACGGCGACAGCGACATAGTAAGACTTATCCGAAAAGGCGGATATTCTCTTAAAGAGGTCCCTCTGTGCAATACATATGAAGAATATCAGCAGATGGCAGAAAGCTTTCTTAACATTTCGTATAATCCTGCGGCTTTAGCAGGAGGAGAATATCTCAAAAATACCCTTGGCCAGCAGCATATATACCTGCCTCTCTCCTATAACAAAGACGAGATCAGGAACGCCATGAAAAAATTGAGCGAGGTATTGGGCATAGAATACAAAGAAGATAAAGAAGATGAAAGAAAAGCGGATTATGCTTTGAGCAAAGCTCTGGAAATCATTGGAGATGCTCCAATAACTATAGACTATACTGCCACCACCAGACCGCTTAGTCTGGCAAGGCTCCTTATCGAAAAAGGATTCAACGTAGAAAGAGTTTATGCAGACTCCTTCTCAAAGGATGACCATCCGGATTTTCTGTGGCTTAGAGAAAACAGCCCTGATTTGGATATCTACGCAACAGTGCATGTAAAACTGAGAGTCCTGCCTAGAAACTATGAACAAAAAACTCTGGCCATAGGTCAAAAAGCAGCATATTTTACCGGTACAGCAAACTTTGTAAACATCGTGGAAGGCGGCGGATACTACGGTTTCAGCGGCATAGAAAAACTGGCAAAACTTATGGTCGAAGCTTTTATTGAAGAAAAAGATACCCGCTGTTTAATACAGCAAAAAGGATTGGGGTGTGAAAGCTGCATATGAAACAGACACAGGCATTTTTATCAACATACACAGCGGATGTTTCCGGAGTATGCTCGGCCCTCTTTGAACTGGGAGGCATGACAGTCATGCACGACCCTTCCGGTTGTAACTCTACATATAATACCCACGATGAACCAAGATGGTATGACACAGACAGCCTTGTATTTATCTCCGCACTGTCTGAGATCGAAGCCATAATGGGAGATGATCAGAAGATCATAGACGATATAATAGATGCGGCAAATCAGCTCAAACCGGCGTTCATAGCCATTGCCGGCACACCTATCCCTATGATGATCGGCACAGATTTTGATGCTATTGCTTTAGAAATAGAGGATGCCACCGGCATACCGACTATGCCATTTCCTACAAATGGTATGCATTCCTACATAAGCGGAGCGGGTATGGCTCTTGCAGGATATGCAAAACGTATGTTAAAGGACAGCCCGGAAGAAGTCCTGCCAAGGTCAATGAATATACTTGGGGCCACCCCTTTAGATTTTTCAGTAAACGGCTCTGTAGCTTCCATGAAAGAATTCTTTGAAGAAAATGGCTGGAATGTCCTTAGCACCTGGTCTATGGGCTCTTCCCCTGAAGATCTTGCAAAATCCGGAAAAGCGGAAGTCAACTTAGTAATATCATCCGTTGGTCTTGAAACCGCTAAATTCCTTAAAAACAAATACGGTACACCTTATGTTACAGGCACGCCCTGCGGGGAAAAATTTAATGAGTTTATCCTGAAAGCTTTAGAAAAAGCTGCAGGCTCAAAGGATGAAACAACAGCTTTTCCCGATATCCCTGAGGAGAATAGAAAACTTGTTATATTCGGAGAAAGCATAACCTCCCGCTCCCTTGCATCTGCTCTTTATCTCGAATACGGCATTTGTGCAAGAGTCATCTCACCAATAGAAACTCCGGATGGCATCTTGTCAGGCTCTGATGCCTGTCTTTCTGAAGAAGATGACATAACAGAATCTTTAAAAGGCGTTAAAATGGTGATCGGAGATCCAATGTACAAGCCTCTAATTCCTGAAGGAGTAAAACACATACCTCTTCCTCACGAAGCCTATTCCGGCAGGATATTCAGAAGGGATATACCAAATTTGGTAAAAGATATTACTCAATATTTTGAAAGGAGACTTCTCAATGAATAAGTATTTTAAAAAGCTGGTTTGCTTTATAACGATTCTGGCTATGGTATTCACCCTTGCTGCCTGCGCAGGAGACGGCGGATCCGCTGAAAACACCGGCGATACAGTAACTGTAACAGACCACGCCGGATATGAAGTGACACTTCCTGTAAATCCTGAACGTATCGTAGTCTGTGACATAGTACCTCTTCCTTCTGTTCTTTCTGTATTCTTTGACTCGGCAGAAAAAATAGTAGGCATGACCCCGACCAGCATGAGTGCTGCAGAAAACGGACTTCTCAGTGAACTCTATCCAGAGATCCTGAATGCTGAAACAAGCTTTATCAACGGAACAGACGTAAATGTAGAAGAACTTCTTCTTTTAGACCCTGATGTGGTTTTCTACAGTGCAGGAACTGCCGCCCTCGGCGATCTTCTCAGAGAATCCGGATTTAATGCAGTAGGCATTTCAGTTAATAAATGGGATTACGACTGCATTGAAACTTTAGAAAACTGGATCTCCCTCATCTCTCAAATATTCCCGGACAACGACAAAACCGATGCTGTTGCCGAATACAGCAATAAGGTTTACGATCTGGTTCAAAGCAGAGTAAAGGATATCCCAGAAGATGAAAAAGAAGAGATATTCTTCCTGTTTAAATACGGCGAAACAGATCTTATGACTTCCGGCACGAATTTCTTCGGCCAATGGTGGGCTGAATCCATAGGGGCAATAAACGTTGCCGAAGAACTTACTCAGGAAAATCAAGTTTCTATCAATATGGAACAGGTATATGCCTGGGATCCCGAAATGATTTTCATATCAAATTTCACATCTGCAATGCCAGAAGACCTTTATAACAACACTGTAGGCAACTATAACTGGAGCGGCATCGAAGCCGTAGAAGAAAAAGAGGTATATAAAATGCCTCTGGGAATGTACAGAAGCTATACTCCTGGGGCTGATACCCCTATCACTCTCCTTTGGATGGCAAAGACTGTTTACCCTGAACTCTTTACAGATATAGATATAATCGAATACACTATCGACTACTACGAAACTGTTTTCGGTGTTACCCTTACAGAAGAACAGGCTGCATCTATATTCAGCCCGGCAAGAGAAGCTGCTGCAGGATTTTAAACGAAAAAAGGAGAAGTATCAAACTTCTCCTTTTGTTTTACGGTCTGCAAATTTTACACGCTTCATACCCTTTATTTACTGCTTCTTCTCTGGTTGATATATTTACTCGGTTACCTAAGGATATCTTTTCTGCATAAGTGCAGGTGGATAAATGGAACTTCTTAGAATTTGCATTTCCAACATACTGAGTAACTGTCACATCGGTATTGCCGTCTGAAACATAAAAGTCTCCTGCATCTCCTATATTCATAGTTTTGTTCGTACTGAATGAATACCCTGATCCGCTGGTAGTAAGTACGACATTTCCGCTTTTGCTGGTTCCATAAACCTTTGTTCCTCTGTCTAAAAGCCTTTGAAGAGTTTCCTTGTGAGGATGATCATAGCTGTTTCCTATCCCAGCACTGACCACCGCAACTTCCGGTTTTACAATTCTGAGAAATGCCGCAGAGGTAGAATATCTGGAGCCATGGTGGCCGACTTTTAACACATCTACATCAGAAAATTTATTAAGATTCTTTTCTTCTACTGTACTTCCCATATCCCCGGTCAAAAGCAATTTGAAATCCCCATAGCTTACCAAAGCTATTACAGAATTATCATTAGCACTTTCATAGTTATCCCCGGTTTCTATTATTTTGACAGTCACCGCTCCGCCAATATTTATAGTCATATCCTTATCATAGATGAATTCACAGCCTTCTGCTGCTGCTGCGTTATAATAAGAATTCGCTGTTGCAGTGTTTTTTATAAACCCCGAATCTATGATCTGGTCAACTTCATAATCATTTATTACAATATCCAGACCGCCAACATGGTCCGCATCCGGATGCGTCGCTATTATATAGTCCAAAGAATAGTCGACATAAGGCTTGATGTAAGCACTTACAGTATCCCCATCTTTATTATTTCCTCCATCCACAAGGATCTCTGTAGTTCCGTAATCAAGGAATATGGCATCAGCCTGACCAACATCTATAAAGTGCACCGTCAGATTTTTCTTTTCAACTGCGGTTTCGGAATCGCCTTCCATTGTTACGATTACAGTCTGTGTAGATGGATCCCAGTCTACCTTTGCTCCAAAAGCTTCAAGCACAGCCCTTATAGGAAGGTAAGTCCTGTTGTCTTTTATAACAGCTACAGTATCATTTTGTCTTTTTTCACCATTTACGAGAATGTAGCTCGATCCAACAGGAACTTCTACCAGTATGCCGTCTTTTTCAACAAGGGCGGTTTTTCTTGCATCATCCCAGTTTACCTCACATCCACAGCTTTCCATAGTTATCCTGAGAGGGACCTGAGTCCTGTTTGCTGCGTCAATAAAAGGTTCCCCGTATACTTCGTTAAACTCAACACCTTTACCGTCTATATTTATATTTACAGCAAAAGCCATAACACTGCCTGCCAGCAGCACCGTCAGAAATATTAAAAAAGAGTAGATTTTTCTCATTGCCTGCTCCTCCTTTTAGTAAACATAGCAAAACTTTACCAAATAAAATCAGAAAAGTCTATTTGTTTACCAGAAAAATCAGCAAAGGAGAAGCTTTACACTTCTCCTTTTAATCTTTTTGCTATTTCTTCCATATGCCTGCTGTCCGTTCCGCAGCAGCCTCCGAATATTTTTATATCCATTACGTCCTTCAGTTTTAACATATCTTCTGCAAAACTTTCAGGATCGGCAGTCTTAAGTTCTTTCGCATTGTCAAGCTCTTCGTATGATAACAAAGAAGTATTTCCCTGTACTCCTCTGAATCGTCTCTTAACGATCTCCTTTTGGCTGATATCTTTTTCCAAAGCTTCCATAACATGCCTTGGGTGTATGCAGTTTGTCATATAACATAACGGCGGTTTTTCTGCATTTTCATCTATGTACTCAATAGCTTCCGCCAGCGGTGTCCCATCTATAAGAGTCCCGCTTTTATCTATAGTAAAACTTATTATGTACGGCAGCCCTGTATAGGAAACCGCTTTTGCTATCCCTGCCGCTTCAGGCAAAGCCGGGATCAAAGCTGCATATATAAAATCAGCCTGCGCTCTTTTAAAAAGTTCTGCTTCCCATCTGTGAAAAACTTCAGACTCTGCCTCTGAAAGGCATCCTTTACCGGTATATGCGTCTCCGGCACACCCCATTAAACCTCCTGCATACATTTTTATACCAGAAGCTTTCCCTACACTTCTTAGATTTTCCACATTGTCCTTTATTATAGCTTCATCATATCTTCCTTGATACACTCTCGTTTTATTGGATCTTCTCGTCGGCGTAGTTGCCATAAAAGGCAAAGCATATTTTCTCGCTATATCGATATACTCTTCCCACAGTTCTTTAAGTGCTTTTTTTGAAGCAGGCTGATATACCATAGCTCCAAGATCCACATAAGGATCAAGAGTCAGTCCATATTCTCTTTTTAACCGTTCTCCCAAAGCCCCTTCCATAAGGATAGCAGGCTCTTTTTCAAAACATTCTCTGATATCCATTTTGATCTTCCTATTATAATTCCTACTTGTTTTTAAAACACAGCTTGGATCAGGATCATATAACAAGCGGTTCCTCCTATGATACTTATCAAAGTATTACGCTTCCACAAATGCAGCGCCACTACTGCCGCCACCGCTATCAGCTCCGGCAGGCCATGAGGAGCCGTAAAAACAGACACTCCTTTAAGGCAGTATACCACCAGCATTGCTATCATAGCCGGCGGAAGCACCTTGCCAAGATAGCTTATCACTGCAGGTGTTTCTTTACCGCCCGGGAAAATTATAAAAGGAAGGAATTTTATAGCCATAGTGAGGACACTCATTACAGCGATCAAAATGAGGGAATGCTGTACATCTATCATTATTCTTCTCCCTCCTCTTCTATTTTTATCTTTCCTCTAAGCATTACCAGTACAAAAGTAATAACGATTATAGCCGGGATCAGGAATATCTCTTCACCGAATATAAGAAGGCTAAGAAAAGTCACTCCTATTCCCAAATATGCCGGTCTTCTTTCTTTGTTATTTAGGATCTGTTCAAGGAGCAGCACCACGAAAAGTGCGGTCATTGCAAAATCTATGCCTGTTGTATCAAATGGTATTATTGGTCCAAGCAGGCCTCCTGCTGCACAGCCTATTACCCACCAAATCTGATCAAACAGTGTAACAAATACATAGTACGGTTTTTTATTTACGTTCTTAGGGATTATACTGTCGCTGCTGACCAGCGAGTAGCTCTCATCCACCAGCCCGTATATCAAATAGAGTTTTAATTTTCCCATTCCTTTGTACCTGTCCAGCATAGACAGGGAGTAAATAAACTGTCTGGCATGAATAGTAAGTGTGATTATAGCTGTAGTCAGTACAGATGCACCTGAAGAAAGGAGCCCTACTGCCGCAAACTGAAGCGAACCTCCAAAAATGGCTACGCTCATGAGTACCGGCCATATCCAGGAGTATCCCGCATCGGACATCATCACACCAAATCCTATCCCAAGCACTATATAACTCGGCATTATGGCCATAGATTTTTCCAATGCAAATTTTATGTCTTTAGATAATGAATTCTTTTCCATACAACTTCCTTATTCGTAAATATTTATTCTTATATACTGCCTGTCCTTACGGCTTTTGCCGCCTATCTCTGCAAGACAGCATTTGCCTTTTCCCCTATAAGCTATGACATCTCCTTCTTTGATCTGGAGATCTGCTTTCTCTGTCTGTATATTTCCTACAAAAATCAGTCCGGACTTTATTGCCGCCGCCGCAGTAGTCCTGGGGACATTAAACGCAGAAGATATTATATTATCCAGCCTTAAAGACGCCACAGTATCTATTTTTTCTCTAAACTTCTGCTCCGGCACCCGTATCTCATTTAAAGAGATCTTCTCTGCCTCCAGATATACCCTTCCTGCTTTCGAAAAATTCAACAGTATATAATCACAAATTTCTTCCAAAACTATTATGTCTGCTCCGCCAGACCTTACCAGTATATCTCCTATGCACTCTCTTTTTATCCCAAGGCCCATAAGGGCACCTAAATAATCACGATGACTGAGATCCCCTGCTTTCTGAGGCTTGTTTATCCTTACAGCGGACAAAGGTCCTGCCTCATCCTCATCCACATATTCAGGAAGAAACATAAGTATACAGCGTTCCGCCTGAGGATAGCCCCCTCGAAAGACCCAATTCTTCGCTGTGCATTTTTTCAAATGTATTTCTGCCACAGATCTTTGCCTTACATCAAGAAAAGCGGTATTAGTTATCATATACCGCTCTTCACACTGTTCTCGTTTATCTTCGATCCCGGCAATAAGAAGTTTATCTTCATCCATATGCATTATTTATTTAAAACCTCTATTGCTTTCTGGAGCTGACGGTCATTTACAACCACTCCATCTTCAATATCTTCTTCTTTAAGCTCTGAAACAACATCCGGTGTTATGCCCTTTTTATGTATAACTTCTCCGTTAGATGTGAAATACTGAGCAATCGTTATTTCTGCCCCGTCTCCGTTAGTAAGTCTCCAGGATTTCTGGATTATTCCTTTTCCAAAAGTAGTTTCTCCCAGCACAGTTCCTTCTTCATTGCACTGAATGCCGGCTGCAAGGATCTCTGACGCGCTTGCCGTTCCCTTATTTACCAGCACTACATATTTTAAAGGAGTTCTTCCGTCTTTTGTTTTATAATATGTTTTTTCACCTTTACCGTCTTCAGCGTAAACCACAACAGCTTCATTCATGAGCATATCTGCGATCTCAACGCTTTCATTGACGAGGCCGCCCCCGTTGGATCTGATATCTATTACAAGTCCTGAAACATTTTTCTTTTCCAAAGATGCCAGTTCTTCTTCAAAGAGCTCTGAAGTATTTGCCACAAAAGAAGTGATGCGTATATATCCTATATTATTCTCTATAACATTTGAATAAACCGACACATCTTCTATCGGCGCTCTTTTAAGCTCAAAATGCATTATTTCCCCGTCTCTGCTGACAGTCATTTTGACCTTAGTGCCTTTTGGCCCTCTTAAAGCTTCCGCAGCCTGACTAAGCTCTTCCCCGCTGTATCTTACGTCATCTACAGCAACGATGATATCTCCATCCTTGACTCCCGCTTTTTTCGCAGGCGAGTCATCCATAACAGAGATGATCTGTATGTATCCTTCCTCTGAAGCATTCATACTCACGCCGACTCCGTCAAATTCACCGGAAAAATATTTTTCCTGGCTTTCACGCTCTTCCTTGGTCAGATATTTAGTATATGGATCGCCTGTTCCTTCAAACAGTCCCTTGTACATCCCTAAAGCCAAATCTTCCTCATTCAAATCCTCATAATAATTCGCTTCAAGGAAATCGTACAACGAGTCTAACTCCGCATATCTTGTGGCGGCAGTTTTCATTTTCTGATACTCCGTCAAAGATACAAAAGCTTTATCTCCTATTCCCACATTAAACAAGCTCATAAATCCGATAGTTCCCACCACCGTTACCACAAAGGTTATACAGCAGGCAGCAATTATTCTTTTCTTTCCCATTATTTTAAGCTCCTTCTAAAATCTATAGGTATGAACTGTATATTATATGTTCCTCCGCGGTAATTCATATTAACTCTGCCGGCAAAATCAAAAAGTTTGCCTTCAATAGAAAGCCCTCTGAAAAGACTTTCGCCATTAAACATTATGCACTCCAAAGAATTTCCCATAATATCTTTCATGAAAAATCTGCAGTGTTCTTTCTCTTTCCCTACATATTTTAAATCGTGGATATAGACTTTCTCTACCATAAATATCGGTCTTTGGTTTTTCTGGCCGAAAGGTTCAAGTTTTTCTATCATCCATCCAAAATCGTTATCTGCTTCCTCAAGCTTTAAAATATCGTCGATAAACAATACTTCATCCAAAAGCCCCGGTTCCGATTCTTTCATCCTTGCTATTTCTTCTTCTGTGCCTGCTCTGAAAGCTTCCAGATTTTCCTTTTCAATAGCGAATCCGCAGGCCGCTCTGTGTCCGCCGAAATTCACAAGTTTATCTTCCTGACTCTTTAAGAGGTCATACAGATTTATTGTATCAACACTTCTTCCTGTGCCTTTTAATATCCCGGTTTCTTTATTCTCTGTAACGATAAGGACCGGTCTGGAAAATTCTTCTTTAAGTTTTCCGGCTACTATTCCCGCAACACCTTCATGTATATCTTCGCCTGAAACCAGTATCAGATTTCCCGGTTTTTTTTCCTGAAGATGGCTTTTGGCCAGTTCAAAACCCTTTATCTGAAGGTTTTTTCTCAAATTATTGTTTTCTATAAGTTTTTGCGCCAGCTGTTCGCAGCGTTCTTCCTCAGTTTCCATGAGCAGAAGCAGGCTTTCTTTTGCTGTATCGACTCTTCCTCCTGCATTGATGTGTGGACCTATTATAAACGCAATATCAGAAGCGCAAATGGTTTTACTGTCCAGTCCGATTGCCTTGATAAGACAGTCAAGCCCCGGTCTTTTACTATGATTAACAGCCTTCAATCCATATTTTACAAAAGTCCTGTTCTCATCCAAAAGAGGCACTATATCCGCCACTGTAGCTATGGCTACAAGATCCAAACCTTTTTTCAAAGTCTTTTTTCCAAGACCGCAAGTCCTCTGAAGTGCCTGTATAAGTTTATACGCTACTCCGCATCCGCATAATTCCTTATATGGATATTCACATCCCGGCTGCTTCGGGTTGATCACTATGCAGTCAGCGATTTTGTCCCCTGCAGTATGATGATCCGTTATTATCACATCAAGCCCCAGCTGCTTTGCATACTCAACTTCTTCATATGCAGAAATACCGCAGTCCACAGAAAGAAGCAGTCCTGCTCCATCGTTTTTTATCTTTTCTATCGCAGTTTTGTTTATCCCGTATCCTTCTTCATGCCTTACAGGAATGTACCAAGCAAGATCATTCGTAAGGTTTTTCAAAAACTCAAAAACGAGGCATATCGCTGTAACTCCGTCAACATCGTAGTCTCCGTAGATGCAAATTTTACTGCCTCTCGCTATATGGTATTTGATTTTTTCAACTGCCTCATGCATTCCTTTTAATAAAAACGGGTCATAAGTCCTGAGAGGTTCGTCGGAAAGAAACTCTCGGATATCTTCCTCACTGCGCATTCCCCTGTTATATAAAAGATGGGCTATATTTGGATGAATCCCCTCAAATTGAGGGGATCCACTATGATCATTTAAAATCCATTTTTTCATTTTATCAGCCGCCGAGATAAGGCATCGGATTTGTGTGCTTTCCGTTTATCCTTATTTCAAAGTGGCAGTGAGGACCGGTGGAATTGCCGGTGGAGCCGATCTTAGCGATCTGCTGTCCCTTTGATACTTTCTGACCTTTTGATACCAGCAATGCGCTGTTATGTGCATAAAGTGAAGATATTCCGCCGCCATGGTCAATGATGACAGTGTTTCCGTAGCCGCTGTACCATCCGGAATAAATTACTGTTCCGCTGTTTCCTGCCACACATTTTGTACCCTGTGCTGCCGCAAAGTCTACACCTGTATGCATCTTCTTTGTTCCGGTAATAGGATGTATTCTGTATCCGTAATAGGAAGAGATCCTTGTGTATGAAGGTGCCGGTAAGCAGAAAGATCCGCCTACGAAAGTAGGATTTGACAATGTGCTTCCGTTGCTTCCGTTTCCTTTATTCTGCTCTGCCTGGATCAATGATGTGATCTGGGCAGCTGCAGCATTAAGTCCATCTATCAATGCATTCTGTGCATCGATGTCTTTCTGAACATCTGCTCTTAAAGCTTCGACTTCGCTCTTATCGCTTTCCAGTGCTGCTTTCTGCACTTCAAGCTGTTCCTGTTTTACTTCAAGCTCTTTATTGAGAGTTTCCAGTTCTCTCTTTGTTTCAGCGATCTCATCATACTGTTTCTGGAGAAGATCCATAAAATCTTCATCCTGTTTGTAGATACGTGTGATCATATCTAAATTTGTCATCAGTTCAGAAAAGCTTCCTGAACCTAAGAGAACTTCTATGTAACCGATCTCGCCGTTTTTATACATAGCTCTGAGTCTTGCATTAAGATCTTCGTTCTGTTTTACGATCTCAGCACTCTTTACATCAAGCTCTTCTTTTTTCTTTTCGATGTCTGTAAGTGTCTGCTGTATGTCCGCAATAGTCTGAGTTATATCATTCTGAGTCACATTGATCTGATAGTCTAAAGAATTGATCTGACTTGTAAGTGAGTTCGCTTCTTTTTTTGACGCATTCAGCTGTGCTTTTGCATCAGAAAGCTGCTGGTTTAAATTATTCAGTTTTTGCTGATTTGTTAAAGCGTATGAACTTGCTGTTCCCACCACCAGTGACAGTATCAGGACCATTACTACAGCTATGGTTAATCTTTTCTTCATTGTTGGTGTATCTCCTTTCTATGCACGCAGGAACCTTCTCATGGAAAGGATACTTCCCAAGGAACCTATGCATACTCCCAATGCCACGAATATTATTACGATGTTTTGAATAATGAATTCAAACGGAACCATTCCGCTGCTGAAAATAATAAGCACTTTTTCAGCAAACAGTTTAACTACCTGATAATATCCAAATCCTACTATTGCCGCAGCAATGATGGATGCGATAAATCCGATTATTATACCTTCTACCAGGAACGGGCCTCTTACGAACCAGTTCGTAGCTCCCACATATTTCATGATCTGGATCTCTTTTTCTCTGGCATGTACAGTAAGTTTTATTGTGTTTGATACAACGATGATGGAAACAATGACCAGTATGATTATCAGTACTAAAGCTCCCGTTTCTATATATCTTGTGATGGTAAGGATCTTATCTATAGTTTCCTGATGGAATTTAACTTCCTCAACACCGCGCATCTTTTCTACAGCTTTTACTATTTCTCCTTCATACTGAAGATCTGTAGAAGTGATCTCAATAGTTGCCGGGAATGGATTGTCCACCAGCCCGTCCAAGAGATAGGAATTTTCTCCCCATCTGGTCTTCATTATAGCCAGTGCTTCTTCTTTAGTGATGTATCTTGCATCTGCAACATATTCCATGGTTTCTATTTCATCCACCATTTCCAATGCTTTTTCTGCACTCACCTCATCCTCTAAATACACCTGGATGGTTTCAAACTGATTTTCTGCATTTTCAGCCATAAGATTAACATTTACCATCAGAGTGAAGAATAGTCCCAGGATGAGCATCATCGCAGTAATGGCAAATACCGATGCGGTACTCATATTTTTATTTCTTCCGATCTGAGCGAAGGCCTGTCTGATGGTATAACTAAATGCTCTCATCTTCTCTATACGCCCCCTCTGCATCTCTGACTACTCTGCCTTTTTCTATAGCTATTACTCGTTTACCCATTCTGTCAACGATATCCTTTGCATGGGTAACCATTACGATAGTAGTCCCTTTTTCATTTATAGTCTTGATCAGCTCCATGATCTCCCAAGCCGTATCCGGATCAAGATTTCCTGTAGGCTCGTCCGCGATAAGTACAGACGGATTGTTTACTATAGCTCTTGCTATAGCCACTCTCTGTTGTTCTCCCGCTGACAGCTGATGAGGATACTGCTCTGCTTTTGAACTGATACCCACAAGGCTCAGCACCTGAGGCACCTGTCTTTTTATATCTTTTCTAGAAGCATGGATTATCTCCATAGCAAATGCGACATTTTCATAAACCGTTTTCTTTGGAAGAAGACGGAAATCCTGGAATACGATCCCGATATTTCTTCTGTGTGCAGGAACCAGTCTGGCAGGAAGGCTTGTAACTTCTCTTTCCCCAACAAAGATGATCCCTTCATCGGCTTCGATCTCTTTAAGCAATAATTTTATACAAGTGGATTTCCCTGCTCCGCTTGGTCCAACCAGGAACACGAATTCTCCTTTTTCTATCTTTAAGTCAAGGTTTTCAATTGCCACATTATTCCCGTATTTTTTTGTAACGTTCTGGAATTCTATCATTTTTCCTTGTCCTTTTCTTTCACCAAATAATTGACATGAATAATGGTTATTATATAATTATTTTAACTTTTTTTCTACAAAAAAGCCTGTAAAAACACCAATTGTTCACAAAACTTTATGCTTTTGTCACAAAATTTTCATCAAAAAAACTATATAGAGGATATTTTTCATATGAAAACACAAATTAGGCACAATTTGTTAAAAGAAAGAGATGCCTTATCTCCAAACGAAATCATCGCTGCAGGAAATGCTGCGGCTTCATTATTTTTAAATTCCGAATTCACCAAAATTCCTGAAGGCAAATCTTTAATGCTTTATGCATCATTCAGAAATGAAATGCCCACATGGACTATTATAGACAAACTGTTTGATATGGGTATAAAGATCATACTTCCCAAAACCTCCGGCGATGATCTTATCCCTTATGAATACGGAGGGCCTCACACCCTCGCGAAAGATTCTTTCGGGATCCTTTCACCCGACCCTGCCCTGTGCGGAGAAGCTGACACAACCGAAATAAATACTGTGCTGGTGCCCGGCATAGGATTTGATAAAACAGGAAACCGTCTTGGCTTCGGGAGAGGATATTACGATCGCTTTCTCCCGAATATCCCTGATGCTGTAAAGATCGGACTTTGCTATAACTTTCAGATCCGACCTTTTATTCCTGTAAACGAAACCGACGTGCCAATGGATCTTATTCTTACAGAATCTGGATTTATCAACTGTAAAAAATAAAATTATACAGCTCTGTAAATCTGTTTGTCTGGATCATCGGTATCATGAAGCAAGGTATCCCTTCATATATTCCATGGGGATCTTCTGATTGTACAAAGTCACTGCTGCATTTATTAAAGATCACCGCCAGTATTTTCCCTTGATCTTTCATTATCTTTAATGCAGTTATAAGTTTATCGTCTGAACAAGAACTCCCGTCGACAACTATGATCAAACTTTCCGGAGCAGGCTTGTCCTGCTCTTTTTTATATTCTCCCATGTCCACAATATTGAATCCGCTCTTATCCTGATGCAATGCAAAACACTTTCCGGCTTTAAGTTCTCTTTCAAGAAGCTCGCATATAAAACTTGCTCCCGCTCCTTGTTCCGTACCTATAACACCTATTGAGCGGGATTTATTATCAGTAATCAACGGCGGCATAGGACACGTATCTCTGCTTATCATGATCCCTAAAAATCTCCTTTCTGAGAACAGCAAAAACCGCTAACGATATGTAAAATTTTACCATTAGCGATTCTTCTTTTCAACTTTTATGCAGTTTTTGACAAATACTCGTCATTATTTCATCATTCTGCGTACTGTACTTTAAGTTCTACTTCATCAGGAAGTATCTCTAATGAAGTTTCTGCTACAGCATAAGGATAAGTTATTTCCTGGGTCAGCAGTTCTCCGCTTGCCGGATCGGTAAAAACAGCATATACTGTCATCTTATTAAGCCCATCGATCTCCTCCCAGGTGATTTTTTCTATAGCAACGCCATATCCCGAAGTCGTTTTTTCGCCTCTGGTTGCTGCAACATACACCTTTCCGTCCACCATGCACGCCAATGCTCTCTCTAAAAGCTGATACTCCGGCATCACTTCTTCCGCAAGCTGTTTAGGTATATCTTCAGAAGCAAGTGAAGTAAACTCTATTGAACTGTCTCCTTTCAGTTTTGAACATCCCACTACCGCTGCGGCAACAACCAGAACGAGAAGGAGCGCGCCTATTATCGCTTTCTTTCCCACCCTATTCGCAGTACTTTTTTTCAAAATAATTCCCTCCTCCACAGTTTGTATAACTACTAAAATCTATGAAGGAGGGTCAAGATTTATTACTTAATTATTAAAGCAATTCTTTACAAGCCTTTACTATATCAGCTGCTGTGATCTCATATGCTTCCATAAGCTGATTTGGTTTTCCTGACTGACCGAACTTGTCTTTGATCCCGATCATTTTAACCTTTGCAGGAGCTTCTTTTGCTGTAACTTCTGCTACTGCGCTGCCAAGTCCGCCGATTATACTGTGTTCTTCTGCTGTTACGATACCCTTTGTTTCTTTAGCAGCCTTTATGATGATCTCTTCATCTATAGGCTTGATGGTATGTATATCGATAACTCTTGCAGAGATACCTTCTGCTGCAAGCTGTTCGGCAGCAATAACGGCTTCATTTACCATTATACCTGTTGCGATGATAGCAACGTCGCTGCCTTCTTTCACTGTTATTCCTTTTCCGATCTCGAAGTCCATATCTTCATCGTAGATCACAGGAACTGCAGCTCTGCCAAGTCTGACGTAGCAAGGGCCTTTCATTTCAATAGCCGCTTCGATAGCTTTCTTTGCAGATGCTCCGTCTGACGGATTAAGCACTGTCATTCCAGGGATGCTTCTCATAAGAGAAATGTCTTCTATAGCCTGATGGCTGGCTCCGTCTTCACCTACTGTTACGCCTGCGTGAGTTGCGCAGATCTTAACGTTAAGATGAGGATATCCAATGGAGTTTCTGATTATTTCAAATGCTCTTCCTGCAGCAAACATTGCAAAAGTACTTGCAACTACTGTCTTTCCTGAAGCAGCAAGGCCTGCAGCAACGCCGTACATATTCTGTTCAGCTATACCCATATTGAAAAATCTGTCAGGGAATGCTTTGCTGAAAGATGCTGTCATGGTTGATTTTGATAAGTCTGCATCCATTACCACCAGGTCTTTATTCTTTTCACCGATCTCTACCAGCGCTTCTCCGTAAGCCTGTCTTGTTGCCATTTTATCTGCCATTACTGTTCACCTCCCAGTTCTGCAAGTGCCTTTTCGGTTTCTTCAGCGTTTGGAGCTTTTCCATGCCATCCCGCTTCATCTTCCATGAATGAAACGCCTTTACCTTTTACAGTTCTTGCTATGATCATGACCGGTTTACCTTCGATCTCATCTGCAGCATCAAGCTTTTCTGCGATCTCTTCGATGTCATGGCCGTCCATTTCCATAACTTCCCAGCCAAAGCTTTCAAATTTTTCGTAAATTGGAGCAACCTTCATTACATCGTCATTTCTTCCATCGATCTGAAGGCCATTGTTATCAAGGATAGCAACCAGGTTGTCCAGTTTATAATGAGCCGCGCTCATTGCAGCTTCCCAAACGATACCTTCCTGGATCTCGCCGTCTCCGAGGAGTGCGTATACTTTAGATTTTCTACCGTCAAGCTTGTTTGCGATCGCCATACCTACTGCTGTTGAGATACCCTGGCCTAATGAACCTGTAGACATTTCAACTCCCGGGATCTTTTTCATATCAGGATGTCCCTGGAAAATAGATCCGATCTTTCTGAGGTCATACATTTCTTCAACATTGAAATAGCCTTTTCTTCCAAGAGCAGCATAAAGAGCAGGTGCCGCATGTCCCTTTGAAAGAACGAACTTGTCTCTGTTTGCCATATCAGGATTCTGTGGATCTACATTCATCTTGTAAAAATACAGTGTTGCTAAAATATCAGCAGCAGAAAGTGATCCTCCAGGATGTCCTGAACCCGCTGCAGAAATGGCCTTTATTATATCCTGACGCATATTTCGTGCAGCTAACCTTACCTCGTCAACGTTTAACATTTTTTCTTCCTCCATTATCATTTGGTTTGACTTTTATCTGAAAATAATACTTTTAACATAAACAACGGCAGTGCCGCCATTCTTTTATATCTCGACGGCTCCTGAATAAATCTGTAGAGCCATTCAAGTCCATGTTTTCTGTAGAATTCCGGAGCTCTCTTTAATTCTCCGGACCATACATCCAAGCTTCCTCCAACACCTATTGCAGCCTTGGTTTTAAGCCTGTCCTTATATTTTAACACAAACAGTTCCTGTTTTGGAGAGCCTAATGCAACACATAAAAGGTCCGGCGCTGCATTATTTATTTCTGCCAGAATTTCTTCTTCCTCTTCCGGTTTAAAATACCCGTTTCTGGTACCTACTACTTTAAGCCCCGGATAAGTCTCTTCCATTTTTTCCGCCGCTTTCGCTGCTATACCCGGTTTGCTTCCGAAAAGAAATACCGTTTTCCCGTTCTTTGAAAGGTAGTCAAGGCTTTTCCCTAAAAAATCTATCCCAGTCACCCGCTCTTCCAGCGGATGTTTCAAGATTTTTGAAGCGTACACCAGACCGATACCGTCAGGGATCACCATTTCCGCCTGTTCAATAGCACTCATAAGATCCGGATTTTTCCCTGCGTTCACGACTATTTCAGAATTCGGAGTTACGATAAGACTTACTCCGTCTTTTTCTATAAACTTTTTAAAACGCTCCAAAGCCTCTGCGTAATTGACCATATCCACAGGGACTCCCAAGATCTTTATCCTGTCAGACATCTGAACCTTCCTCTCCCAACAGCCTTTTTATCAAAACTTCGTTGTTGTTTAATTTATCAATTAAAAAGCCTTTATTCCTTCTCACCTTGTCGAGAAGCATATCTTTATTATCCATTACCTTATCATATTCTTCCAGCAGATATTCACCTTTAAAGTCATATACCGAACACATTGCTCTCAGGTCCATAGACTTCATAAAGGAATTTACTTTCGGATCATATGATATACCTATCATAGGCACTTCCATTATAGCCGAATGTATCAGGGAATGGAGTCTCACTCCTATCAGAAGATCCATATTCCCTATAATGGAAAGCATTTCTTCTGTAAGACATTTTTTCTTTATACAGGTAACATTTTCTTCGATACGGCGCTGGATCTCTTCAGTTATAGGCATGTCCTCTGAAAAATGAAACGGTATAAGCACTATCCTTGCATTATATCTTGATATCAGGCCATTGATGCCGCAGCATACTTCAGAAAGAAAATCTTCATCTTTGAGTTTACCTTTTACAGCTATCCCTATTTTAGGTGTATCCGTACCGAAATCAAAATCCGCCTCTTTCAGTATCTTTCTGCCTTCCTCCAGATCCGGCTGCTTTATTCTTATTACAGGATCCGCCGTAACTATCATCTTTTCCGGAGAAAGACCGCAGTCAAGAAGAAACTCTCTTGAACCCTCATCTCTGACCACTATATAATCGACTTTCTTGAGAGTCCTTATCATCAGCCTCCGGTTTAAACCTGAATTTACCGGACCTATCCCCTGACTGTATATAAATACCTTTTTTCTGAAAAACAAAGCTATCCACATTACCGCAAGGTAGTATAAGATACTTCGTTTGCTGGTAACATCCTGCAGCAGGCTGCCGCCGCCGCTAATCAAAAGATCTGATTTTGCAATGCTTTTTATGATTTGGGCAACACTCATTCTGTCCACAGCTTTAACTCCGAATTTTTCTCGCGTAGACTGAGGATTTTGTGACAATACCGTTATATCGATGTCTTCTATGCGGTCTCTGAGATTCTCCACTACCGCCTTTAATATAGACTCATCCCCGATATTATTAAAACCGTAATATCCGGAGATAACGATCCTATGCATTGTTTCTGCTGCCTCTCTTTCTGATGATCCTATAAAAAATTTCTAATACCAGAATGTATATGATACCTAATATTATACCAAATAACACCGCATATCCTGTTCTTGCAAATCCAAGATCAAGAGGTGTCCTGATATGCATAAATGTATTTGCCACGGATGTGAATCCGATAACTGAAGCCAGTCCAAACAGGAAGGAGAATATCTTCATATTTCTTATCATACTGTATACGAACAGCATAACTGCCGGGAAGGCAACGATAAACTCTTTTGTCCTTGGTCTTGCATAAAGCACTTCTTCAAGATAATTTCTTGCCAGCAGTTCAAACGAAGATGCTTCGATAGATGTTTCATGGCCGGTTCTTGCAAGATATATTATTCCTGCCGCACCTACAACCATTGCAAGGAATACCATCCACATTTTAATGTTATAGTTCAGTACCCATTTAACATCCCTGAGTTCCAGTGTCTGTTTGCTCTTTTCACTCCACAGATACAGTCCTATTATCACAAATACCAGCATAAAGTATGCCAGCGGTGCAAGCTGTGCAAGTTTTACACCACGGAAAATATCCTGTTCAAGCATGAAGTTTATACTTGATATCGGTGCCGCTGTCATCACAGCTCCTGCCAGCGATAGAATGATACAGCCTATCAGTGCCGCTGTTCCGAATCCTATGAGTTTAAACACGCTTTCGTTCTCACTGAGCCGTTCTTTTACCCAGGCAGTTTCATGAACCAGTATCGTTGCCGTCAGGCAAGGCATCATTACCGCCGCAGCGAAAGATGTGGCCAATTCCGCCATCTCAGGCATAACAAAATAAGCTCCAAATACGCCTATAACTCCTATTCCCAAAAGAAGATACAGCCAGCGTTCCCTTATAGGGAATATAGCTTTCAGACACAGCAGAGCCGCACATCCCGCACCTACAGCTGCAAGGATCTTAGCCCAAAGCGGTACCTGATAAGGTTCAAATGGATTTACATCTCCTATACTTATATCGTGTTTTGCCAGTCTTTGCTCAAGATTTTCAAAAGAATCTCTATACTGCTGTATATCTGTTATATATGCAAATTCATCGTCTGTTTCCTTCATAGGCTTGTAGTACAGTATCCTTATATTTCTCTCAACTACAGCTCTGAACAGCGAATTCTCTATTTCTTCATAGTTTTCATATCCATAATATCCGTATCTGTACTGGATATACGGCCAAACAGTAAACACTCTCACAACATCATAGTCCGTATCTAAAATAACCTGATCCATTCCCATAGGAGAAATGTTCTGTCTCTGAGTAGTATTCTCAACTATGCCTATAGTTACATCATTTTCATTTATATATTTTGACAGTTCATCAGTGCCGTCATCGTATCCCGGAACAGCTTTGCTGCCCATTATCCAGTAATCCGGTTCCGCTCCCAGGATCTCGTACTGAGAAGTAACATCATTCAAAAACTGTGTATCATTCCAGCCGGTATATCCTACCGTACGAGGTTCCACTTTACATCCGGCATCCTGAATGAGCTTTACTTTTTCAGGCAAAAGCCCTAAATTAAGATACATTATGATAGAACTTACCATGTCGGTTTCTTCAACAAATCCGGTATCCTCTGTCATAAAAATCTTTTCTGTATCATGGTAAAGAGAATCTTTTACCGTTCCGTCAATAAGTATATATCCGCCGTTTTCTGTTTTTAAAGAAACCGTTCTGTCTGCGTCAAACCTTTCTTCAAAGGCTCTGTTTACAAAATCAAACATTTCGTTTGATCCCGCAATAACAAGAACGTCAAAGTCATCTTTAACGTTTTCTTCTATCATGCTAAGGACTTCCGGTGAAGCCTGACTCATCCAGTAAGTATCTTTTCTAAGATCTGCAACCAGTTCCGCCTTTATCGGAAGATCTGAATCCGTAAGAGTTTTCAGAGATTCTTCTGTAAGGCCCACCTTATATATCCCCATATCTGCAAACTCTTCGAGCCACCAGGAAATATCATTTTCCGACTGCTTGGAAAGCAGTTCCATTTCGTTATAGTCCACGAGGATGTCTACATTCTGCGGTGCATTTTCCACAGAAAATCTCTGGCCTATCACCAGTCCCGATGCTGCAATAGCTATCAGCAGTATTATAGCGATTATTTTACTCTCTTTTATCAATCTCATTTTGCCCTCCGTTTAAGCTCTTTCTATCTTTTTTACCCCTGTTTCTTTCCTGTTTTTTTCTCTCTTGTCAATACTTTATCTTATATCATTATCAATCAAAAATCTACCCTAAAAAAAGATGTGTACAGGACCTTGATCCAATACACATCTGATTTTTTATGATTATTTGAGAGTATAACCGCCTCTTACCATTAAATATGCTTCTGTCCAGGCTTTTACTCCTCTTCCGTCATCTCTTGGCACGAGCAGAAGATGGTTGAGACCGATCTCGGTTCCGCTCATAAGATCCTTACCGGTCGTAAGGTCTGATACTCCGTTTGCTCCGTTATCGATAGCAGTTACAACACCGGATCTTACTATTATCTCTGTTCCTTCTTTTCCGACAACTGTCTGGCCTGCGTCTATATGAACTATACTGTAAGTTCCTGAAGACTGTGATTTTACAGAAGCTATCTGTGCATCCACGTAACTCTTGCTTACCAGCGGATCATCTGAAGTTCCCGGATCAGCAAACACCGCAAATGCGGATAAGCTTAATAGTGCTACCAATGCCAATATCAGTGCTAATGTTTTCTTTTTCATTTTGTCCTCCTTTATCCCCCCATGCCAAGACTTACAGAAAGCGCATTTTGAACCCTCTCTATAGCAGGTTCATCTATATGTCCTATCTTCTCTTTAAGTCTTGTTTTATCTATGGTCCTAAGCTGTTCCATCAGGATCACCGAATTTCTTGTAAGCCCGTTGCCCAGCATACCGATCTCAACATGGGTCGGCAGTTTAGTCTTTACCTGTGAAGTTATGGCCGCCACTATGATCGTTGGACTGTATTTGTTCCCTACGTCATTTTGTATGACCAGCACAGGTCTTAATCCTCCCTGCTCTGAACCCACCACAGGGCTCAGATCCGCAAAGAAAATATCTCCTCTTTTTATGATCAAGTCACTCACGCTCCGTCAAAGTTTTATATCTTACGGCACAATGAGACATCCTGATTCGTAACTATTAGTATATATCTTTATTCTGTTTCAGTCAATTTCTTCAAAGCCACTCCGGCAAACTCTGCAATATCTGATGCTGTTGTACCATATTCTCCAATCTCTGCAGCACACAGATCTCCACTGAGACCATGTACATAAACCCCTGTCACTGCACTGTTTCTCACAGAAGATCCTGCTGCCAGAAATGCCCCGACAATACCGCTCAGAACATCTCCGCTTCCAGCGGTAGCTATGCCCGGATTCCCGGTAGCATTTATAAAGGTAGCTCCGTCCGGGCAGGCAATGATGCTTCCCGCACCTTTGAGTACCAATGTTACATTATATTCCGAAGCAAAAGATTGTGCGATACGCAGTCGATCTTCGTTGATCTCTTTAGCAGACATCTTTAAAAGCCTTCCCATCTCTCCGGGGTGCGGCGTCATTATCAACGGATACGCACTTTCCTTTAAAATATCTGCTTTGTCTGAAATAAGATTTATCCCGTCTGCATCCAGCAGCACCGGCTTTGATATGTTTTTTATAATATGTTCCACCAATTCTGCTGCCGCCTCAGACCTTCCAAGCCCCGGGCCAGCCACTACCGCATCATAACTTTCCGCTTCTTTACTGATCAGCTTGATATTAGTATTAACATCTTCTCCAAGAATTAAACATGTTGCTTCCGGAACAGCTGCCTGTATCACCTGCACCACTTCCCAGACTGCAGCCACTTTCACAAGTCCTGCTCCGCTTTTATATGCTGCTCTGGCAGCCAGCACGGCAGCCCCTGCCATACCTTTGCTTCCTGCAACTATAAGCACTTTGCCCGCATCGCCTTTATTCATCATAAGATCCCTTTTAGGAAGCATATCTTTTACATCATCTTCTTCTGCCATATAAACGATCTCGGTTTCTTCTCTGCACAGATCTTCCGGAAGACCGATATCCACTATTTCGATTTCTCCAGCCATGCTTCTTCCCGGCTGCGCCAGCATGCCGGCTTTATTGAGCTGGAAAGTTACTGTTTTGTCAGCTTTTACGGATATGCCGTATATCTTTCCATCATCAGCTCCTACTCCAGAAGGTATGTCTACGGCTATAACGTATTTTTTACAGTTATTTATGATTTCTATGACTCTTTTTGCCTTTCCTTCCACAGGCCTGCTTATCCCGGTACCGAAAATGCTGTCTACCGCTATATCCGCTCCAGCTAAAGCATCCTCCAGCAAATCGAAACTCTCTTCGTCTTCGGTCTGTATAACATTTCCTCCCAAAGATATGTATCTTTCATAATTGATCTTTGCATCACCCTTGAGTTTTCCTACAGGTATAACAGAAAAAACCTTCTCTGTTTTTCCCGCTTCTTTCAAAAGCCTTGCAGCCACATAACCGTCTCCCCCATTGTTGCCGGCTCCACAGATTATAACTGTTGTATCTCCGTCACTTTCATTCAGCTTATTAAGGATCACTCTGGTCAAACAGATCCCTGCTCTCTCCATGAGTTCTATCCCCGGTATCCCTCTTTCTTTTATAGCAGTTTCGTCTATCTTTCTGACTCTGCTGCCAAGTGCGGCTCTAAGCATCTCTTACCTCCAAAAATATCATTGGGCCGGCGCAAAGCCGGCCTGTTTTTATATAGTTATTCCCATAATGGCTGTAGCAAGAAGCAAATAAATCACTACCGACACCATATCCGTTATGGATGAGATCATCGGTGTAGCCATCAATGCAGGGTCTATTTTCATTTTCTTTGCTGCCATAGGAAGCAGTCCCCCTATGAGCTTCGCAAATACTACTACTATAAGGATGGATATGGAAACTGTCAGGGCCACCAGCATAGTCTCTCCATCTATAAGCATTATCTTGCCAAAGTTTATTACAGCAAGCACTATACCTATGACCGCACTGATCCTGAATTCCTTCCACAGAACTTTACCCACATCTTTAAGTTCTATCTCACCTAATGACATACCTCTGATTATCAGTGTTGCTGACTGAGTTCCCGTATTTCCCCCGGTACCCATCAGAAGCGGCATATATGCTACAAGAGCGATAGCCTGAGACAGCAGCAGCTCGAACCGAGCTATGATAGCGCCCGTTATCATCAGTGAAACCGTAAGCAGACAAAGCCACGGCACCCTGTTTTTGATGTGTTTCATTACGCTGATGTCCAGATATTCCTTGTCAGAGTCGTCCATGACACCGGCCATTCTTTCAAAGTCTTCCGTAGTTTCTTCTTCGATAACGTCCATGATATCGTCGAAAGTGATGATACCTACAAGACGGTTTTCTTTATCAACTACAGGCAGCGCCAAGAAGTCATATTTTTTAAACAGCTGAGCTACTTCTTCCTGATCATCCATTACATTTACAGATATAAAATCTTCATGCATAAGGTCTTTGACCAGTTCATAGCCTTCACTTACTACAAGAGTTCTGAGAGAAACGATGCCCTGAAGATGTCTTTCCGCATCCATCACATAACAGGTATATACTGTTTCCTGATCCATACCGTGGATCTTTATATACTGCAGCGCATCTCTTACCTTCATCTCTTTTTTAAGCCCTATATAGTCAATAGTCATAAGGCTTCCGGCAGATGATTCCGGATAATTTAAAAACTGATTGATAAGCTTTCGAGTTTCTTTATCGGTCCTCATAAGTATCCTGTCAACTACGTTTGCCGGGAGTTCTTCAAGAACGTCGATCATGTCGTCGAAAGACATTTCCTCCATGATGTTCTGTACTTCTTTTACGGTGATGCCGCTTACTATATCTACCTGACAGTCAGACGACAGATAAGCAAACACCACAGCGGAAATATCTTTCGGCAGCATCCTGAACAATATCACGGATTTTTCTATTCCCAGCTCATCGTTTATTTCTTCGATGATCTCTGCGATATCCGCTTCATTGTTTTCCAGAAGCTCTTCTCTGACAAGGGCATATTTTTTCTCTTCGATCAGTTCAAAGATTATTTCAAGACTTCTTTCCATGTTTTCCTCCTTTCCTTACATTCTCCATATAATTTTTCCCACTGTATTTTATTATATTAAAATTATCTAAATTAATCAACACGAGAAATTTTGAAGTATTGGAGCGGCGGACCTTTTTACAGTATATTGCAGAATAGAATAAAAGCTCTCTCCTTTTATTTTTTTCGTGATTTTTTCGGCATAAGTCACTTTTAATGGAATTTTTTATTTTTTGGCTGACAGCTATTGACAAGTCACATGTACAGGTTTAATATTTGTTTGTAAAGGTTTTCATAACCAAAACTTAATAAAATTTTAAAGGAGATGTTAGAAATGGGAGCACTTGCACAGAAGTACATCGAAATCGCAAAACAGAGAAACGCTGATCAGGCTGAATTTCTCCAGACAGTAGAAGAAGTTGTTACAACTATCGAACCAGTTCTCGAAGCACATCCTGAATGGGTTGAAGCTAAGATCGTAGAAAGACTGATCGAACCTGAAAGACAGGTTATGTTCAGAGTTCCTTGGGTTGATGACAACGGCGAAGTACAGGTTAACAGAGGATTCAGAGTACAGTTCAACTCATGCTTAGGACCATACAAAGGCGGTCTCAGATTTGACAAATCAGTAAACCTCTCAGTTATCAAATTCTTAGGATTCGAACAGATCTTCAAAAACGCACTTACAACACTTCCTATCGGCGGTGGTAAAGGTGGTTCAGACTTCAGCCCAGTTGGAAAGAGCGATGCTGAAGTTATGAGATTCTGCCAGAGCTTCATGACAGAATTATACAGACACGTTGGCGCTGACACAGACGTTCCTGCTGGTGACATGGGCGTTGGCGGAAGAGAAATCGGTTACCTCTTCGGACAGTACAAGAGACTCGTAAACAGATACGAAGGCGTACTCACAGGTAAAGGTGTAGGCTGGGGTGGATCTTTAGCTAGAACAGAAGCTACAGGTTTCGGTATCGTTTACTTCACAGAAGAAATGCTCAAAGCTTCAGGCGAAACTCTTAAAGGCAAGACAGTTGCTGTATCAGGTTTCGGTAACGTATCATGGGGTACAGTTACAAAAGCTACAGAACTCGGCGCTAAAGTTGTTACAATCTCAGGTCCAGACGGATACATCTATGATGAAGACGGCGTATCAGGAGAAAAGATCGACTACATGCTCGAATTAAGAGCTAGCGGAAAGAACGTTTGCGCACCTTATGCTGAAAAATTCCCAGGCGCAAAATTCTATCCAAAAGAAAAACCATGGGGCGTTAAAGTTGACGTTGTTATCCCATGTGCTACACAGAACGAAATTCACATCGAAGATGCTCAGAAGATCGTTACAAACGGAACAAAATTCGTTTGCGAAGGTGCTAACATGCCTACAACAAACGAAGCTCTCAAGTTCTTACAGGAAAACGGCGTAATCGTAGGTCCTGCTAAAGCTGCTAATGCTGGTGGCGTTGCTACATCATGTCTCGAAATGGCACAGAACAGCCAGAGATACTACTGGTCATTCGAAGAAGTTGATGCTAAATTATACGGCATCATGGTTAACATCTTCAAAGAATGTAAAGAAGCTGCTGCTCAGTTCGGTATGGAAGGCAACTATGTTGCAGGTGCAAACATTGCTGGTTTCTTAAAGGTTGCAAACGCTATGATGGCACAGGGCATTGTTTAATCAATAACCCATTTCAATCTTTACATAATTAAAATTAGGGACTGTTATTTATAACAGTCCCTAAATCTTGCAAAAAATCCCGGCTCTCTTATGAGATGCCGGGTATTTTTATATACTGACTTCCTGTCCTGCAGAAAGGAAATAAAGATATGCCTCTTTTACTTTTTTATCGCCGGAGCTTTCTATGGCATTTTTGTAAATGCTCATTTGAGTCCTATACCCTTCGGCTTTTGACATAAGAGCTGCCTCCCTGCCTTCTTGAGGAATGTAGTCGGTTTTGTAATCTATAAGTACATATCCATCTTCTTCTTCGAAGAAACAATCTATTATACCTTGAACTATGCTGCCGCTTTTTTCATCACAGGGATGCCATAAAAGGAAAGGTTTTTCCCTGTATACAGTTTTGGCTTTTTTTAACCTGCGGCCAAGACCGCTTTCAAAAAATCTGAATATCCAGTCTCCTCTGACTTCACCGGCTTCCTCTTGAGATATTATTCCCTTTGCAGCCAATCCTTCTATCTGAGCTTCAATTTCTTTCACCGTGCCTGTGCCGGCAAAATTCAGCTCCTGAAGCACATTATGAGTAAGAGTCCCTCTTTCCGCCGCACTGAGCTTTCTTTCCTGCCTGCCCTGAGGCAATGACCTGGTCACAGGAATATCTGTGTCTGGATCTTCTCCGTTTTTCATTATTCTGTTCAGTTCCGTAGCAGTAAATTTTGCAGGCATTTCCGAGGCTTCTTTGTACTTGTACTCAAAATCGTATTCTGCAAATATCCTGTCTTTTACAGCCTGATCTTCCTCCTCTAAGGACCTGTCTTCCTGTCCATTCGCCAGACTCTTTGCCCCTTCTTCCTCTTCAAACTTCCAAGGAAATCCTCTGTGTATGTTAAAAACTGCTTCTCCCGAGACATCAGCTTCATGCAAAGGCCCTGCAAGCCACTCAACAAAAGAGGTACATTCCAGCGGCTCTTTATCTTTACCCGGAAGTTTATCATCAAGTTTTTTCACAGAACCTATAAGGATAAGCTGTTCTCTTGCCCTGGTCATAGCAACATAAAGTATCCTCATTTCTTCTGCCAGTTCTTTAGCCTTAACATTATCATCTATATCAAGCTGCCTTTGAGTCTTCATCTTGTATCTATTCTTATCGTCTCTGAATCTTAAGCCGAAACCCAGATCTTTATCCAGACTTATCTCCGAGGATGCTTTTCTGTGATTGAAACTTTTTCCAAGGCCTGCCACTATCACAACAGGGAACTCTAATCCCTTGCTTTTATGAATGCTCATCATCCTTACATAGCTTTCTTTGTCACCAGCCGGTTTTTCAGATGTCATAGGCGCCGAATTGAGCTCCAGCAGTTCTAAATATTTTATGAATCCTGTTAAGTTTTGAGAGGTATTGTTTTGATATTTCTCCGCTTTTTCTACTAATGCCTTGAGGTTCTTTACTCTCTGTGCTCCCATAGGCAACGCTCTTACGAAATCATAAAATCCGGATTCCTTCAGCAGCATCCACAGCAGATCTTTTAAAGACATATACTGCGATCTGTCCTGCCATTCTTCCAGTCTCTTCAACATGGAACAGCATTTTTCTTTCAGCGCAGGATCCTCTCCCTCTCTACAGTAATCCAGAAAAGCTTCAGCAAACAGCCCTTTTTTTCTAAAAACTCTGATAGAGCTCATTTCATCTGCAGTAAAACGAAACATTGCAGAGCGCATAACGCTTAACAACGGTATGTCCTGTCTTTTGTTTACTATTATCTTCAAAAGGTTTGCAAATACAGAAATCTCTACCGTTTCAAAATATCCGTCATTTCCTTCTATATATGCAGGTATCCCTTCTCGCTGAAATACATCCTGATATGTTTCTGCTGAACCTTTATATGATCTCAGGAGAACTACGATATCATCCAGAGTTACAGTCTTAACTTTCCCGCTTTTTACATCAAAGTATTCTCTTCCCAATACTTCCTTTATACGGCGACATACAAACAAAGCCTCCATCTCTGTTCCTTTGACAGGTTCTGTATCCTGTGATACAAGAGACAGGGATTCTTTCACATCTTTTTCTACGATCATGTCGAATATCACCGGTTCTGCAGCCGGTCCATTTTTGAGTAATTCTCCGTGATCAAATCCCGGATAAAGCTTAGCATCTGAATCATAGCTTATTCCCGAAGATTCTTCCGTCATTATCCTCTCCATTACCCTGTTGGTACAGCTGAGGACATCAGGCTTGCTCCTGAAATTGCGATTAAGGTCTATCTTTATACAGTCTTTTTCATTCCCGGTTTTGTATTTTTTATATTTATCTATAAATATCTGAGGATCCGCCAATCGAAACTGGTATATGCTCTGTTTCACATCCCCTACCATAAACAGGTTGTCATCACGCTTTATACGGTTTATAAGTTCCTCCTGTACTTCATTGGTATCCTGATATTCGTCTATAAAAATATATTTGAATCTTTCTCTGTATTCTTGGGACGGCTCCGGGTAAGCCAGTATTTCCAGGGCCAAATGCTCCACGTCGTTAAAACTGAGCTGATTGGAGGAATATTTTTTACTTACAAATATTTTGTCATATCTAATGATCATATCCCTTAAAACGCAGGCATCGGTATATGTATTTCTTTCCGTTTCATCTGCACTGTTTTTGAGATTTTCTATTTTTGTGTTTAACCAGCCAAAAGGATCCGGAAGACTTTTGATGAACTTATATACCATCGTTATCATATTTCCAATGTCTTTTTCATTGTTGGCTTTGGAATATTTGGAGGCAAAATTCAAAAACTCGCTGTTTTCTTCTTTTTCAAACATCTCATTCAGCATGATTTCCATGGCTTCCTGAGAAAAAGTCTCGTTCTGAGCATCGTCACATATCTTAAAATCCGGCGCCAGCTCTGTCAGATAAAAATACTCTCTGATCACTTCCAGACAGAACGCATGAAATGTGCTTATATTGGCATTTCCTATCCTGTCAAGCTGATCCTGAAGATAGGACACATCAGCCCCTTCTTCCTCCATGGCTTCAGATATCCCTTTAAATATCCTTTCCCTCATTTCCCCCGCTGCCGCGTTGGTAAATGTCACTATCAGCATTTCCTCTATGCCTGCATCCTGAGAAACGACCAGGCTTTTTATTCTTTCGGTAAGGACCGCCGTCTTACCCGAGCCTGCCGCTGCGGACACCAATATATTGCTGTTTCTGGTGGTTATTGCGCTTAACTGCGCTTCATTCCATTTCACAGGGTACCTCCTTCGCATCAAGATGCAGTTTACACACATTACCTGTACTTTAAGTTAATTTAGTTTAACATATGTTGATGTTTTATGCTATAATTAAGCCGCACAAGATATATCAACCACCAAGGAGATTCATAAATGAAAACTAAACCTTTAATGTTAATGATCCTGGACGGCTATGGATGCAATCCTCAGAAATACGGCAATGCAATACTTCATGCCGACAAGCCTTCTATTGATAAAATATTCGACACATATCCAAATACTCTTCTGGGAGCTTCCGGTCTTGATGTAGGTCTTCCTGATGGACAAATGGGGAATTCAGAAGTGGGACACCTTAATATCGGTGCCGGACGTATTGTTTATCAGGAACTTACTCGTATAACAAAGTCCATTAAAGACGGAGATTTCTTTGAAAATAAAGCTCTTTTGGAAGCAGTGGACCATGTAAAGAAAAACGATTCCTCACTGCACATAATGGGCCTGCTTTCTGACGGCGGCGTTCACAGCCATATGACCCACCTGTTTGCCCTCATCGATCTTGCAAAACAAAACGGTCTTTCCAAAGTTTACCTTCATGCTTTTCTCGATGGTAGAGATGTTCCTCCAAGATCTGCAGGAACATATATTGCACAGATCCAGGATTATATGAAAGAATCCGGCACAGGAAAGCTTGTAACAGTGTCCGGCCGTTACTATGCAATGGACAGAGACAACCGTTTTGAAAGAGTCGTCCTTGCATATGACGCTCTTACTTTAGGAGATGCTGTCCTGACAGAAGATCCTTTTGCAGCTTTAGAAGATTCTTACAGCAACGATGCTTCCGATGAATTCGTTAAGCCGTTTATCATAACCGAAAACGGACAGATCACCGGCAGGATCAAAGATAATGATGCTGTAGTTATGTATAATTTCCGACCTGACAGAGCCAGAGAGATCACAAGAACTTTTGTAGATAAAGAATTCTCAGGTTTTGAAAGAAAAATTTCACCTAAAAACTTAAAATACGTATGCATGACCCAGTATGATGCGTCAATGCCGAATGTTATTGTGGCCTTTCCTCCTGAAAAACTGGAAAACACTTTGGGAGAATATCTTTCATCCAAAGGACTCCATCAGCTCAGGATCGCAGAGACAGAAAAATATGCTCATGTCACCTTCTTCTTCAATGGAGGCGTTGAAGCCCCTAATAAAAATGAAGAAAGGATACTGGTCCCTTCTCCAAAAGTTGCCACCTATGACCTTCAGCCTGAAATGAGTGCTTACGAAGTTACAGAAAAAGTTTTAGAAGCGATCTCTAATGATATTTACGATGTCATCATCCTTAACTTCGCCAACCCTGATATGGTTGGACATACCGGCGTCTTTGATGCTGCGGTCAAAGCTATCGAAGCTTTAAATAAATGCGTACCTTCTATCGTTGATGCCGTACTGGAAAAAGAGGGCACTGTCCTCATTACGGCTGACCACGGCAACTGTGACTGCATGCTCAATGAAAAAGGCGGTGTAGTAACAGCTCACTCAGTAAATAAAGTTCCATTCCTTGTGGCAAGCAATCAGGTAAATAATGTTCAGCTTAGAGAAGACGGTGTCCTCGCAGACATCGCTCCTACTATGCTTCAAATACTGGGCATACCGCAGCCTAAGGAAATGACAGGAAGCACTCTTATAAAATAATTATCCTTAACGAAAAAATATCCCAAAAGTAATACTTTTGGGATATTTCTTATTTTACATCAGCGATATATGTTCCATCGGTCTCTTCGTAAGGGATCATTGATTTCAATACACCGTAACCGTCTTTATAGTCTATACGGACCACCATACATGGATCTATTTTGAAATGCCACATTTCTTTTCTCGGCATATTCAAAAGACAGGACATAGCTGAATGCATCAGCATAGCATGAGTCACTATAAGAACCGATCCGTCTTCTTCTTTGATCTCATCCAGAAAGCTTTCTGCTCTCTCAGCAACATCCTTTGCATTTTCGCCTCCCGGGACTCTAAAGTTCTCTACGTCTCCGAAAAGATTTTTCACTACATCAGGATATTTTTCTCTGGCTTCGAGATAAGATATACCTTCCATTTCTCCGAATCCCATTTCTTTTATCCTGTCTTCGGAAATAACTTCCATTCCTCTTCTGTCCCCTATTGCCTGTGCCAGCTTATGAGCTCTTCCAAGAGGACTGGAATATATTTTATCAAACTTATACTGGTCCATCCTTTCCGGCATGGCTTCGTACATTTCCCGACCTTTCTCGGTATAGTCATAATCTTCCCATCCGTAGATCAATCCTCGTTCGTTTGCCACGGTTTCCGGATGTCTTAAAAAATAAAACTTCATTCTTTATTCCTCCTGTAACGGCGGAGCCCACAGGCTGCAGATTTTTTCCGCCACTCTGATACCATCTACTGCGGCTGACATTATCCCTCCGGCATATCCTGCTCCTTCTCCCGCAGGAAAGATCCCCTTTACTTTAGTCTGCAGATCCTCATCTCTTATGATCCTTACAGGAGATGAGCTTCTTGTTTCCACTGCCGTTAATATACCATCAGGCATATCAAATCCTTTTATCTTTTTTCCAAACTTAGGGATAGCTTCTTTCATTGCGGAAACCGCAAAGGCCGGCAGGCACGGGGATATATCGGTCCATTTGACCCCGGGCCGGTATTCCGGCTGAACTTCTCCCGGGCCTTCAGACGGAACACCCTGCAGAAAATCTCCGATTTTCTGCGCCGGCGCACAGTAATTCCTGCCTCCGGCTATGAATGCCGCCTGTTCCCATTTTCTCTGAAATTCTATACCCGCCAAAGGATCATCTGAATCAAAATCCTCAGGCTCAACACTTACCAGCAGAGCACTGTTTGCGTTTCGGCCGTCTCTGGAATGATAGCTCATCCCATTAGTCACTACGCCGCCCTCTTCAGATGCAGATGCCACCACATATCCTCCCGGGCACATACAAAAGGTATAAACACCTCTGCCGTTTGAACATTTATATGAAAGCTTATAATCCGCAGCTCCCAGAATATCTGCCGCCTCTTTTGAACCATACTGACTTATATCAATAAGTTCCTGAGGATGCTCTATCCTTGCACCTATGGAAAAGGCTTTTGCACTCATTTCCAAACCTGAGTCTTTAAACATCTTGAAAGTATCTCTCGCACTGTGACCCGGCGCCGCCACCATTACCTCAGCCGGCAGATGGTCTTTTCCGTTGATCTCAGCAAATACAAGGCTGTCGTTCTCTGTCCCAAATCCCGTCATGCAGCTTTCAAAATAAAAAGCTCCTCCAAGAGATATTATCTCTTCCCTGACAGACACAACTACTTTTCTCAAAATGTCAGTCCCCACATGAGGATTCTGTTTATAAAGGATCTCTTCCGGCGCCCCATGCTTTACCAGTTCTTCAAGAACGAATCTCGTCCTGTAAGAGTGCTTTATACCGGAATTCAGTTTACCGTCTGAAAATGCTCCGGCACCGCCTTCCCCAAACTGCACATTGGATTCCGGGATAAGGACTCCTTTTTCCCAAAAGGCCTCCACATCTTTGATCCTCTGCTCTATCTTTCTTCCTCTTTCCAGCACTGCCGGACAGTATCCTTTTCTTGCAAGATAAAGCGCCGCAAACATCCCGCATGGGCCAAACCCAACTATTAGCGGTCTGTTTTTCATGGCTTCTTTTGCGAGATTTTCAGAAAGCTCTTTTTCCGGATAAGCAGTAATATCCTCCGCAGGCTTTATACTCTTATTCTTTTTTAAAATACTTTCCGGATCCTTCACTTTAAAATCCACTGTATATGTTTTTTTGATGCTGTTTTTGTTTCTTGCATCAACAGATTCTCTGACTATCCTCCACTCAAGGATATCTTTTTCCCTGATATGAAGCTTTTTCGCTATCTTTACAGGGATCTCTTCTTTTTTATCATGAAGTTCCAGTCTGACCTCATGTATCCTAAGCATCTTCCTTCTCCGCTGCTGATCTTCCGGCAAGTATGCCGCTGCTCCATGCCCACTGAAGATTATATCCGCCGCATTTACCATCTACGTCAAGAACTTCTCCTGCAAAATACAGACCCGGATACTGTTTTGATTCCATGGTTTGCGGATCTATCTGAGAAAGTTCCACTCCCCCTGATGTACACTGAGCATCCGTCCAGGATTTTGATCCTGATACTGCAACTTCCCAAGCCTTTAATTTATGAGTTATCATTCTAAGCTGTTCTTCTGTTATAGTGTCTGCTTTTTCATTGAGCTTTTTCACTCCGCTGCCTTTCATAACTACAGGGATCAGCTTTTTATTGATAAGTCCGTTAAGAAAATCCTCGCAATCCTTATGAGCAGATCTTTGCTGACGTACCTTCAGCATTTCATAAAATGTTTCCTTTTCTATTTCCGGGAAGAGATCGATCACTATACTGCACTTCTTTTTTTCATGCATAAGCCTGTTTGCTCTTCCGCTAAGGTTAAATATACATATCCCTGATAATCCAAATTCTGTGAACTGGATCTCGCCCTCCTCCGAATCCACAGGTTTAGGATCTCCTCCATGAGCATCCTTTTCGATAAGCGTCACTTTGCCCTTAGCTCTTACACCTTTAAGCTGTTTAAAATAATCTTCACTTGAAGTCAGCTGCACCAAAGATGGACAAGGCTCTATCACTTCTAAATTCAGCGCTTCTGCCAGAGCATGTCCGTCTCCTTCACAACCATACTGGCTTCCTGCTCTTCCTCCGCATGCCATGATCACTTTTTCCGCCATAAGCCTGAGATTTCTATGGGAAACCACATAGAAGCCTCCTTCTTTTCTCTTTAAAAGGCCTTTTATCCAGTGTTGTGTTATAACCTCTATGTTCTGAAGCCTTTCTACCTCAAATCTAAGAGCATCACACACAGAAGCCGCCTGCTCCGAAGCAGGATAAAGTCTTCCTTCGCTTTCAAGACGAGGATATATCCCAAGTTCGTCAAAAAACTCAACCGTTTCCTCAGGAGAAACCTTTGAATATACGGTTTTTACAAATCCTCTTGCATCCTCGTTATATGCTTCTTCGCTGCAGTCCTTATTGCTGTAGTTACATTTTCCATTGCCTGTTGCCAGAATCTTACGCCCTAATCTTTCCCCTTTTTCGATCAGTTTAACATTAGCGCCCTTTCTGGCTGCTTCGATTGCTGCCACCATGCCGGAAGCACCGCCGCCTATTACTATCACGTTCATTTTAAATAACCTCACTATATGTTTATTTTATGATATTTTCTCGTTATTCTTGCCTGATGTGGGTTATTTTATCATAAATCCATAGGTTTTCCAACACCTTTGCCTCTTCCTTTACCTTCCCCTTATACTTGATAAAACCTTTGTAAACTGTTAAAATAGCTGAAAAGGATGTGATAAAATGTTTGAAGATGCAATCGAAAAAGTCTCTCAGTACACAAGATCAGTTCACAGCGTACTTAGAGCTTACGGAGAGAATAAAATACTGACTTCTACCGCTACTCTGTTTTTTGTAAATGATGAAGGCTACGCAATAACTACAAGAAGCTTTGCTGATCTTCTCATCGCTTCCGGACAGATGGAAAAAACTTTTAACGAGTTTAAACAGGAAAAAGCTGCCCTTCCAAAAGATCGCAAATACGAAAACAGACTCAGAGAACTGGAAGCAAAATA
>JAFQKJ010000019.1 GCA_017397005.1 Bacillota bacterium
ATATCACATATATTTTTCTGCATAAAGAAGTAATGATTATTTGCAAGATGATCTCGTGTATTATCAAGAGCCTCGCCAAAGCGCTGGAAATGGACTATCTCTCTTTCCCTTAAAAATGCAAGAGGTTTAATAACATCAGGATCATCTGCCAGATCCAAAAGATATTCATAGGTGCTTCTGGCTTTCTGTTCCGCCGCAAGGTCTTCATATAAATCTGTCATAGGATCTCCTTTTGACTGGATGTATGCTGCAGTAAAAGGCACACCTGCTGCCGAACAAGGATAAATACCAAGGCCATGGGCAACATAATAAGGGTCAAGACCTGCATCCTTTATCTCCTTCTCCGTAAGTCCTCGTGTAAGCTGATGGACCATAGTACCAATCATTTCAAGATGAGCAAGTTCCTCTGTACCGATATCATTTAATGTTGCCTTTGCTTCCGGAGTTATTGCCGCAAACTTCTGACTTAAATATCTTAAGGAAGCTGCAAGTTCTCCATCTCCTCCACCATACTGCTCAATGATAGCCTTCGCCATTCTGGCATCTGATTTTTTAATATTTATAGGAAATTCAAGCTTTTTTTCATATATCCACACTTTCAAATACCCCCTTCTCAGTTAAACGCTTTCTGCCAGGGCCATGGATCGTCTATCCAGTCGAATTTTTCTTTTCCGCTTACTGAACGGAATGAACATAAGGGCCCATACATAGTTTCATATTTTTCACGCACAACATCGGCCGCTCTTATTACCTTGTTGTACTCTTCGATAGTTTCCATATCATCGGGGTGAGTGTTAAGATACAGTGCAATATCAACTGCCATAAAATCAAGTTCCATTAACTCGTTTAAAAGCTCGTCTCTCGTCATACCCTCGCCTCCCCGCCAAAGAATTTAATATTTCTACCCTTAACGTAAGGCATAACAAGTTCAGGGAAAGCAGTTCCGTTAACAAGAGAGTCCTCTCCCGAGAAAAGTCTTCCTGCCTCCTGATAGGGTACATAGGCCTGTGCATAGCCTATTTTTTCATAAACACAATCACGACAGCTTGTATCAGTTTCAGCCGCAGGCGATGGAGTCATTTCTCTTTTAACGTTGCATCCGCATTTTCCGTTAGGATAACGCTTATAATAATCGTCATACATCTGTTTCATGCTTTAGCTCCTTTTTATTTTTCTTTTTTATACTATTCCTCCCCTCACATATATGTTCCCACAGCAAAATAAAAATCTCCCTTGAAAAACAAGGGAGACTTTAAACATTATTATTTATTTTTACGTTTTCTTCTTTTTTTAATAAGGAATCCTACGGTCACAGCAGCAAGTCCAATAACTAATCCAACAGCTATAACAATATACGTAAATTTATTGGCATTTTTAATGAGTTTAACAGGGTTATGGCTTGAATAAACTACCTTCCTGCCGTCAGGGCTTTCATATTTTTCATCCATATCTCCGTCCATTGCTTTAAGATATGATGCTATTGCATACCATTCTTTTACAGGATTTCCGTTTTTATCTTTTATAACATAGTTTACAAGCTCATCCGCCTCAAGGGGATTTCCTTCCTTATCTCTCGGCACTATCTCAAGCAGTCCGAAAGACTTATCTTTTACAGCACCAAGCATCTGTCCCACATACATACCTGTAACAACAGAATAAAGCTTATCATCATCAATTTTTTCAAGGCTTCCGTCATTACGTCTTAAAGCAGAATAATCCACTTTATTGAATATCATCCTGCTTGTATTAAATGAGTATTCAACACCTGAACAGAAAAGCTGTGCATTATCCATAATAGGCTGAACAGAAGCATCTACTTCAAGTGCATTCTTAAGGTCTTTTCCTGTAAGATAAACTTTAATAAGCTCACCTTCCGTACCTACACCAAGAGATGCTGCATTGAATACATCTGAAACTGTTACATCGCCTAAAGGCAGGCTTTCTCTTATAACTCCCGCCGCAGTTAAAGCCATATCTATCTCTTCACCTGTAGCATCTTCTGCCACTTTTTTATAGGCATCAGAAAATACATTTGCTAAAGTAGATTCATGCTGGGTAGCATAAACTTCACCAACTGTATCAAATTCTATATGGTTATCAACAAGCACTTCGTCAAAAGATACACCGTATTTTGAAAGGTAATTGTCTTCAACATCTTTTTTATACATCTCAATAAGCGCAGCTATCTTCTCATCATCTTTAACGCTGTCATTTATGGGAATAAGCTCATAATCATCAAGACTTGCTGTTCCACCTTCTATTGTAAGCTCAATTACTCCAAGGTAATTACCGTAATCTTCCGCACCTACGATATAGGTATCCTTAACAATAATAGGCTCTTTCAACTCAGTATGAGTATGTCCTGATACTATTACATCTATACCATTTACACCCTTTGCAAGTTCGTAATCCTCACCCTCGCCGTTTTCTGTTCCGCTATGGGAAAGACATATAACAACCGGGTCAGCATTATATGTATCTTTACAGTATTTAACCGCCTTATCAACTGTTTCCTGAGCCTTAGCTATAGGTTCTTCCATTACCATACCTGAATTGGGTGCACATTCGTCAGCATCATATCCGAAAATACCGAAAACAGCAAAGTACACTCCGCCTCGTTCAATAACTACATAGTCCTTAACACCATAGTCTTCAAAGGCTTTGATCATAGCTTTGTCATCATAAGCAGGTAAATAATTGGCATCAACTATATACGGCACACTGTCTCCGCTTTCCTTTGCAGCATAAAGCATTGAAGCAAGACCCTCAGGAAGGTAATCGAACTCATGATTACCGAAAGTTGTAACATCATAGCCCATAGCACCCATAATACGCAGTTCAAGGGCAGATGTGGCATAGGCTGTCTGGAAAAGAGAGCCCATGGAAAAATCTCCACCGTCAACAAGTAATGCATCCGGATGCTCTTTTCTTTGTTCATTTATCACTGTCATAAGGCGTGCATATCCGCCATATTCTTCGCCATTATCATCCTTTGCAGGCAAAAAGTGAGAATGAAGGTCATTAGTGAAAAGGATAGTTACAGACTTTCTATCCTGACTCGCTGATACAGACACACACATTCCTGCAATCAACAATATGACCATAAAAAACGCACTTATTTTTTTAGTATTTTTTTTCATATCGTTTACCCCTCGTTATAGGCAGATGGATTTATACAAGTCTCTTTGTCTTCTCAGTACTTCTGTGTATGCAGTCTATAACAGCATGACGCATACCGCCCTCTTCAAGAGCTGCTACTCCCTCTATGGTCGTTCCTCCGGGAGAACATACCATGTCTTTCATTACACTGGGAGAAAATCCCGTTTCAAGCATCATTTTGGCACTTCCGTAAACAGCATTTGCCGCTAATTTATATGCCATCTCTCTCGGCACACCTTCTCTTACACCA
>JAFQKJ010000141.1 GCA_017397005.1 Bacillota bacterium
GCATCGGCACTGCCGGATAAAGTGGAAGAAGCTATAGGATCAGGCATAAGTTCGTCCTTCGAGATGTTTGATGTACCCGGAGCGGAAAAATACCCTGTGTCGGATTACGGGATTTTTGAAGGGGGAGCTGTATTCCTTCAGGAAAAGACTGATATTGGGATATATACTTTCAGTGTGATGGATACTGACGGGAAACTGGAGAGAAGGATAGATATACCTGTATCGGAAGGAGAGCAAAAGGGATCTATATGCTGTGATGAGAGGTATATTTATTACGCCGCGGTGAAAAATGGGGAAGGTCATATAAACCGGATAAACCGTGCTACGGGAGAAAGGATCAGGATAACCTCAGCGGATCCGGAAAGCTCTGACTTTAATCTGTTTTGCGGAGAAGGCTACCTGTGCTGGTATGAAGAAGAGTTTTTGAATGTTGCAGATCTGAGGACCGGGATGAGATATGGTATATATGAAACCTCCGGCAATCAGGACTACGGAGCAGTGCTGGGAGGCTGGACGGCTTATTCCTATAAAGATAAAAGGACCGGAAAGCTTATGATAAGGTGCATGGATCTTAACGGCGGAGATCATTATGAAACCGAGAGCCTTTTGGAGGATGAAACCTATTCGGTATACGGCAGCGACAGGTTTATAGTATATAAAGAAGACTACAGCAAAACTCAGGTATACGTTTTCGACAGAAAGACCGGTGAAACTTCTTCTTTATGGGATCTTGTGCCGGAAGAACTTGCTCAAAAGCTTAGCTCAAAACCTTGGGGGATAAGCCTTCTTGAAGACCATATCATAATATGCGGTGAAGGAAATCAGGTCTATACAATAGACCTTAAAGGAGGAAAGGCCGAGGAACTCATATCAGAAACGGAAGGAATAGGATATTACTCTTATAAGAATTCGGGGACATCGGTGTCCACCATGCTTTATGTGATAAAGGATAGAGATCCTGAAACTACCGGAAATATATACATCGCAAGGATAGCAGATGGAGGTAATTGACATAAGATAATTACTTCCGTCTGTATTTTTTTCTTTAATTTTTATTTGTGGAATAATATAATATAAATGGTAGTTATTGCAGTTCGTAATCAATAAAGGAGAAAAACTATGAAGATCACAAGTATTGATATCATTAAAGCTAACACCGGGGGAAGAGCTTGCGACGGAACACTTTGGAATCCTATCTTCCTTAAAGTTAATACTGATGAAGGCATAACAGGATACGGCGAGATCGGGCTTGCATATTCTGATGCTATCTACGCTGCAGTAGGTATCTGCAGAGACTTCTGCCAGATCATCATCGGTATGGACCCTCTTAACAGTGAAAAAATTTGGGACACTCTCCACAGAAGTACTTTCTGGGGACAGGGCGGAGGTACTGTCATCTTTGCCGGAATGAGTGCTATAGATATTGCCCTTTGGGACATTAAAGGTAAGGTGTGCAATATGCCGGTTTACCAGCTCCTGGGAGGAAAAACAAACGAAAAACTCAGAACATATGCCAGCCAGGTACAGTTTGACTGGGGAAAAACAAGCAAGAACCTGGTTCATCCTGAAGAATATGCCGAAGTTACAAGAAAAGCTATGGCTGAAGGCTACAACTGCGTAAAAGTAGACCCTCTCGGCGTAGATATGGACGGCAACTGGAACTGGAATTATCCGCCGCTCCTTGAATATGATATGCTCAAGATCGGTGTAGAAAGAGTTGCAGCTATCAGAGAAGCAGGCGGCGACGATATGGATATCATCGTTGAAATGCATTCACAGACAAATACAAATACAGCGATCCAGTTTGCAAGAGAAATAGAAGATCTCAGATGCTTCTATTATGAAGAACCTACACAGCCTCTTAACCAGTCTCTGTTTAAGGAAATTTCAAACAAGGTTAAAATTCCTCTTGCCAGCGGTGAAAGAATTTACAGCAGATGGGGATACAGACCATTTATGGAAGACAGATCTCTCGCTGTTATCCAGCCTGACCTTGGAAACACAGGCGGTATCACAGAAGGTAAGAAGATCTGCGATATGGCTTACATCTACGATGTTGGCGTACAGCTCCACCTTTGCGGCGGACCTATCGCTATTGCAGCAGCTCTTCACCTTGAAACAGTTATTCCAAACTTCCTCATCCATGAACATCATCAGTTTGCACTTCTTGAAGAAAACATCGAAATGTGTAAATATGATTACCAGCCAAAAGACGGTTACTACACATGTCCGGATCTCCCTGGTATCGGTCAGGAAGTTACAGAAGAAACTATCAAGAGAGCTGAAGTTATCACTATCAAATAGTGGAAAAGCGTTTTCAGTAAAAAGGAAAAATCAAGCCGTGCTGCAAGTGCAGTACGGCTTTCCTTTTAATCACTTCTTTATCGGTTTTATCGTGTTTTCTGCATGAGCTTTATAGCTGTTTTCTGAAGGCGATATACCTTTGATCTCGCAGAAAGGCAGCCAGTATATGCAGGAGATCAAAAGAGAATCTATGATGCATTTATATTCCCCTTCAAAAGCCTCTTCGCGGAAAATCCCCTGATCTTTAAGTTTTTCAAAACAGCTTAAAAGCTTCTTACAGTTGATAGTGTATACCTCAGACTGCTTCCTGCGTATATAGTCTGAAAGCTGAGAAAGCTGTGCGTGATGAAGGAAGTAGAAAGCGTTGTTTTCCACCACGCTTTGCATGTCTTCGAAGAAGGCCGTGAGCTCTTCGTAAGTCCTTGGTGCTGAAGGCGGAGTTTGATCCGTAGGCATCTCAAGGATGGCCTCAACTATATCCTCTTTTTTCTTGAAATAGTATGTAAGATTGCCCTTACTGATGCCCAAGGCATCTGCTATATCTTTTATGGAAACGGAATTGTATCCTTTTTTGTTGAATTGGTGTTTTGCTTCTAAAAGTATCTTTTCTCTGGTTCCTTTCATGTCACACCCCCGAAGGCATTTTCTTTAACTCTCTTCTTGCGAAGATTATAACTACCATTGCGGCCAGTGCATCGGATACAAAACCTGCCCACAATACACCGTCAAGCTCCAACACTAATGGGAGTATAAGGGTGAGTGGAATAAGGAACAGCCCTTGACGAAGCAGTGACATCCACAAACTCAGCTTTGCCTTGCCTATAGAAGTAAAGAAGGTAGAAGTTACCGGCAGAAGAGCATTTATGAAAGTCATGAACAGGTATATCCTTATGTATCGTATTGTAAATTCATAGAACAGCGGGTCCTCGGAACCGAAGATACTCATAATGGTTCTTGGGAATAGCTGTATCAGCAGGAAAGCTATTACAGCTATGGTGGTAGCATATCGTATAGCAAGGAAATATGTCTGTTTTACTCTTGCATAGTTTTTGCTTCCGTAATTGAATCCCAATATAGGCTGACAGCCTAAAGCTATGCCTATAACACAGGACATAAGTACAATGACCACTTTTCCTGATGCTCCTGCCGCGGCGATAGTGACTTCGCTTCCGTATATAGAGGAAGCTCCGTAAAACTTTAGAGAATTCATTTGAATGATATTGGCAGTTGTCATCAAAATATGGTTGCAGAATATTGCGGATCCCAAAGCGCAGATGTTTTTAATGGCAGATCCTGCAGGAGCGAATATCCTTTTTTCGATCTTGAAGGCATTGAATTTTCTGATGAAATAGTACAGTGCCAAGGAGAAAGAAAGGACCTGACCGAGAACTGTGGCCAAAGCTACGGCTGCAATGCTCTTATTAAGGAGTATTAATAATATTGGGTCGAATATCATATTGAAAACAGCCCCTGAGAGCAGTGTTATACTGGCAAAGTTCGGGTTGCCGTCTGAACGTATGAAATATGAGGCGGTAGTGGCAAACATACCAAAAGGAAGGCCTGATACTATCACTGCCGCATAAGGTTTAGCATAAGGCAATATGGCATCGGTGGCACCGAAAAGGTAAAGCATAGGCTCTAGAAAGATGAGTCCAAGTATTGCCATGAGCAGACCTGCAGCAGTTACCAGCATAAGGCTGTTTCCCATAGTTTTTTTCGCGGTTTCAGTGTCTTTTTCTCCCATAGCCAGGTTGAATTTCGCAGCACCCCCCATTCCAAAGAGGGCAGAGACAGCCGTTATGATGGTTGCCAAAGGAAAGGCTATATTAGTGGCGGCTATACCAAAGTCTCCTACGGCCCAGCCTACGAATACCTGGTCTACTATATTGTGAAAGGAATTTACCACAGAGCTTATGATACCCGGGATGGCAAATTTCCATATTAACTTATTTACCGGTGCTGAAGCGAGAGCATTCAGTCTTGGATCATTTGGTTGTGACATAAAGTTTCTCCTTAAAAAAAATAGTACGGTCGTACTATATATAATAGTTCGACCGCACTTAAAAGTCAAATCCTTTGATGATCATTTAAGGAGCTTGGTTTTGCCGGGTATTATCTCAAGGCTTCTTTTTAGAATATCGTTCATATAAGCGATGGCTGTGCCGTAGTTTGTGAACGGTATGTACTGATCCTGTGCGCAGTTTCTCCTGTAGTCAACTTCTCTTTCATTGAGCATACAGCCGCCGCAGTGGATTATGAGCTTGTATTCTGAGAGATCTTCAGGGAAGCTTTTACCCGAAGAAGTTTCAAAAATGATATCCTTGTCTGTAAATTCTTTGATCCAGTTAGGGATCTTAACTGTGCCGATATCTTCGCACTGGCGATGATGAGTACAGCCTTCGGAGATAAGGTTCTTGTCCCCGTCTTTAAGATTTTTAATAGCTGTAACACTTTCGATGGCATCATCAAGGTAGCCTTTGTACCTTGCCATAAGTATAGAGAAGGATGTCAACGGGATATCCTTTGGAGTTTCTGCATTTACTTTTTTGAACACCTGACTGTCGGTTATGACTAAAGCAGGGTCTTTTATCATTTTGCCAAGGACAGCTCGGTATTCTGTATCCCTTACAGTTAATACGTTTACCCCAGCATCGAGAAGGTCTCTGATGACCTGCTGCTGAGGCAGGATGAGACGGCCTTTCGGAGCGGATTTGTCGATAGGGATGACCAGAACGACAAAGTCTCCGGGGCTGACCAGGTCGCTGACGATCTTCTTTTCCTCAGCCGCGGAGCTCGCAGCTACAGCAGCGAGCCGCTCCTTCAGCTCTTCTATCCCTTCGCCGGTCTCTGCGCTGACTTTAACAGCCTTTTCTTTTTCTTCGATCTCAACAGGATCTCTTGGATCCGGGGCTCCTAAAGTTTCTATAAGATCTGTTTTGTTATAAACAACTATGTAAGGCAGGCCTTTATCCTTTATAATCTCCAGAAGCTCTTTGTCTCCTTTGCTCATTCCGGCAGTGGAATCTATAACAAGAACAGCCGCATCGGAACGATTCAGGATCTGCTTCGTTCTTTTTACTCTAAGTTCTCCCAGATCTCCTTCATCATCAAAACCCGGGGTGTCTATGATAAGGACAGGCCCTATAGGATGGATCTCCATAGCCTTCTGAACCGGATCTGTAGTAGTTCCTTTAACTGCTGAGACAACAGAAACTTCCTGATTTGTAACAGCATTCACAACGCTGGATTTTCCCGCATTTCTCATGCCGAAAAAGCCGATATGAAGTCTTTCGGAAGAGGGTGTTGAATTCATGCTCATATGTTTACCTCCTTTTCAGGGTGAGATATCACTTTAGTTATAAATATTTTACTATACGAGAAAATCCAATTCAACCCGAGGAGATAATATGACATGAAAGCGTAATTAAAGAAATCTTAATAATTTGCAAGCTTTTTTCTTAAAGTGATTTGCTATAGAATAAAACCGTAAAAGGGAGGAAGAAATTATGCATAATATCCTTATTTGCGATGATGAGAAAGATATAGTATCTGCACTGAAGATATATCTGTCCTCGGAGGACTATAAAATATACGAAGCATATACCGGAAGAGAAGCTGTGGAGATCGTTAGAAACAACGATATTCATCTGGTCCTTATGGATATAATGATGCCGGATATGGACGGTATACAGGCGACAGCAGTTATACGGGAAACTCATAATATCCCTATACTTTTCCTGAGCGCTAAAGGAGAAGATACGGATAAGATCCTTGGACTTAATATCGGCGGGGATGATTATATCACAAAGCCTTTTAATCCCATGGAAGTGCTGGCGAGAGTAAGGTCTCATCTGAGAAGGTATACGATGCTGGGAAGCATAAAAGGGGAAGAAAGCAGCACTTATGAGTGCGGAGTAATATGTGTTAAAGATGAGGAAAAAAAGGTGCTGGCAGACGGAGAAGAGATCTCTCTTACTCCTATAGAATACAGTATACTTTTGCTGCTTATAAAAAATCCGGGGAAAGTGTTCTCCGGAGCAGAGATATACAGGCGGGTGTGGAAAGAAAACCCTATAGGCAATGAAAGCTCTGTGGCAGTACACATCAGACATTTAAGGGAAAAAATAGAGATAGAACCTTCAGAACCAAGATATCTGAAGGTGATATGGGGACAGGGATATAAGATCGAAAAATTTTAAACAGGGGGATAGAAATGGATCTGAATGATATAAAAAGAAATCCTATAGTAAAAACTATATTGTTTATATTGACTGCAGCGCTTATGACAGCTTCTGTTATATGCATATCTTTATGGGGATTTGGAATGAGCTGCGGGTATGACAAAGAAAGCGATTTCTATAAATCTGAACAGTGCAGAAGTTATGCGGAGACAGCAGTATGGCGTACATCTGAAGCTTTGATGCAGGCTTCTGAAGAGGATATTCAGCTTACCTTGGATCGTTTGGAGTACCTTGATCCGGAAGTTTGTAATGTAGGTATAGAAATATACCAAACAGCGGAAAGTGAAAAAGGTGCAGAAGAAACACTTTTAGGCGCTACTTATATGCCTGAAAAGGTGGGCGTGAGCGGAGAGCATGAAGTCTCAGACGGATTCAGAGAATATGTTATAAAGTATTATGTGTCCGATCCTCTTACAGCTAAAGATGGAGTATACTGGGCTAAAAAAGGTTTTGACATTATTCAGCCAAATATGGACGTGCTGGTGCCTGCAACTTTGTGCTGCTTTGGAGCAATGCTGCTTTTCATGTTTTGCATGATGAGCTGTGCCGGATACAGAAAAGACAGAGAGGGAGTTACACTGAACCCGATAGACAGGATACCTTTGGACATCTTTACAGCGGCTGTGACAGCAGCGGCTATAGGTGTGACAGTCTGTATAGGTATAGTGCTGGAAGACAGCTGGTATCGTATAACATACAGTGCAGTAGAAAGCATGAACTCCGGAATATTCGTGCTTTGCGGCAGCGGAGTGTTTTTAATATCTGTACTGATCACAGGGCTCCTTGCTTCAACAGCGACCAGAGTTAAGACCGGCGGCTGGTGGAGAAATACTCTGATCTTCTTTGTGCTGAGGTTTATTTGGAAGGCTGCGCTATATATATGGAGAATATGTATAAAAGTATCAAAGTTTACGGGACGGGTTATGAAAAAAGCCTTTATGGGGATCCCTTTGGTGTGGAAAACCATGCTGGCGGCCGGCGTACCGCTGGGGATCATGGTCATATGTGCAGGTGTTGGATCAGGAGAGGGTTTTCTCTTTGCATTCTTTATTTTTCTGATGCTGATGGCGGCGCTTCTTTATGTAAGCCTTTGCATGAAAAAACTTCAGAAGGGTGCAAGAGAGCTGGCTTCAGGAAATGACGAGTATAGAATAGAAACAGAAAAAATGATCTTTGATTTTAAAGAACACGGAGAGAACCTTAACAATATCGGAGAAGGAATAAGCATAGCTGTAGCTCAGAGGATGAAGAGTGAACGAATGAAAACCGAACTCATAACAAACGTGTCTCATGATTTGAAAACACCTCTGACCTCTATAATAAATTATGTGGATCTGCTTGGAAAAGAAGAACTGAAAGGAGCGGCATCTGAGTATGTTGAAGTATTGTCAAGGCAGGCTGCAAGGATGAAGAAGCTTACTGAAGATGTGGTGGAGGCATCAAAGGTGTCTACCGGTAATATGGCAGTCGAATTGACAAAAACCGACACTTTTGAGATAATCAATCAAGCGGCCGGAGAGTATAAAGAAAGGTTTGAAAGCAGCGAGCTTGATTTTATCCTCAGAAACAAAACCGGCAGAGAAAATGTATATATAACTGCAGACGGCAGACTTCTTTGGAGAGCGATAGACAATTTGATGAGCAATATATGCAAATACTCCCAGCCAGGCACAAGAGTGTATGTAGACGTGTCAGAGGAAGGGGATGAAGCAGTCGTCTCCTTCAAAAATATTTCCAAAGAGGAACTGAATATAAGTGAAGAAGAGCTCATGGAGAGATTTGTAAGGGGAGATTCTTCAAGAAGCTCTGAGGGGAGCGGATTAGGTCTTAATATAGCAAAGAACCTTGTTGGAATACAGGGAGGAACTTTGAATATAAAGATCGACGGTGACCTCTTTAAAGCGGAGATAAGATTTAAAAGAGAGGCTTAAATAGAGGTTTAAACCTCCGCCAAACGAAAACA
>JAFQKJ010000142.1 GCA_017397005.1 Bacillota bacterium
AAAAACGAGGAAAAAATATGAGTATTTTAACAGTAGAGCATTTATCACACGGTTTTGGAGACCGAGCGATTTTTGAAGACGTATCATTTCGCCTTCTCAAAGGTGAACATATAGGCCTCATCGGTGCAAACGGTGAAGGAAAATCCACTTTTATGAATATCATCACAGGCAAACTTCAGCCTGACGAAGGAAGCATCCAGTGGGCAAAAAACTGCCGTATAGGTTATCTCGACCAGCATACTGCGCTTGAACCGGGAATGACTCTCGGAGATGTTCTTCGCTCTGCATTTTCATGGCTTTTTGATATGGAAACTCGTATGAACGAGATCTGCGATCAGATGGGTGAAGCGGATGAAGATACAATGATGGCAATGATGGATGAACTTGGCGAAATACAGGATATGCTTACTATGCACGACTTTTATATCATTGACTCTAAAGTAGAAGAAGTTGCCAGAGCATTGGGATTACTGGATATTGGTCTTGACCGTCCTGTTACGGACCTTTCAGGAGGGCAGAGAACAAAAGCCCTTATGGCAAAGCTCCTGCTTGAAAAGCCTGATATCCTTCTCCTTGACGAACCTACCAACTATCTTGATGAAGAACATATTGAATGGCTGAAAAGATATCTCAACGAATATGAAAACGCATTTATACTCATATCTCATGATATACCGTTCCTTAACAGCGTTATCAACCTCATCTACCATATGGAAAACAAAGAGCTTAACCGTTATGTAGGTGACTATGATAAATATATGGAAGTCTATGAAATGAAGAAGTCTCAGCTGGAAGCCGCATATAAACGTCAGCAGCAGGAGATCAGCGAACTCAAAGACTTCGTTGCAAGAAACAAGGCACGTGTTGCCACCAGAAACATGGCCATGTCTCGTCAGAAGAAACTGGACAATATGGATATAATAGAACTGGCAGCGGAAAAGCCAAAGCCTGAGTTCAACTTTATCAAAGGCCGTACTTCAGGCAAGATACTATTCACAACTAAAGATCTTGTTATAGGATACGATCCTAAAGACCCGTTGACCAAACCTTTGAACATATCTATGGAACGTGACCAGAAAATCGCTATTATAGGAGCTAACGGCATCGGAAAAACCACTCTGCTGAAAAGCATATTAGGACTCATAAAACCTTTATCCGGTCAGGTAAATCAGGGAGATTATCTTCAGATCGGATATTTCGAACAAGAAGCCGAACCCGGAAATACAAAAACATGTATAGAAGAAATATGGGAAGAGTTCCCCGGTTTCAATCAGTATGAGATCCGCTCCGCATTAGCAAAATGCGGTCTTACCACAAAGCACATTGAAAGTCAGGTAAGAGTTCTCTCCGGCGGAGAACAGGCGAAAGTTCGTCTGTGTAAACTCATAAATCATGAGACCAATTTCCTTCTTCTGGACGAACCTACAAACCATCTGGATCAGGACGCAAAAGCAGAACTTAAAAGAGCTTTAAAAGCGTACAAAGGCAGCATCCTTCTCATCTGCCACGAGCCTGAATTCTATAGGGACGTAGTAGATCAGGTCTGGGACTGCAGCAAATGGACTACTAAAATATTATAAACTAAAAAGCGTGCTTTAAGGTATGGTTCGATCCCATCCAAACAGCACGCTTATTTTATTACAGTTATTATTTATCTTTCTGGTATTCCAGAATATCTCCGACTTCACATTCCAACGCTTCGCAAATTGCTGCAAGTGTGCCGAAACGAATAGCTGTTACTTTATTATTTTTTATCTTTGATAGATTAACATTAGATATACCCACGCGATCTGCCAGCTCGTTGAGGGACATTTTTCGTTCTACCATTATCCTGTCAAGGCGAAGTACTATTTTACCCATAGGGTCCTCCTTATAAAAGACCTTCTACATCTTTTTCAAGATCTGAACCATAAGCAAAATACTGAGTAAGACCCAAAACTATGATGCCCATAATGATCCCGCTCTGATCCACACTGATCTCTACCATATCAGGGCCTACTATCAGCCTGAGGAAAACACTCATTATTAATCCAATGACAGGGATCGATATAGAGAATATCCCTATTTTTTTCATTCTGAGAATATTATCTTTAGAAAACGGTGTTCCACTTTCAGATATTTTAAAAATCAAATGCATGTTTCTAAATATTATTGCCATCAGTGCTAAGATGACCACAGCACCTATGCCGAAAATCATAAAGACTGTCATATCTACATTCCCGTCTGTTACGACAGTTCTTACATCAAATCCATATACGGAAAGCTCTGCTCCACAACATTCTTTAAGATCTATCCCTACGAAATAACCAATATAGTTCGAAGCCGCCACTGAGCAAACAGTAGCTGCTGCCATCAACGCAGCTGCGACCCAATGGAAAATCTCAAGGATCTTCATTATTATTCTTCCTATTTTGCTGATACATTTCATTGTAAATACCTCCTGATGTTCCTTACATAAAACATATCATCTTTTTTAATGTTTGTCAATTATAATTTAATGTTTTGCATTAAATAATTTATGTTTTTAATTAAATATCTACTGTTACTCTACAAGGCAGACCTGTCATTCCTATGCAGTTCATAGGATAAATACTTGCTTTAAAACAGTCTCCTTTTTCAAGCACTCTGCCAAGATCACAAAGATTTTCTATAATAAACACTCCTCTGTCAGCACATTTTTGATCCATAGGTGTATGTTCTTTTCCTCTTCTTACACCGGCAAAGTCTAATCCAATAACGGAAACTTTTTTATCCAAAAGGGCATCTATTAAGCCTAAAGAAAGCTGAGGATGTTCTTTAAAATATTCTGATGTACCATATCTCTCATTTTCAATATATCCTGTATAAAATACTACGAACATATCCTGAGACACTTTACTGATGTCTATATCAGGTATATCGATATCCCTGTCTTTTACCATTCTGACATCAAAAACGATCCCATTTCTTTCTGTATATTCAAGAGGGAAATCCTTATCCATAACATCAAAATGAGTCCCCCAATGACCCATTAATGATTTATCAGTGCTTCTAAAAGCACTTTCCAGTATTTCTGCTGTTATTCTTAAAGTAATATCTATCCTCATATGCTATTCCTTTCTATTTTGCATCCGGGTCTGACAGTGTATATCTTCTCTTACCTTTACTTTTATTTCCGTATTCTATAGCTTCTGTCGGGCAGTAAGAAATACACGCCATGCAATGAGTGCAGTTTCCTTTCCAAACAGGCTTTCCGTCATCTAATTCAATATTGTTTAAAGGACATTTTTTTGCACACAGCCCGCATCCATTGCAGCTGTCTTTAGCATAAAACTTTTTATCCTTGACCTGCATAGTGTAAAAAACATCATTTATAAATCCGCTGCAGAGTTTTCCAATGATCCCAGTCTTAACTCTTGGGAGGGCTTTTCCTTCTTTCATACTCTGGATATCACGTTTCAAAGTACGCACTGCTTTTTCCATTATGATCTCAGACTCTTTCTCATCAGGAACATTAAACATAGCAATATAATTTTCAGGCATCACTACCACAGAAGTTCCCTTGTAATTCAGACCTTTCTCAGCACAAAGCTTCTTTAGATACTGTTCTCCTCCGCCAAAACCACTTCCGCAGGTCATGATAAAATATATGTCCTTGTTTCCTTGAAGATCAGTTGCCAGCATCCAGTCTCTAACTACAAGCGGAAGCTGCCAGCAATATACCGGTGCCGCTACGATCCAGGGTTTATCTGAAATAATTGCACTGTTATCACCGGTTTTTATTTTTTCATTAATACTTATCAATTCGTCATTAAGTTCATCCGCAGCGAATTTCGCTGCGTAGGCACTGTTGCCTGTTCCAGAAAAGTATAAAATCATTTTTTCCCTCTTTTTTATTCTTTTGACAGTAAACAAACCACTTCACAATGGGTGGTAGCAACGAAATTGCTAACATAAGTCATCGGAAACATGTCCACACCACTTGTTGTAGGAAACTTATCCACAATAATTAAGATTTTCTTACCAAATCTTAATTAACTATTTCAGCTTATTAATCTCTTTCTGCAGATTTGCTAAAAATCTGCCTGCATGTGCGCCATCCATTTGCGTATGGTGGAACTGAAACGAAATTGGCAATTCATATTTAAATAGCTTCTTTCTATATTTTCCCCAGATTAT
>JAFQKJ010000143.1 GCA_017397005.1 Bacillota bacterium
GATATGCAGAGAAATGGGATGCAGTCTTTCATATTCGGAGATGGTAAGCGCAAAAGCTCTGTATTATAAGGACAAGAATACAGAGCGGCTATTGAAAGCCACAGATGAGGAGCTTCCAATAGCCTACCAGGTCTTCGGCTCCGAGCCGGAAGTCCTGGCTTTTGCAGCACAGCGCCTCCGGGATGAAAAAAACTGCATACTGGATATCAATATGGGCTGTCCCGTACCAAAGGTAGTCAAAAATGGTGAGGGGTCAGCCCTTATGAAAGATCCGGCATTGATCAGGGAGATCGTTTCCCAGACTGTTAAATACGCAGGAAAGCCTGTAACTGTAAAAATGCGTTTAGGCTGGAACGAAGACAATATAAATGTAATAGAGTGTGCGGGAGAGGCAGAAGCAGCAGGGGCTGCTGCAGTTGCCGTTCATGGAAGGACCAGGGAGCAGTATTATAGCGGTAAAGCAGACTGGGGATGGATCAAAGAAGTAAAGAAACAGCTCAGTATTCCTGTGATCGGAAACGGCGATATCTTTAAAGCGGAAGACGCCCTTAGGATGATGGATGAGACCGGATGCGACATGGTCATGGTGGGCAGAGGAGCATTGGGAAATCCTTGGATATTTAGAGAATTAAAATCTCTGTGGGGGAATAATATAGAAGAAAAACCGCCGGCTTTCCAAGAGATCATTGAACTGATGAAAAGACAGCTCGACATGATGGAGAAAGAAAAGGGAGAATATGCGGCCGTAAGAGAAATGCGAAAACACGTAGGATGGTATATCAAAGGTGTTCACGGTGCGGCTTCTATACGCCAGAACGTTAATAAAATTGATGATATAAGTGAATTAAGGACATTCTTGACAATTTTAGCCCACTGATTTATTATGTAGGGTATAATATTTTTTTAAAGGAAGGGAGTTCGTGAGATGGCTGAAGAACTGATTTTGACCAGGGAAGGTTATACGAAAATTGAACAGGAACATGAGTATTTAGTATCTGTTAGAAGAAAAGAAGTTGCCGAAAGGATCAAGGAGGCTATCTCATACGGAGATATCTCAGAAAACTCCGAATTCGATTCAGCAAAAAATGAACAGGCTGAATTAGAGGAAAGGATCCTCAAGCTTGAAAATATGATGAGAAGTGCAACAGTTATCGAAGATGATGACATCAATCTCGAAGTAGCAAATGTTGGACTGACTATCAAAGTTAAAGATTTAGAATTCGACGAAGACATTGAATTCTCTATCGTTGGATCATCAGAAATAGATCCAAGCAAAAATTTGATATCAAACGAATCACCTATAGGTAAAGAACTTATGGGAAAAAGAGTCGGAGATATGATAGAAGTTACAGTTCCTGACGGTTCTGTGATCAAATTCGAGGTATTAGAAATTTATAAAAAGTAGGTGGGAACATGGCAGAAGAACAAAAGAACGTAGTCCAAGAAGAAAATTTATCAGAAGTATTGCAGGTAAGAAGAGACAAGCTGGCTAAACTTCAGGCAGACGGAAGAGATCCGTTCGTTATAGAAAAATATGATGTAACAGCATACAGCCAGGATATAAAAGAAAACTTCGATGATTACGAAGGCAAAAAAGTTTCTATTGCCGGCAGAATTATGGCAAAAAGAAGAATGGGTAAAGCTTCTTTTATCGATATTCAGGATAAAGACGGCAGGATCCAGTCTTATGTAAGAAAAGATGCAATAGGCGATGTGGAATATGATTATTTCGTAACTTACGACATCGGTGATATAGTAGGCATCAAAGGTGAAGTTTTCAGAACAAAACACGGCGAAGTATCAGTAAAAGCAGAAGAGATCCTTCTTATGAGCAAGTCTCTTCAGGTGCTTCCTGAAAAGTTCCATGGACTTACAGATACAGAAATTCGTTACAGACAGAGATACGTTGACCTTATCGTAAATCCTGATGTAAAGAAAACATTCATACTGAGAACACAGATAGTAAAAGAAATCAAGAGATTTATGGATGAAAGAGGTTTCTTAGAAGTTGATACTCCTATCCTTGGAACTATCGCAGGCGGAGCTGCAGCACGTCCATTTATCACACATCACAATACACTTGACATCGATATGTACATGAGAATCGCTAACGAACTCTTCCTTAAGAGACTTATCGTAGGCGGATTCGACAGAGTATATGAAATGGGTCATATGTTCAGAAACGAAGGTATGGATCCAAAGCATAATCCTGAATATACAGCTATCGAAATGTATCAGGCATATGCAGATTACAATGATATGATGGAACTCACAGAAAGCCTTATCTCAACAGTTGCTGAAAGAGTTCTTGGAACAACAAAAATAAACTACCAGGGAACAGAAATCGACTTCAAACCTCCTTGGAAGAGAGCTACAATGATCGAAATGGTTAGAGAATACGCAGGCGTAGACTTTGACAAGATCACAACAGACGAGGAAGCAAGAGCTATTGCAAAAGAAAGAGGCATTGAAGATGCGGACAAGCTCAACAGAGGTAAAGCTATTGCTGCATTCTTTGAAGAATACTGCGAAGAACATCTCGTTCAGCCTATCTTCATCACACAGCATCCTGTAGAAATTTCTCCTCTCGCAAAGAGAAATCCTAAGGATCCTGCAATGACAAACAGATTTGAAGCTTTTGCAAACAGATGGGAAATTGCAAACGCATTCTCTGAACTTAATGACCCTATCGATCAGAAACAGAGATTTATA
>JAFQKJ010000144.1 GCA_017397005.1 Bacillota bacterium
AAAATGCGCTGGAAGCTATGAAGGATAAGGGAATGTATCCGGAAAAGCTTTGGAAATAAGAGCTGAAGTAAGCAGTAGGTAAAGTTCTAAAAAATAAGAAGCAATAAAAAATGGGAGGTTTTCTAAGAGAACTTCCCATTTTTAAATACATGCTATTTGAGTTTTTCAAGTTCTGTATTGTGAGTTTGGCTGATGATCGAATAGTAGCTTACCATTTTAGAAGCCACCTTGTCATCCCAGGTAGAGCTGGATGCATATCTTTTGTTAACGGAGGAAATAGTGTTTCCCGAATATAAGCCGGCGCCCGGTTTGAGATAGTTGGTGGCAAGGCCTCGCGCAACAACATCTATTCCCTCTGCTTTTGAAGAGAATGCGATATAGCCGCCGCCCCAGCCGAACATATTGTTTCCGACGCCATTGATAGTACCATTACCGCTTTCGATGGCAGCTATAGCCATTACAAAGAGGCAATTGATCCCGTAGTCCTGTTCTGCCTGCCAGAAAGCTTCTTCAAGTCCGACAAGCCCCTGGGTGGTTACTTTCTTAAGGTCCTCTACAGTAACGCCGCTCGGTTTGCTAACGTCCATTGCCATAACCTCAGACAGTGAGTAGGCAGGAATGTAATTGGTCGCTAACACATTATTTACAGCTGAGGTCCTTAGAGCATTAGCCAGATCGACTTCTTCTGCACCGGCAGTTTTTTCTTTCATTATAGCTTCACTTGCCGCCTTGGCATCGGAGCGTATTTTTAGTGCCCCTCCGAATATGCCGACAAAGAATAAAACCAGGCAGATTGCAAGAATGATACCTATAGTTATCCATGTTCTTTTAGGCAGCTTGCTGAAAAGCACCGTAAGAAAAGACGGAAGTTTTACATTTTCAGTGTTCTCCATATTTTACCTCATATACTTGAAAATGGATGATTTTTTATATATTATAAGTAATATATGAGAAAAAAACAACCGTTGATATATGAAAGGTGAATTACGGTATATGCCTTATATTGTCAAAACGATAATAACTTTAATAGTGATAGTGCTAATGCAGGCCAGTGCAGTGAACATGGTTTCATCGACACCTGCCGAAGCGGCAGATGATTTTCTGGATGCTTTGAAAGATCAGGATCCTAAGGTGATGCAGAAGTATATGGATAATGCTTATATCAATTTTCTTTGCAACACTAAAGGCGATGAGGAATCCATCGACAGGATGAATGATGCTTTGTTCAAAAACTTTTCTTATAAAATAGAGAGGGTTAAGAAGAAGGATGATGTCGCTGTTGCCAGAGTCATAGTAACAAGCGGCAATTTCAGCAACGTGATGACAGCATATGATCAGGCATCATACGATTACATAATGGACAACCTTGATAAGGAAGATATAGCAGACAAAGATAAGTTGAATGCTAAATGCCTGGAGATATATGTCAGTGAAATAGAAAAAGCTGCAGAATCGGGAGAGATCACTGAAAATGTAGTATTCATCCCTATGGTGGATAACGGCTATTATGGCTGGAACATCATAATGACAGATGAACTTATGGCATCGGTGCTGGGGAATCTG
>JAFQKJ010000145.1 GCA_017397005.1 Bacillota bacterium
AAAAATAGGTATCGGATCAATGCTGGTAGGGCTGGGAACGTTTTTTATTTTAGAAGCAGCATTTGTATTGATATTTTGGTTTACAGGCGTTCCTGAAGCATGGATGACTTATGCAGGAGGAGTATGCCTTGCAGGTGGATGCTTTACAGCAGGCATAAAAATGGGAAGCGGTATAGGCAAAAGAGGTATCTTGACAGGACTTACGGCTGGGGTAGTGCTTTCGCTGATCTTATGGGGTGCAATAAATCTCATATCAGGAACTGATTTGTTTCAGTCTTCTTCCTTAGTAAAATTTGCGGTGGGTATTATGTGCGGTACTATAGGTGGTATGATAGGAGTAAATAAATAGCGATTTCCCTTGAAATTTATCTCTCGTAAGTATAAAATAATAAATTATAGTTATTAACATAACCTATTTACATACAGCAATAAATACAGTTACAGAATACTTGGGAGGATTAATGAAATGTGGAAAAAAGTCGTATCGGTTTTAATGGTGGTCATTATCGCATTAGGATTATACGTAAGCATGTTCGGTATAAATATCGGCTCGCTGGAGGTGCCTAATGCAAAAGATAATGTGAAACTTGGACTTGATTTGGCAGGGGGTGCCTATGTAGTTCTGGAAGCGGAAACAGATGCTGAAGGGGAAGAACTGGACAAGCTTATGGAACAGACACAGGCTGTAATAGAGAACCGTGTTAATGAAATGGGGCTTTCCGAACCTGTCGTAACGACCGAATCAGGGAATCGTATAAGAGTTGAACTTCCTGGAGCTCAGGATGCTCAGGCGGCCTTGGATGCAATAGGCAGGACTGCACAGCTGGAATTTGTTGATGCCTGGGGAAATGTTATCGCAACAGGGGCGGATGTCAAAGATGCGGTGCTGGGATTTGACAGTAACAGTATAGGAAATGATCCCGGGATCTCAATAAAGTTTAACAGCGAGGGCTCCGATGCCTTTTGGCAGGCGACAAAGGTAGCTCTTCAACATAAGAATGAGACTGTAACTAACCAATATGGAACCTATAGAGGCGATCAGATACTTATTGTTCTTGATGGAGAGGTTATTTCTGCGCCAATGGTAAACGAAGAGATCAGCGGAGGTCAGGCATTTATTTCCGGAAATTATACCCAGGAAACAGCTGCAGCTGAAGCGGCCCTTATCAGAGGGGGATCTCTCCCTGTAACTCTTCATGAAGTAAATACTTCTATCGTAGGAGCTACTTTGGGATATGAGTCCTTTGAAAAAGCTCTTGTGGCAGGTGCGATAGGCATTGCGCTTATTATTGTATTTATGATCGTTGTATATAAGATAATGGGAGTAGCAGCCAGCCTTGCATTGCTGCTTTACATCGTATTATATATATGGATATATGAATTCTTCGGAGCGGTTCTGACGCTGCCGGGAATATTCGGTATACTGCTGTCCATAGGTATGGCGGTAGACGCAAATGTTATTATATTTGCAAGGATAAGAGAAGAGATAGAGTCCGGAAAGACCGTAAGAGCTGCGGTGCGTGCAGGATTCTCAAGAGCTACATCCACAATCATAGACTCCAATGTGACAACTCTTATTGCCGGTATCGTTCTCTATCAGTTCGGTACAGGTTCTGTAAAGGGTTTTGCATGGACTTTAATGATTGGTATTATCATAAGTATGCTCACTGCACTTTTGGTAACAAGACTCTTTATTATCGTTATTGCTGAAAGCAGAAGATTTGGAAAAGCAAAATACTTTAGTTATAAAAAGGATAAGATCAAGGATATTTCAGAGAAAAATATACCGGTCGTGGAAAAGAGAAAGATATGGTATGCTATATCCATTGCTATCATTCTCGTAGGGTTCCTTATGGGGGCAGTAAGAGGATTTAATACAGGTATCGACTTCACAGGCGGTACTGTGATCCAAATAGATATGGAGCAGCAGGCGGCACTGGATCCTGTTGAAGATATATTAAAAGATGCAGGCATAAATGATGCAACTATCGTTTATGCAGGAGAAAACAACGAAGAGATAATAATAAGAACAGGAGAATCTTTGGATAATGCTGAAAGAGATGTTATCCTGGAGGCTATTTATGCAGAATACAGTCTGGACAGCAGCAATCTTATGAGTGCTGAACAGTTCGGCCCGTCTGTAGGTAATGAGATAAGGACAAATGCTCTTAAGTCTGTACTCATAGCCTGCGCGCTCATGCTGGTATATATTGCTGTCAGATTTAAGATCAACTTTGGCATAGCTGCGATACTGGCACTGGTGGTAGACGTACTCACGATGATTTCTATATACGGTTTATTCCATATAGAGATAAATTCACCGTTCATTGCGGCACTATTGATCATTTTGGGTTATTCTATCAATAACACTATCGTAGTGTTTGACAGGATACGTGAAAATATAAAACTCAACCCTAAGATGAAGCCGAGGGAACTGGTAGACACCAGCGTAAGACAGACCTTATCAAGAACCATCAGCACATCTGCAACAACAATTCTTGCGGTTGCGGCACTGCTGGCTTTAGGAACACCGAGCTTGAGAAGCTATGTATTCCCTGTTATGATAGGCCTCATTGCGGGAACTTATTCTTCGATATTCGTTTCAGGCTCTCTTTGGTATGAGATCAACAGATTATTTACCAAAAAGAAGTACCATGGAAAATAAACAATAAACATAAGGTGCGTATTACTGCGCACCTTTCTGTGCTGTATCTGACTTAGGAGGTGACGAAAACATGGATAAAGATAAATTTTTAGATCATCTTAAAAAGGCAAATCCGGATCTCGATTTTTATTTAATAGGTAAAGCCTACGATCTTGGTGAAAAGGCTCATGAGGGCCAGTTCAGAAAGTCCGGAGAGGCTTATTTCGTGCACCCTGTAGAAGTTGCAAAAATACTGGCAGACCTTGATATGGACTCTCAGACAATTGCTGCTGCTCTTATGCATGATGTGGTTGAAGATACTGAGTACACCTATGAAGATATAGAACAGTATTTTGGAGAAGATATAGCTCTTTTGGTAGACGGTGTTACAAAGCTGGGAAGCTTAAAGTTTGATAATAAAGAAGAACGTCAGGCGGAAAATCTGAGAAAGATGTTTCTTGCCATGACAAAAGATATAAGAGTGCTGATCATAAAACTGGCGGACAGGCTTCATAACATGAGGACCATCAATTTCATGACAGATGCAAAGATCGTGGAAAAGTGCAGAGAAACTTTGGATATATATGCTCCTCTTGCGGACAGACTGGGTATTTCCAAAATA
>JAFQKJ010000146.1 GCA_017397005.1 Bacillota bacterium
AAGGAAGCTTGCACAGCAGGCAGCCTTTGTAGTTCCTTTCCAGTATAACCCATAGAGGAATGGAGCGAGGAATGCACCAGCGAGAGCACCCCAGGATACACCCATGAGCTGAGCGATGAAGGATACGCTTGATTTGTACTGAACCAAAGCTATAATAACTGAGATAACTATAAATACTACTATCAAGGCTCTCATTGTGAAAAGCTGCTGTTTTTCATTCATGTCCTTTTTAACGGTGCCTTTGATGAAGTCCAAAGTAAGGGTCGAACTTGATGTCAGCACCAGTGAGGAAAGGGTAGACATTGATGCCGAAAGCACGAGTATTACTACGATAGCAATGAGTATAGTTGGAAGTCCTGAAAGCATTGCAGGAATGATGGCATCGAAGCCTTCTGAAGCTACGTCAACTTTGTCAGAGAACAATCTTCCGAATCCTCCCAGGAAGTAGCATCCGCCTGCTACTATTGCAGCGAAGAATGTTGAAATGATCATACCTTTATTGATAGCCTTTTCACTCTTTATTGCGTAGAACTTCTGAACCATTTGAGGAAGTCCCCATGTACCAAGAGAGGTGAGTATCATGACTCCCAGAAGATTTATCGGATCAGGTCCGAAGAATGAGGCGAAAATCCCCGGAGTATCGGATACTGCAGGATCGCTTACCTTTGCAAGTCCGTCAAGGGCAGCCATAAATCCGCCTTGGCTTTTGAGTACAGCTGCGATAACTGCTATGATACCGCCTATCATGATGATACCTTGAATGAAATCGTTGATGGCTGTAGCCATGTATCCTCCGGCAATAACATATATACCGGTAAGTATAGCCATAACTATTACGCATACAGAGTAATCTATATTGAAAGCCATACCGAAAAGACGGCTCAGACCGTTGTACAGGGATGCTGTGTACGGAATAAGGAATATGAATATGATAGCGGAAGCAGCTAATTTAAGTGAGCTACTGTTAAATCTTGATTCGAAGAACTGCGGCATAGTTGCGGAATCAAGATGCTGAGTCATAACACGAGTTCTTCTTCCCAAAACTGCCCAGGCAAGAAGCGAGCCCAAAAGAGCGTTGGCAATACCTGCCCAAGTAGCAGCGATACCGTATTTCCATCCGAACTGACCGGCGTATCCTACGAATACAACGGCTGAAAAATATGAAGTTCCGTATGCAAATGCTGTGAGCCATGGGCCTACACTTCGGCCCCCAAGAACAAAACCGTTAACATCGGTGGCATGTCTTCTGCAGTACAGGCCAACCATGATCATAACACCAAAGAATACAACTAACATTGCTAGTTTGATAACCATATCAGACATAATAAATAACCTCTGCTTTCATAAAATATCGTTAAAATTAAAAACTGCACGCAAAAAAATAATCCCGCGAAAGCGGGTATCGTCTATCAAAGCAGAACTTTAACATAGCACTTCTCCTACCTTCCTACTAAACTACTAAACTACTACTTAAATATTAAGTTATTTCGTATACTGTTTTACCACTTTAGTTTGGCAAAGTCAATGGCTTTGACAAAAAAAGTTGGGGGATTAAAAAAAACGATAAAAAGACCATCGGCGGGGTTTCAGCCGATGGTCGTAAATTTCCCTGTGTGGGTTATTTGATTTTTTCGAGAAGCATTTTAGCGCAGTCGATCTGGTTTGGGATGTTTCCGTTTGTGTCTTTAACACGCCAGATATCCGGTGTGATCTCGTCAACAACATACATTTTTCCGTCTTCGTCATAACCAACTTCGATTTTGAAGTCGATGAGTGTAAGATCCATTTTAGCAAGCTCTTTTTTAAGAACTTCGCCAACGCTCTTAACTAATTCCTGAGCTTCTTCATACTGACCTTCTCTGAGGAGGCCTTTCATTATGCAGAGTCTTTCTGTTATAACAGGGTCGCCCTGTTCGTCGTCTTTAAGAGTCACTTCTGTGTAAGGTGGATCGAATGGGATGCCTTCTTCTAAAGTGAAACGTCTGCACATGCTGCCTGCTGTGTAGTAACGAAGTACAAATTCGAGGTTTGGAACTGTAAGTTTACGAACCTGCATGAGGCCCTTTTCTATGTCTGAACCAAGATAGTGAGTAGGAATATTGTTTTCAGCCATTAATTCAAAGAAATATTTAGAAATTGTTAAACCGATCTTGCCTTTTCCTTCAACGCTGCCGCCAACTGTGTTTGAACCAGGGTCAAATACTCCGTTTTCTCCTGTAGCACTGTCCTTGAAAAAGAGATTAACAACGCCGGTTGCTTCATCTAAAAGGACTGTCTTTGTTTTTCCGTCATAAAGTGTCTTCATTTCTATTCCTCCCTTAATATATTGGCCTGCAGTTGGCCTTTTCATATCTGCAAATCATTTTACTGAGTTATTATAACACAAACTGTAAAAAAGTGACAACAATTATGTGAGAAGATCAAAAAATGTGAAAAAACTATTGCAAGATATATAGTATAATCAATAAAAGATTATTTTGATGCGACAGGGGTGAAAGGATTGGAAGATAATAAGAAGATCACAGATGTGGTTGCTGCACTTATATGGGAAGGGGATCGATTCATGGCCTGTCAAAGACCGGCTCATAAGACCAGAGGTCTTTTGTGGGAATTTGTAGGCGGCAAGGTAGAATCGGGAGAAAGTAAAGAGGAAGCGCTGATAAGAGAGTGTAAAGAGGAACTGGGTGTTACCGTGAGAGTTAAAGATGTTTTTATGGAAGTGCTGCACGAGTACCCTGATATGACGGTAAACCTTACTTTGTTCAATGCAGAGATAGCTGAGGGAACACCTCAAAAGCTGGAGCATAACGATATAAAGTGGATAACCAGGAAAGAAATAAAAAACTATAATTTCTGCCCTGCGGATGTGGATATACTTAAGAAACTGGAGGAAGGCATATGAAGTGCATACATTTATCGGACCTGCATATAGGAAAAAGAGTAAATGAATTCTCTATGCTGGAGGATCAGAAGTACATTTTGAATGAGATACTTGAAGTGATCGATGCGGAAAAACCGGATGGAGTCTTTATCGCAGGAGATGTGTATGACAGAACAGTGCCTTCAGCAGAAGCTGTACAGCTGTTTGACGGATTCATAGCAGGTTTGGCGGAGAGAAAACTCAGGACTTTTATAATAAGCGGAAATCATGATTCTCCTGAAAGGCTGGCTTTTGGATCTAAAATAATGGACGACAGCGGGATACATTTTTCGCCGGTATACAGCGGAAAGGTAGCGCCTTATGTGATGAAGGATGAATTCGGAGCGGTAAATATTTATATGCTCCCTTTTATAAAACCGGCTAACGTTAAAAGGTTTTATCCTGAAGAGGAGATAGATTCATATACGGATGCTGTCAGAGCGGCGGTAGAAAATATGAATGCTGATATGGCTGAAAGAAATATTATAATAACTCATCAGTTTGTTACGGGAGCTTCACGCTCTGAATCTGAAGAGATCTCGGTTGGAGGCACAGATAATGTAGATGCATCAGTGTTTGACGGATTCGATTACGTTGCTTTAGGTCATATACATCGTCCTCAGAATATGGGTGAAAAGAGGATAAGATACTGCGGAACTCCTTTGAAATATTCATTTTCTGAAGCAGGGCACAGTAAATCTGTTACCGTTGTGGAACTGAAAGAAAAAGGAAATTTGGAGGTGCGAGAGGTGCCTTTAGTTCCTTTGAGGGACATGAAAGAGATAAAGGGGCAGTACAGGGAGCTGACCTTAAAGAGTTTCTATGAAAACACTTCTTATCCTGAGGATTATGTGCACATTACTCTTACAGATGAAGAAGATGTGCCTGATGCTGTTGGCAAGCTTAGGGTGATATATAAAAACCTGATGAAGCTGGATTACGATAATACCAGGACCAGAAACCTTGGAAGTATCGCAGGGGAAGCCGATATCGAATCGAAAAGTCCGCTGCAGCTTTTTGGTGAGTTTTACGAAGGTCAAAACGGCAGAGATATGTCAGACAAACAGCTGGAGTATATGAGCGAACTGATAGAAAACGTCTGGGAGGTGGAAAAATGAGACCTCTTAAACTGAATATGTCCGCCTTCGGCCCTTACGCGGGAAGAACGGAAGTGGATTTTACAAAACTTGGGGAAAAAGGACTTTACCTAATTACCGGAGATACGGGAGCGGGAAAGACTACTATTTTTGACGGTATAACATATGCTCTTTACGGTGAGGCCAGCGGCGGCAGCAGAGAGCCCGGCATGATGCGCTCAAAATATGCTCGGCCGGATACTCCTACGGAAGTGGAACTGGTATTCGAATATGCCGGAAAGCAGTATACAGTGAAGCGAAATCCGGAATATGAAAGACCTGCCAAGAGAGGCGGAGGAACAACACTTCAAAAGGCTGATGCTGTTCTCATACTTCCTGAGGGTGAGCCGGTAACTAAGGTGAAGGATGTTAATCTGAAGATCAAGGAGATCTTAGGTATAGACAGGGATCAGTTCCTTCAGATAGCTATGATCGCGCAAGGGGATTTTCTGAAACTGCTGCTAGCTTCTACAGACGAGAGAAAGGCGATTTTCAGGCAGATATTTAAAACGGGGCTGTTCAGGGAGCTTCAGGACAAGCTGAAATCGGATTCTGCTAAGCTTAAGAATGAGTGGGAGGCGGCTTCGGCAAGTATCGCCCAGTATATTGGGGGTATGGTTTTTGATGGGGATGATCCTTTCTGCGAGGAGCTGCAGAAGGGTGTTGAAGGTGAGATCCCTGTAAAGGAAACCGTTGAGCTTCTGCAGGGGCTTTGCAGAAGGGATGAAGAAAGGGAAAGGGAAGCGGCCGATGAGATCAGGATCATCGAAAAAGAATCCGAAAAGCTGGGGCTGATCTTATCGAAAGAAGCAGAACGTATAGAGCTTACTGAGGCTCTGGCAGAAACTGAAGAGGCTCTTCATACCAAGATTTTGAAAGAGAAAGAGCTTGGTGAAGGGCTGGCGGCAGAAAAAGCCCTGATCCCTCAGCAGGAAGAAGCGGTCAAAAAGGCAGCCCTCATCCGGGAAGAACTCCCCGGATATGAAGAACTGGAAAACAAAACTGCAGAGATAGAAGCCTTGAGAAAAAGCATCAATGACCTTAAGTCGCTTGTTGAAAAGGACAAGAGTTCTTTGAGTACATATATCGAGGAATATTTGAAGCTTAAAGAAGAGGCTAAAAATTTAGATGGGGCAGAAGTCCGTAAAGAAAAAGCAAAGAGCCGTAAGGAAAAAGCGGAAGAAGAAAATAAAAAACTTCAGGATTTCCTGGACAAGGCGGCTGAACAGGAAAGGGTCAAAGAGGAACTGGCAGAAGCTCAACAAGAATACAAGGAAGCCAGAGAAAAGGCGGAGCTGTCTTTAAAGGAATATGATATAAAAAACAGGGCTTTTCTTGATGAGCAGGCGGGTATAATAGCGGATACTCTTGAAGCAGGAAAACCATGTCCCGTATGCGGTTCTTTGGAACATCCTGATCCGGCTCAAAAATCTCAAGAGGCCCCTTCAGAAGCAGAACTGAAGAAGTTTAAAAAAGCAAGCGATGCTGATGCAAAAGCTTCGGAGAAAGCAAGCAAAAAGGCAGGGGTGATATCCGGTAAGCTTTCCTCAGTGGAAGAAAGTGTAAAAAAACTGCTGAAAGAAATTTGGGGAGAAACAAAAGATCAGGCAGAAGCTGCAGAGGAAGCGAAAAGGAAAATCACTGAGAACAAAAGTGTCATAGCAGATCTTGAAACAGAAATTTCAACAGAAGATAAAAATATATTAAGACTTGAAAAGCTGGGCAAGGATATTCCGGAGGCGGAAAAAAAGGTTGAAAACCTCAAATCCGGCATAGGCGAGGCTGAGAAAAAACTGGCTTCTATGGAAGGGACTGAAAAGGAAGCTGCTGATCAGTTAAAGACCTTACAGCAAAAACTCAGGTTCGGATCATCAGAGGATGCTCAGACAGAGATAGACCGTTTGGACAAGGAAGTCAAAGCTTTAAAAGAAGCCTTAGAAAAAGCACAGAAAAGTTATGATGATCTGAAGACCGAACTGACGACTCTTAAGGCTACAAAGATCCAGATAGAAAAACAGCTTGAAGCCTGTGAGACTTTGGAAACGGAAGGGGTCAAGGAACGCAAAGACGAACTTGAGGAAAAGAAAAAGTGCCTTCTTGACAGGCAGAAAAAGATCATTGCAGCAAAAGCGGCCAATGAAAAAGCTTTATTAAACATAACAGATAAAGCTGAAGAACTTTCTGACATTGAAGAAAAATGGATATGGGTAAAGGCTTTATCTGATACAGCCAACGGAAATTTGGCCGGAAAAGAGAAAATTATGCTTGAGACATATATTCAGATGACATTTTTCGACAGGATAATAAACAGGGCAAACAGACGGCTTATGGCAATGTCTTCCGGTCAGTATGAACTTAAAAGAAGAAGAGAAGCCGGAAACAACAGGAGCCAGAGCGGTCTTGACCTGGATGTTATCGACCATTACAACGGCACGGAAAGAAGCGTAAAGACTTTATCCGGCGGAGAATCATTTAAGGCGTCTCTTTCTCTTGCTTTAGGACTTTCAGACGAGATACAGTCCTCGGCCGGAGGCATAAGGCTTGACACTATGTTTGTTGACGAAGGATTCGGTTCTTTGGATGAAGAATCTCTCAGACAGGCTGTAAAAACCCTTTCTGAACTCACGGAAGGCAACAGGCTTGTAGGAATAATATCTCACGTGGGCGAACTTAAAGAAAAGATAGATAAGCAGATCATAGTGACTAAGGAAAGAAGCGGCGGAAGCCGAATTGAGATCACAGATATGGCTTGATAAAGTACAAAAATTAAAGCAGACTTGATGTATTTCAAGTCTGCTTTTTACGTTGTATATATCAATGAACTATTCCCAAACTACAGTTATAGGAGTTCCCTCAATAGGCGCTATGCGGTCATAGTAATCAAGACCGTTCCACCAGAAGACATGGGATGATTCGCTGCCTGAATCCAGACTGGTGTCATACATCCCGGCGAATATAAGGCCCTCTTTATCAATAACGAGGGTAAAGAAGTCGCAGCTGTCTATCATGTAAAAAGAAGCATCTCCTGTGGACGGATGGAATTTAGTCACGTAGGATGAAACTGCAAATCTTTCACCATCCCGGAAAAATCCTGTATTATTGCCAAAATCAAAGCTGTATCTAACATCTTCGGTCGATATTTTTGAACTCAAAGAATCGAGTTCGCTCAAAGGTGATGTTACCAGGACCTGCTCAAGAGCGCCTTTTTCATTGATCTCTATTACAGCGAATCTTCCGTCGACATCCTTGATGACCATAAGATCTTCTTCATGAAAAACCATATATCCGCCTGTGCCCTCGAGACATTCAGGCATGGATTTAAATCTTTGCAGTTCTTCCCCGGTGCTGCCGTCAAGAACAGTGACCCAGTGCCAGCCCTCTTCTACAGTAGTAAATATGAGATGGTCAAATCTTTCATCATAATACAGATCCATGACATCTGTGTTTTCATTTAAAGGATAAGCGTTTCTCAGCTGTTCAGGATGAACAACTGTGGGAAAACCTTTGTATGCTGTATCGCCTTCTTCAATGGAGGAGAAAGGCATACAGTAGATCCCGTATCCTCCGGGAATACAGGAAGTGTCGGGTCTGGGCTCTCCCCAAAACTTAAATGTGAACCAGCAGTTGTTCTTAGAAACCTTGCTTACAGTATCAATGAAGAAGTCAGCGTTGTCCGCAGAATCGACCTGAAGCTCTATTATGTTTCCTTCAATATCCTTTTGAATGGTAACTGTCTGCATATATGGTTCTGCAATAGGAAATTTGAAGAAATCATTAAATGCAGTCAATATGCCGTGAGGATCGGACTCTTCAAAGAATGGATCAGTGCTGTTGAAATAGTAATAGTTTTGATCATTGCCTAAATTTATCCTAACACCTAAAGGAAAGAAGTCATAAAAGTCTCTGAGATCTACCGTTTCTGTACGACGTTCGGAAGGATCTGTATTGTCAGCAACGTGTTTCAACGCATCATTGATCGAGTCATATTCTATGATACCGCCGGCACTCATGTCGTTAGTCATTTCAAGCACTACAGGAAGATCGTCAATAGCTTCAAAGTGGTGTTCTTCTTTATGGGAAAAACGGAAATCAGTAGAAGCATCAGCGGCTTTTCCCGGTTCACAGCAGGTATCCCAGAAAAGATGCCCGGAAGCACCTATATGAGTGGTGACCGAAAGGCCCGCGGCTTCGTTTAAATCTCCGTATAAAATGGTTTCTTCGATGAGTACCTGATCTTTTTTAGGATCTATGATGCTGTGAGCTGCGAAAATACTGCAGGTACTTATCAGTAAAAGACACAGCACCAAAATTAAGCATTTTTTCATAACAGCTCCTTTCTACTCTTTTTTACCTGTCAAGGCTTCAAGCGTTTTGCTGACACGATCACTGCGGTAGTTGTAGGTATTCTTTACGAAGTCTATAAGGGAACTGCCGGATTCTTCAAGATCCAGCGCGGACACATCTCCTATTATCTCGCCGCGGTGTATCAGAACTGCACGTCCTATAAAGTTTGAAACTTCTTCTATCAAATGCGTGGAAAGAAGTATTGTCTCGTTTGGCTCAAGTATGCCTAAAAGAACTTTATAAAAATCCTCCCTGTTGAACACATCATTTCCTGCAAAAGGTTCGTCCATTATAATATAGTCCGCTCCCTGACAAAGAGAGAGTATGACCTCAAACTGATTTTTCTGACCTACAGAAAAATGTTTTAGGAGCTTGTTTTTCGGAAGCTCGAAAAAGTCCATCAAACCTTCGAATCTGGCGTTCGAAAATTTCGGGAAATGTTCAGCATAAAAGTCTTTATGTGCTTTTGGAGACAGCCCCGGAAAAAAAGAATGTTCGCTTGTAGCAAATGATATTTTTTCTATATTCTTTGGAGTTACAGGTTCCCCGTCCAAAGTTATGGTCCCATCATAAGGAAGAAACCCAAGGATGCATTTCATCAAAGTGGTTTTCCCGGCTCCGTTTTCCCCAAAGAGCCCTACTATTTCTCCTCGAGGAAGAAGGAGATCCACATCTCTGAGTGCAACTTTACCGCCGTAGTTTTTTCTTACTTTTTTTAATTCTATCATGGTAGATCCCTCCATATCTTTTGCCATTGGTCAGGGGCTATGCATTGTTCAGGAGTAAATGTCATATATATGCCGAAGTATACCAGCAGCATCACAAAGGCTGAGATGATGCAGATAAGGAAAGCTGTTATCGGCAGGGCAAGGCATCTTTTATGCAGTTCTGAAGATTTAGGCAAACGCTTCATCAGATATATGCTTTTACTGTCTTTGTAATGATATATGTAATGAAATATGATCATTCCCAGCATACATATTGCAAGTATATAGAATCCGTAAAGGGTAAATCCCAGTATTTCGGAAAAATCCGCCATCCTGGCTCCCTCCATAAGGATTTTTTCTGTTGACTGATATGTTATATACAGGCACTTTCTGGCAGATGAGTAGCCGGGAATAAATGTAAGACTCAGCAGGAAAGAAGCTGCCAGACCTACAATAAAGAAATGTGCTTCCGCATTTACATTGAATCCCGGAGGTGTCCAGCGTGTAAGATCAGGTTTACGCATATTCATCCTCCTTTCCCATAACGAACCTTACGGTCATGAAGGTAACGAAAAGGCAGATCATGATCATAAGACCTGTGAAATCTATGCTGCCCATTTCTACTACGAAGAAAAGAAGACATGCTGCAGTAAGAAGGATTATCTCAAATCCGATTTTTCCCATTCTCTGCTTGTAAGGGAAAACTGCTGATGCCGCACCAAGAGCCACAGCCAGAACAGCATTTCGGATATATATGCCGAATTCCGCTAATGGAAGAATGCTGTGCATAAAGTCATTTCTGTAAAATGCTGCGAAAACTGTCTGAGAGCCCAAATCGCCAAATACAGGTTCACTCATATACATATGGCAGAACCACAAAGCTGTCATGATCTGTATACCCCATAAAATAAGGTATACAGCAGAATTGTACAGAGCCTGACAGAAAAATACCCCTTTTTCTGATATCCTTAATCTTTTAAGTGTATAACCTTGTTTGTTTTTAAATTCGCATCCTGTCCTGCACAGAAAGAAAGTGATAACAAGGAAGGCTGCAAATAACACCCACATTATGCGGCTTTCAAATATCACCATTTCTAATGAAGGGAAGGAGCCTGCTATAGAACCCTCTGAAACTGAAGCTAAAGAAAGCTTTTTGCTGAACAAAAAGTACTGGGCTGCAATCATAAGGATCATCACAGGAAAAACTTTATATATTGAAGAACGTGCCGAAAGCATTATCACGGAAAGATATTTTTTCATAGCTGCTCACCTCCAGTACAGATCTATAAATTCAAGAGCTTCTTTTTTAGATATATCCATTTGCTGCATGGATCGGATCATGCCCCGTATATCGTTTTCCAAAAGGGAAGCCTTTATAGAATTGGTTTTATCTTCATCAAGCTGCATAAAGCTTTTGGCCCCTGAATGAGAGGATATAAGACCTTCCTCTTCCAGCAGGCGGTAAGCTTTTTGGACGGTATTGGGATTGACTCCAAGAAGAGAAGAAAGGACTCTTCTGGAAGGAAGTTCATCTTCGTTTTGAACTATACCTGCTGCGACCCCTCTTTTTATGTGCATGATTATCTGCATATAAACCGGGCTTCCATCTACAGCTGTGAAATTGTCAAATGAGATCATAGGCACATGCCACCTCTTTTTACTTTAAAACTGTGTTATATATATAATACGGTTGTTTAACTGTATTATATTCATAGTACGGTTGCGCGTCAATAGTTTTAAAAAAAGAAATGCGACCTTAGTTTAAAGGACGCATTTTGGAAATTATTTTAATCGGTTTCTTTTTAAATTGTCGGATACAAATATTATTACTGCTGCCCAGATGAACAGGAAGGTCACTGCATGGGTCATGGTAAATTGTTCGTTGTACAAAAGAACTCCAATGAGCAGCTGAAGTGTTGGGTTTATATACATCAGGATCCCTGACATAGACATTGAAGTTCCCTTCATGCCCATAGCGTATATCATAAGCGGCACTGATGTAATAACTCCGGTAAAGGGTATCAAGAGATATTCTGCACCGGAAAGTATGCCTATGGAGCCTGTGCCTTGAACATCCATGATGATTATCACTGCCATGGCTATAGGAAATACGAAAGCGGTCTCAAAAAACAGAGAGATCTCGCTGTCGGCTTTGACTTTTTTCTTTACGGCACCGTAAAGGGCAAAGCTTCCGCCGATGATGAGAGCAAAGTAAGGTATTTGTCCGTAGGCTAATAAAGAATAACCCACTCCTGCGGCAGAAAGGACTATGGCAAGTTTCTGCATTTTGCTGAATTTGTCTTTGAAGAATATAGCCCCGATTATAATTACCAGTATTGGATTCAGGTAATAGGCCATACTGGAATCTATGATGTGGCCTGAGTTTACCGCATATATGTACACTCCCCAGTTTATGGTGATGAGAACACTGGCACCGGCTAATGCCCCCAGCTGTTTTTTGTCATTGATCACTTCCCGGACTTTGTCCCATTTCTTTTGGAAGAATATTATCAGACATACAAAGACAAGAGACCAGACGATACGGCTTGCCAATATATATACGGAGTTTACCATATCCAGCTGTTTCCAGTAGATAGGAAGAACTCCCCATAATATAAAACATAATAAAATCTGAAGTTCGGCTTTTTTCATGAAATTTCCCTCTCTTTTTCGTACATAGACAAGAATACCAGTAAGGAAGGTTTATTTCAAGAGACAGTTTTGTAAAAGTGTAAATCGTCAGACAATTCAAATTTTGTCATGTTAAGTATGAGGTTTAGGCGTTTTACTAAATAAAGGCACAGGTGTTAATATATAGACAAGAAAGATGAACGAGAAAATCTTAAGAAAACGGAGGAAAATAAAATGATGAACGAAAACGTAATGAAAAAAGGCGCAAGCGGAATAGGATTTGTATTTGCAGTATTATTAGCAGGAATATCAGTAGTACTCACATCACTGACAAACTTATTCTAAGATAATAAAGCTTATACCGATAAGTTATAGCGATCAGAAACGGCGGAGGGAAAGAAAATGAACGAAAGATTAATAATGAACGGAAAAGCCGGAGCTCTTTTAGCAATGATGGCGGTACTGGTTTCAACAATGATGCCGGCAATGATCTAAACGGTATCGATATAAAAATAAAAACAGAATGATTTGATTGTTCCCCCACAATCTTAAAAGTACGGAAAAGCGCATCGAAAGATGGGCTTTTTCATATGCAGCATATTTTGCCTAAAACTGAATGACCTAAGCTGTTAAAAAAGCACTCTTTTTAAAGAGTGCTTTTGCTGTTATATATGAATGATGTCTGTTGTTTTAAAGATGGCTGAAAGCTGCCTTTGCGTTTTCTTTGGCTTTCCTGCGTTTGGCTGTTTTCTTGGATATCTGCATTTCTGCCATCCATAGATCAGACTCTATTTCCTGAGCTTCTTCTACTATAGATATGGATAATGTTTTCTTGCTCTTGATATTTGCAACAAGCACTGAGCAGAGTATGATAGCCATAGCTGAAACTGTGTTGAATGTGAGAGCTTCGCCGAAAGCGATAAGGCCTATTAAAGTAGCAGCCACCGGTTCTATGATGGCCAGTACAGAAGCTTTGCTTACTTCTACGTAGTTGAGAGCCAGTACATAGAGGGTATAAGGGATGAGGGTAGCCAGTATGCCTAGACCAAGGGCTGCACCGATACTAAGCGGGTCTGCTGCAAGCATAGTAACGGTTTTTCTGATAGGTGTAAGTGGAAGCATCCCTAATGTTGCAAAGATAAATGTGTATGTTGTTACTGCGTATGTACTGTAGTGTTTAAGAGCCATCCTGCTTCCTATGTTATAAAGTGCATAGCCGAATCCTGAAAGGAAGCCTATTAAAAGACCTGTAACTGTAAGAGATATGCCGGCTCCGCCAAGTATACCTGACATTACTATACAGCCTGTAAATGCAAATATTATGGAGACTGCTTTTGGAACGGTTATTTTTTCTTTAAAGAGCACAGCAGCCATGATGGTCACCATTATTGGTGAAGAGTAAAGCATTACCGCTGCTATCGAAAGGGTAGACTGCTGTATTGTTATAAAGTACGCTGTATAACAAAGTGCCAGACCGAATGTGCCTGATATAACAAAGAATAAGAGATCCTTCCAGGACCTGAGTTTTAATTGTTTGTGCGCAGCTATAAGCATTACAGGTATGATGATCATAGCGGCAACTGAGCATCTGAGCATTGACACCTGAAAAGGTGAAAAACCTGCTGAGTAAAGATACTTTGTAAAGATGCCTACGGAACCCCAAAGGGTTGCTGCCAGCATTACGATGAATGGGCCTAACGCTGTTAAATTTTTACTTTTCATTTTTTCTTCTCCTGTCATTTCCCGATATTCTAAATACAACTTCTTATATGAATATAATAGGCTATACTCCGGAAGAAATATAATTCATATATTTAATGTAGGTCATTAGTAAATATCATATTGTTAAATGACAGAAAGGAGAGATCAGTATTTTTTAAGACCTTCCGCCTCTATGAATTCTATAAATTTTCTGGTTACCGGCGAGGCTTCTTTCTTATCTAAGTATGCAAACGCCAGAGTTCTGGAAAAACCGTCTTTCAGTTCATAAAAGTTTATGGAACCTTCATAGTCTTTTGCAAGAGGCAGCGGCATAAATCCTACGCCTATATTTCTTTCTACCAGTTTCAGTGATGCTACAGTGTCATCTGTGAGGATCTTGAATTTAGGCTGTACAGATGCCTGGGCAAAAAATCTTGCTACGTCGGTATCGTCTTTCCCCTGCATCATTATAAGATCTTCTTTAAGAAGCTCTTCCATTGTTACAGCATTGGTATCGGCAAAATTATGCTCTCTTCCTTTACCTATACATACAACGTAGCGGTCTTCAATGACCGGTATGGTCTGGAAATTGCTTTTGGTAGGAAGGGATACGAATCCACAGTCTACTTCTCTGTTTTCTATCCATTTTTCAACTTCTGCAAAGGTTGACTCGGTAATATCTATGTCTATGTTAGGATACACTTTGAGGAATTTCTCGATGATCTCGGGCAGATATACTGTATTGACTGTTTCAAAGGCCCCTATTTTCAGTTTGCCTTTGATTATTCCTGTAACTTCACTGAGAGCCTGTTTGAAATTGTCGTTTTCAGTGAGGATATCTTTTATGTATGGGAGAAGCAGTTCGCCGTTTGTGGTGAGTTTAACACCGGCTCGGCCTCTTCGGATCAGCTTTACGCCCAGCTCTTCTTCAAGACTGTTTATCATATGGCTTACAGCAGATTGTGTATATCCTGTTTCTTCTGCAGCTGCGGTAAGGCTGCCGTGTTTTAAAGCAGTGATAAGTATTTCATATTTTAATAAACTCATAGGCTCCTCCTTTATCATAATAAATCATTATATCATATTTTGACTGTATTTAAGGGTTTAAGACTAAATTCTTGACGAGAGGTCACAAGAGTTTGGCATGAAAGAACAATGTACAAGAAGTTTTTCTAATAAAAATACACTCTCTGATGTTCAGAGAGTGCTGTTAAATGAAATGAGTATCATATATGTGATTGCTTTTCTTCTATGAAATTGATGAATTTTTTTACAATAGGGGAGGCTTCTTTTTTGCTCAGATAAGCAAAAGCCAGATCTCTGCTTTCGTGTAAATTCTCATCGAGTTCGAAAATGTCCAAAGTGTCGCTGAAATGAAAAGCGAGGTATATAGGAAGTATGCCGATCCCTAGGTTTTGTTCTATCATCCTTACAGTAGCATAGGCATCTGATGTGGTCACTTTCACTTTGAGCTTATTTATATCAGCGGAAAAAAGATTTGTTCTGTCATAGTCGTCTTTTCCGTCGATCAGTATGATGTTTTCCTTTTCGAGGTCTTTTAACGTGATACATTCTTCATCCTTAAAATTATGCTTGTAATTCTTCCCTGTGACTACAACCAATCTGTCATTTAATATAGGCACAGTTTTAAAATTTTTCTTTGTTGGGAGAGATACGAATCCGCAGTCTACTTCTCTGTTTTCTATCCACTGTTCTATTTCTTCGTAAGTCCCGCCTCTGAGTTCGTAGGTTATGTTTGGGAACATTGACTGAAACTCACTTATGATTTTAGGGAGGAAGAAAGAAGATACAGTGGTAAATGATCCGATCACAAGTTTTCCTTTCAGAAGGCCGGTTATTTCGCTTAAAGCTTGTGAAAAATTCTGTTCCGCATTCAGTACTTTTTTTATATACGGTATCAATAATTCGCCGGTGGTTGTAGGCTTAACACCGGTCCTGCTTCTGACAACGAGCTGAACGCCTAATTCACTTTCTAAACTGTTGAGCATATGACTTACGCCTGACTGGGTGTAACCAAGTTCTTCTGCTGCGGCGGTGAGACTGCCGTGCTCAAGAGCGCTGATCAAGATCTGATACTTTGTTAAACTCATTTCTGTCTCCTTATGTATAGGTTGGTACAAATCACTTTTGAGAAAAACATTTTATTACTGTAATATATTATACCACCAACTGTTGAAAAATGGGGATTTTTAAACATGAATTTATTTTGTGGCAGGTATGCAGATTTCTTATTTTTTTATAAGAAACAATAAATAATCTTTACAGCCTTGCCTTTTGAAATTAAAGGAATAAAATAGATGTAGAAGATTTTATGGAGGTATACATATGAAAATAAAGAAAGTTTGGTCGGTGTATTTCAGCGCCACCACAACAACAGAAAAAGTAGTAAGAAAGATAGCTGATGTGGCAGCTGAAAAGCTGGGGGCAGAAAGAGCGGAATTTGACTTTACGCTTCCGGGGGCAAGAGCAGATGTGCTTTCCTTCGGAGAAGAAGATCTGGTTATATTCGGAACGCCTGTTTATGCAGGAAGGATCCCTAATCTGCTTTTGAAATACGTAGTTACAGTTCAGGGAAATGGCGCTCTGGCTGTTCCTGTAGTTCTTTACGGAAACAGAAATTTTGATGATGCTTTAGTTGAACTCAGAGACGTTCTTGAAGATGGAGGATTCCATACTGTTGCAGCAGGAGCATTTATAGGAGAACATTCCTTCTCTACTGTCCTTGGAGCAGGAAGACCTGATGCAAAGGATATGGCTGTAGTAGAGGAACTCGGTGTTAAAGCGGCAGAAGCTGTTGTCAAAGCGGAAGCTGAAGGAATACCTGCACCTATAGAAGTTGAAGGGGTGCCAAAGCCATACAGAGGCTATTATCAGCCTAGAGACAGAAAAGGAAATCCTATCGATATAAGAAAAGTAAAACCTCTTACAAACGACAACTGTATAAACTGTGGTCTTTGCGCAAAAGTATGTCCTATGGGAGCTATAGACCCTGCAGATGTTAAATCTGTTCCGGGGATCTGCATAAAATGCTGTGCATGCGAGAAGAAGTGCCCTGTGCAGGCTAAGTATTACGAAGATCCGGGTTATTTATACCACAAAGTAGAACTGGAAGAAGGCTACACAAGAAGAGCAGAGCCTGTTCTGTTTACAAGATGAGAGCCGCTCCTGTACAGCGAGCCACTGTTTTCGTGGCGGTCATAACTTCTTTTGTGACATCCTTTGTTGGCAGCGCCTTGAATCTTTCCATACCGGACATGAGTGCAGATTTTGGAGTGGGAGCTGCAGCTATAGGCTGGGTAATAACCGCATATATGCTGCCGGTTGCAGCATTTTCCGTGCCTTTTGGAAAGATTGCGGATATTATTGGCAGAAAGAGCATCCTTGTTTCAGGGACAGGTGTATTTACCGCGGGACTGATTATTTCAGCCGCTGCACCGTCTTTTACCGTAATGATAGTTTCAAGGATCATTCAGGCGTTGGGGGCGGCAATGATATTTGCAACCAATCATGCTATCCTTGTCAGTGAATTCCCTGGATCTGAAAGGGGAAGAGTTCTGGGATATGCATTAGCAGCAACATACACAGGGCTTTCTGCAGGCCCGGTATTCGGAGGTATAATAAACCATTCCTTTGGCTGGAGAATGATATTTATTATAACTGCGGCGGCAGGTATAGTGGTCCTTGTAGAAGCTGTAAGAAAACTTCCTTCAAGAAAAGTGGAAGGAGCTGTGCTCCATTTTGACAAGGTGGGAAATATACTGTATGTTCTAATGATCCTTTTGACGATTTATGGACTAAACGAGTTTTCAAACGAGCCTGCGGCAGCAGTGCTGATCCCGGCAGGACTTGTTTTTGGTGTACTGTTTGTTAAAAGAGAGAAAAAGGAAGAATTTCCGCTGGTGGATGTCAGACTGTTTGCAGAGAATATGTCCTATACTCTCTCAAATCTCGCCGCTCTTTTGAATTACGCGGCAACTTTTGCAATAAGTTATCTGCTTTCTATATATCTTCAAGTCATAGCTGGATTCACATCTCAGACGGCAGGGATAATACTTATAGCGCAGCCTTTGGTAATGGCGGTATTTTCACCTTATATGGGAAAACTGTCAGACCGGGTATCTCCATATAAACTGGCAACGGCAGGGATGACTTTGTGCGGGATAAGTTTGTTTTTACTTGCGTTTATAAACATGACCACGCCGGTATGGCTG
>JAFQKJ010000147.1 GCA_017397005.1 Bacillota bacterium
AATGTAGTTTTGTTTTTTTCGATAAGAAAATCCGGATATGATATAAAATCCATGAATTTCAGTGCTGATGCGGAAAAAATATGTTCCATAGGGTTTCTCCTTCAAATAATTGATTTATTTTTACAATGATATGTATTATAATATAAATTCGGGAAAAGATATCCCGAACAATGTGACATTTTCAGATATTATGATTATACCATAAGTAACATAAATACGTACATATAAGAGAGGTAGATATGAGTAAATTAAATGGCCAGGGACTGGCCCGTGCGCAGATAATAACTGCAATGGTGTTCTTCGGAACCATAGGAGTTTTTGTAAAAAACATAGATCTGGCTTCGTCAGAAATAGCCTTATACAGAGCGGTCATCGCTGCAGCGGTACTGCTTGTGGTACTTTTGGTCACCGGCAGGCTCAAAAAACTCGGACTGATGAAAAAGCAGCTTCCTATACTGTTTTTCTCGGGGGTGGCAATGGGCTTCAACTGGATACTATTATTCGAAGCATATAATTACACCAGCGTTGCTCTCTCTACTCTGTGTTATTATTTCGCACCTACACTTGTAATAATAGCAAGTGCGGTGCTGTTAAAAGAAAAGCTTACCGCAAAACAGCTGGTGTGCTTTATAGCATCATCTGCAGGTCTTGTAATGATAATAGGAGTGTCCGGCGGCGGAAGCTCCGATTTGATAGGCATACTCTATGGTCTTGGAGCGGCTTGTCTTTATGCCATGGTAGTTATGTGCAACAAGATCGCAGGAAAGACTGATGATATTTCAAGAACATGGATACAGTTCATATCGGCAATAATCGTTCTTGTTCCGTATGTAGCGGCAACAAACGGATTCCATATATCAACTTTAGACAGCAAAGGCTTGTTCTACATGATCTTTGTAGGGGTAGTTCATACAGGAATAATGTACTGTTTCTACTTCGCTTCTTTAGCAAGACTCAGAGGACAGCAGGCTGCTATCTTGAGTTACATAGACCCGCTGGTAGCGGTAATACTTTCGGTTTTATGGCTTGGAGAAAGCATTTCTCCTGTACAGCTTCTGGGCGGTGCGCTGATACTGATATTTGCCCTTGCTAATGAAGTAAAGCTGAAGAAGGATAAGAAGATAGTTGAAAGATTAGAAGGATAAGGAGAAACAAGATGCCTGAACAACTGGTAATGGGTAATGAGGCTATAGCTTTTGGAGCTATAAAGGCCGGAGTAAAAATGGTTGCGGGTTACCCTGGAACACCGTCAACAGAAGTGCTGGAAACGATAGCAAAAAATAATAACGGAAATATACATGTAGAATGGTCTATAAATGAAAAGGCTGCTCTGGAAGTGGGAGCAGGAGCTGCATATGCGGGAGCAAGGACTCTTGTAACCATGAAGCAGGTTGGACTGAACGTGGCATCAGATCCTCTTATGAGTCTGAACTATGTAGGAGTTAAAGGCGGAATGGTCATCCTCGTGGCTGATGATCCGGGCCCTATATCTTCACAGACAGAGCAGGATACCAGACATTATGCTAAATTTGCTAAGATGATGGTGTTCGATCCATCCTCTCCAAAAGAAGCATATGAAATGATACAGGATGCTTTTGAGTATTCTGAAAAGTATGGTGAACCTGTATTCATGAGACCTACCACAAGGATATGTCATGGATATCAGACCATAGAACTGTCCACAGAGGCTGAAGAAAGAGAAGTTGAAGGATTCGTTAAAGACTCAGACAGATGGGTCATCTTCCCTAAACTTTCATATAACAATCATATAAAACTGGAAAAGAAACTGGTAGAAATATCAGAAGATTTCAATACATACAGATTCAATACAGTTACCGGAAAAGGAACAAAAGGCATCATAGCAAGCGGTGTAGGGTATGAATATGTTAAGGAGGTTGTAGGCGACAGAGAGGACATCAAGATCTTTAAAGTTGCAACAGCAAATCCTTTCCCTGAAAAACTTGCACTTGAATTCCTCGAAGGACTGGATTCGGTTCTTGCAATGGAAGAACTGGACCCTGTGCTCGAAAGAGAGATCACTTACGTTTGTGGAAAATATAATGTAAATGCCAAGGTTTACGGAAAGCTCACCGGTCATGTTGTCAATGCAGGAGAACTGTCTGCAGACAAAGCGGCTGAAAGCATCGCTGAATTCCTTGGTGAAGAGAATGTATTTGCGGCAAATCAGATATCTGCGGAAGGAGCACCGGAACTTCCTGCAAGACCGCCGGTGCTTTGCCCGGGATGTCCTCACAGAGCTTCCTTCTATGCGGTAAAGGTGGCTATGAAGGGCAAAAAGACAAGATACTGTGGAGATATAGGATGCTATACTCTTGGGAATGCAATGCCTCTTGATATGGTAGATACATGTCTTTGCATGGGGGCGGGCCTTACTATGGCTCAGGGCTTTGCTCATGCAGAAGAAGATGTATACAGCTTTGGATTTATAGGAGACTCTACATTCTTTGCATCGGGAATGACCGGAGTGGTGAATGCGGTATACAATCAGGCGAATATAACTATAGTTCTGCTTGATAATTCCACAACAGCTATGACCGGCCACCAGCCTCATCCGGGAACCGGAAGGACAATGATGGGAGACGTGGTGAACTGCGTGGATCCTGAAATGATACTCAAAGGTATGGGAGTAAAAACTGTTGTTACTGCAGATCCTCTGGATCTTGAAAATGCTGTTGAGGTGGTCAAAAAGACTGCTGAAGAAAAGGGAGTCAAAGCTATTATATTCAAATCTCCTTGTATAGCAGTAACAAAACCTGCTCAAAGGGAAGTTATCGATGAGGATAAATGTATAAACTGCAAAAAATGTATAAAAGAGCTGGGCTGTCCTGCCATCGTGCTTAAAGACGGCAAAGCGTTTATAGAAAAGTCAATGTGCTTCGGATGTTCAGTTTGCGAGACTGTTTGTCCTGTTCAGGCAATATCTAAAGCGGGAGGTGACAAGTAATGAATATGAATTACCTGCTTTGCGGTGTTGGAGGACAGGGGACTGTTCTGGCGGCGAAGGTTTTGGCAGCTGCTGCTATTGCAAAGGGCGAAGAAGTTAAAACCACCGAAACTATAGGTATGGCACAGAGAGGAGGATCCGTTACGTCTTATGTAAGAACAGGCTACGGCATCCATTCACCTATAATCCCTCTTGGTACAGCGGATGTCATCATCGGTTTTGAACCGGGAGAAGTGGTGAGAAATCTTAAATACCTTAAAAAAGGCGGAACTGTAGTGGTAAGCACTAAATCAGTGATGCCGGTGACCGCGGCTTTAACAAATTCCACATACAACGGAGAAGAAATGGTGGAATATATCAAAAAGGCTGCAGAAAATGTTATAATAATAGACGGAGAAAAACTCTGTAATGAATGCGGTTCAGACAAAGTTCTGAATGTTATACTTCTGGGTGCGGCAATTAAGAGCGGAGCTGTAGGGATAACTTTGGAAGAAACAAAGGACGCTCTTCTGAAAAGACTTCCTGCAAAACTTCATGATTTGAATATTAAAGCTCTTGAGCTTGGAATGCGAGGTTAAAGATATGAACGATACACAATTTCAGCAGATAAAGGAACAGCTTATAAAACTCACAAGCAAAGATTGTTTTTATAAGAAAAAGTTTGAAGGAATAGATGTTGCAGGCATTCAGAATGAAGAAGATTTCAGAAAGCTTCCTTTCACATGGAAAGGGGATCTGAGAGAAGCATATCCTCTCGGACTTATGGCTGTGCCTGAAGAAGAGATCGTAAGGATCCATTCTTCCTCCGGAACAACAGGAACTCCTGTTATAATCCCTTATACACAGAAGGACGTTGACGACTGGGCTATCCAGTTTGGAAGATGCTACACAATGGCCGGAGTAACAAATCTGGACAGGATCCATATCACACCGGGTTACGGTTTATGGACTGCAGGAATAGGCTTCCAGAACGGTGCTGAAAAGATCGGCGCCATGACTATCCCTATGGGACCCGGAAATACTGACAAACAGATCAGAATGATGCAGGATATGAAGTCCACAGTTCTTTGCGCGACTTCTTCATATGCGCTTCTTTTGGCTGAAGAAATAGAAAAACGCGGAGTTAAAGACACTATCCATCTTAGAAAAGGTATCATCGGTTCAGAACGCTGGGGCGAAAAGATGAGAAGAAGGATCGCCAATGAACTGGGCGTAGAGTTATACGACGTTTACGGACTTACAGAAGTATACGGCCCGGGTATCGCGATAAGCTGTGAACACGAATGCGGAATGCATTACTGGGATGACTATGTATATATCGAGATCGTAGATCCTAAGACAGGTGAACCTGTGCCTGACGGCGAGATCGGAGAGATCGTTATAACAACTCTGCAGAAACAGGGAGCGCCTCTCATCAGATATCGTACTCATGACCTTTCAAGAAAGATCGTGGGAGAATGCAAATGCGGTTCAAAATATCCAAGGATCGACACTATCTTAGGAAGAACTGATGATATGGTAAAGGTAAAGGGCGTAAATATATTCCCAAGCCAGGTAGATGAGCTTCTCAAAATCGTTGACGGAGCATCCAGCGAGTTCCAGATCATGATAGATCATATAAACGGAAAAGACCTTCTTACTTTATTTGTCGAAGTGGAAGAAGGAGCAAATAAATATGCTGTGGAAAATCAGCTCATGGCTGAGTTCAAATCAAGGATAGGGATGACACCTATTGTAAAACCGGTAGAACTGGGAGAACTTCCAAGAAGCGAAAAGAAATCCACAAGAGTATTTGACAACAGATATTAAACCGGACAGAACAGGCACTTTTCTTGAAGAAGAGTGCCTTTTGTTTAAGGAGAATGAATAATTATGAAATATTTAAATATAAGGACGGGAAGATTCATTTCGAGACCGAACCGCTTCATAGCACATGTTGATATAGACGGAAGAGAAGAAGTTGTGCATGTAAAAAACACAGGTCGGTGCAGGGAAATATTTATACCCGGAACAGAAGTGGCTCTTGAAGAATCAGACAATCCTAACAGAAAAACCAGATTTGATCTGGTAGGAGCAAAAAAGGAAGGTATAGGCTGGATAAATGTTGATAGTCAGGCGCCTAATAAAGTGGTAAAGGAATGGCTCGCCGAAAGCCTGGAAGCTAAGGAAATATTTCCGGGAGTTACTTATATTAAGCCGGAGTATACTTTTGGCAAGTCTCGTGTGGATTTTTATATGGAAGGTGAAGGCCGGAAGATCCTTATGGAGATAAAAGGGGTGACTTTGGAAAGGGAGAAGATAGGATATTTTCCAGATGCCCCAACAGAAAGAGGAGTAAAGCATCTTGACGAACTGACAGAAGCTTCGAAACAGGGTTACGAATGCTGGATAGGCTTTGTTATTCAGATGGAAGGCGTCGATGTTGTTTATCCAAATGAAACCACTCATCCTGAATTTAAGACTGCGATGGACAGAGCGATTGAAGCCGGAGTAGGGGTCATTTATCTGGGGTGTTCAGTAACGCCGGAAGAACTTAAAATAGACCGGGTAAAGATATATAAAAAATAGATTTGATTGATATTAAGATGCATTTGTTGTATAATTATGCAACAAATGCATCTTTTGTTGTAAAAAGGAGAGTTATTATGAAATTTTTTGTATATACATTCAGAGAATTTGATGAAAAAAACTGCTTTGATGAATTGAGCGAGAAGTATGGCTTTGAATACGACTATTCTCCGGAATATCCTTGTCTGGAAAATGTTCATTATGCAAAGGGATATGATGCTGTAAGCTTTACTCCCTGTGAATGCAATGCAGAATTGGTGGAAGCTTTTCATAGGCAGGGTGTAAAATATATATGTGCAAGATCTATTGGGTTTGAACATATAGATCTGGAAAAAGCGAAAGAACTTGGAATGAGAGTTTCATGTGTAAAATACGGACCGGAGACTGTGGCGGATTACGCAATAATGCTGATGCTTATGGGCTGCAGAAAGATCACTCATATCATAGAAAGATCTAAACTTCAGGATTATACATTAAAAGGAAAGCTGGGAAAGAATCTCAGCAACTGTACTGTAGGTATTTTAGGAACAGGTCAGATCGGAGGAACTGTAGTAAAGCATCTTCAGTCCTTTGGATGCAGGATACTTGCAAACTCACTTTTTGAAGAAGAAAGTCTTAAAGGTATGTGCGAATATGTTTCGGTGGAAAAGCTTTTGGCTGAAAGTGAT
>JAFQKJ010000148.1 GCA_017397005.1 Bacillota bacterium
GAAGCACAGTTAAGATTCGCTATCAGAGAAGGCGGAAGAACAGTAGGTTCAGGCGTAGTAGCAGAAGTTATCGAATAATAACTGATAATTAGGCTAAAAGAAAAAAACTAAGGGACTGCAATTTGCAGTCCCTGTTTTTTTATGCATAGTAGTGGACGTTAGAATAGTTCTCTGAGTACAAGGTCGGTCTCGCCCTGATTCATCCCGAATTCTATCCTTTTGACTTTAGGATGATTTTTATAGGCACTCCTTACCATTTTTCTCAGTTCAGTACCACTGTTGTAACCGTGTATTATTCGCAGTCTGTAAACACTGCCGTTGGCCTTTTTAAGGCGGCTGTCTATAAGAGTGCGGGCCTGATCTTTTGTGAGGCCGTGCACATCGACTTCCATTATCCCGGCGGACCTAAACATATCCCTTCGTTCCTTTCTGATTAATAGTTATATTATACATTAAAAGAGAAAGAGTATAAACAAAAATAGGGACAAAGATATTTGTGAATATATATAAAAAGTTATTGCATAATTATGCATAAAGTGATATACTCAGTTTCGTTAATTATTTTGAAAAGAGAGTGATGAAATGAAACCTAAGATTTTCATTGATGGAAAGGAAGGTACTACCGGTCTTCAGATATTTGAAAGACTGGGGGGCAGAACAGACATAGAACTGATGGTATTGGAAGAAGAACTGCGAAAGGACGCAGCTGCCAGAAAAGAAATGATCAACAGTGCGGATCTGGTGTTTCTTTGTCTTCCGGATGATGCGGCAAGAGAAGCGGTAAAACTGGTGGAAGATCCTAAGGTGAAAATAATAGATGCTTCTACTGCCCATAGGACCGATCCGAGCTGGGTATACGGATTTCCTGAACTTTTCAGAGAACAGTCGGATAATATAAAAGCTTCAAAACGAGTGGCGAATCCAGGATGCCATGCAACAGGTTTTATATCATTGACGGCGCCTTTGGTTACAGGAGGAGTGGTCTCAAAAGATTACCCGGTAAGCTGTCATTCCCTGACTGGATACAGCGGAGGAGGCAAGAAGCTTATCGCCGAGTATGAAGGAGAACGTTTGGACGGCAGGCTGAACAGCTGCAGAGAGTATGCGATATCCCTTTCACATAAGCACATTCCTGAAATGATGGCGGTGACAGGCCTTAAAAGAAAACCGTTGTTTTTTCCTATAATAGGTGATTATTATGCAGGAATGACTACTACCGTAGGGCTTCATAATGATATGCTTGAAAAAAATTTAAGTGCTAAAGACATTCATGAATTTTTGTCGGATCATTATGCGGGGCAGAAATATGTGAGAGTACTTCCTTTTGCAGGAGAAGGAAATATAGATCCAAGAGGTATACTTGAATCCAACAGAAATGTGGGTACAAATTATCTTGATATCGTAGTAAGCGGAAACGAGGAACAGACACTGCTGGCCTCTATGTTTGACAACCTTGGAAAAGGGGCATCGGGGGCGGCAGTTCAGAATATGGAATTGATGTTGGGATTGTAATTACCCGGCAGAAAAAGAGAATGGAGTTGATTTAGTGAAGATAATAAACGGAGGAGTAAGCACTCCTAAGGGGTTTAAAGCTGCAGGTATACACTGCGGAGTAAAAGCAGGAAGCGGAGACAAAAAAGATCTGGCGCTGATCATATCTGAGGTGCCTTGTGCAGCGGCAGGAACATTCACTACAAATAAAGTGAAGGCATCTCCTGTATATTTATCAATGGAGAATATCGCCGATGGAAAGGCTCAGGCAATAGTATGCAACAGCGGGAATGCAAACGCATGCGCGCCTAACGGCGAAGCTCATGCCATGACCATGTGCGTTGAAACAGCCAAAGCTCTAGGACTGGACAAGGAAGATGTTTTGGTGGCATCCACAGGAGTCATAGGTCATGAGATAAATATAGATGCTATAGCAGGAGGTATTCCTGAGGCTGTAAAGCTCTTTTGAAGCACCGCCGTAAATCATGGCACCGAGAGTACCGTTGCCTATCGGAAGACTCTGAGTCCATGCTTTTGCAGGGGAGTTATACCATAAAAGTGTTGATGATGACATAGTATTTTCTC
>JAFQKJ010000149.1 GCA_017397005.1 Bacillota bacterium
CCTCTTTCAGATATAAGCTCTACATAAATTTAGAATGCACCCGTTTAAAATATATGTTAATTATAGCCGTCAACGCAGCATCTAATATAACAAACAAGATCAAGGCCGCCGGGATAACAGCAAACACCGGCATCCATTCCGGAAGATCCAAACTTCCGAAAAATACATCAAACAGCATAAAGTATGCTATCAGCAGCACTGTAATAAAATAAGCAAATTTTACAGTCAGCTGAGCTGCTGCTTTTTCCAATTTCTCCGCAAAATACTTTACAGCAGGATAAAGCCCGAAAAACATTATATAAGGGATCATTGCCAGCTTATTGGGAACTATAATAAAGCCAAGTATGGAAGCCGCTGCAAAAAACAGTATCCCGTTCTTTACTCCCGTTTCTATTATTACAAAAGTTCCTACAGCTGTGGCTGCTGCCAGCAATGTCATCTCTATTCCCGGCATAAAAGATCCTGCCATGATAAAAACTAACGTTAAAGCAAGATACACACCGCTAAGGGCAAGTTTTTTCACACTCTTATTTCCCATTTCATTCCTTCTAAATACAGTCACATAAACAATCCATACAAATATATGCCTGACAAAGTTTGCAAGCAAGGTCATCTCTTGAGTTGTATCCCTGACCTGCAGATGCATTTCTGTAAGCTCCGCCTGTACCCATAACCGCATTGAGCCCCTGTCTGTATTCCATATTGCTCGGCTCCATGCTTACCGCTGTCTGCATTTTCTGTACAGCATCATCATACCAGCCTTTTCTGTAAGAAAGCATACCGCTTAAGAAATGCCATTCCGCATTTCTTACCGAACACTTATTAAGTATAGCTTCTGCTCCGTATATATTGCCCTGATTTATCATCTGCCTTGCCTGCTGGAGTTCAGGTGTGGTACCTCCACCGCTCTGTGATCCGGAGTATCCGCCGCCGCCTCCATGAGTCTTGCACAGAGTATCATAAGCTTCGTTTATCTCCTGCATCTTTTCTTCTGCCAGAGATGACAGAGGATTGTTCTGATATTTATCCGGATGATACTTCTTTACCAGCTCTTTGTAAGCCGCTTTTATTTCATCCATAGATGCGTTTTTATTTACTCCCAGCACTTCATAAGGATCTCTCATCTTTATCGTTTCCTTTCCCTAAAACCTGTTCCGTTTTTCTGTTCAATCCAAAATATATTATATTACTTGCGATCCCCTTGTTCTTACCGAGATCCAGCAGATTATATGCTTTCTCCATTTCACCCAGATAATGAAACAGCAGGAATTCCGTTCGGGGGATTATCCTTTCTTTGAAAGCTTCCTTGCTTTCATTCACCGGATCATAAGCAAACCTGTAGATCAGAGGATTGTAATTCTTATCTTCAATATTTTCATCTATATCATCGAAAGCGTCTATAAGATACATCCATTTTCCTAAATGAAATCCAATGTTTCCCAACACTTTCCTTTGTACATCATCACAATCTCCATCGCTGTAGCTGTTGAACACAGCTTCCATTATCCTTGCAAAAGCATCTGAAGTCATATCTATGGAACTGCATTTTTCCTTTTCCATTGCCGAAAGAATTTCCAGTTCTTTCTCTATTATGAGACAAAGCCTTGGATACTTTGCCTGAAGTTTTCTGTATGTTCCCTGAAACATCAATTTCATGGCCTTGGCAGAAGCTTTATTATCATCCTTGATATCATCTATCACTTTCTGATATGCAAGGATTATCATTACGTCCGCCGCATAATCGACCGCAGGATTTTCCACACATATATTCTTCTTTTTGACAGGATGTATTATACAGTGTTCCCTGAAGATAGTTTCCTCTTTGCTGTTCAATGACGACAGTATCATTGCCAGAAATGCCGAATCATAACTGAGGACCAGTCTAGGGAAAAAACCATGCCTTTTTCCTATAGACTTGCACACACCGCAGTAATAACTGCAGTACAGTTCATATTCTTTTACCTTCAGTTCCGGTTTGTCTGCCACTACATAGCCTACCATGTACACCTCAAACAACGACATTTCATCTATATGATGTCAAAAATATAGTTATAGTTATTATATCACGATACTGTCTTACCGTATAGCAGATATTTTTTAATTCTATGTAAAAAACAAGATGCAGCTGATATAACTGCATCCTGATGATTTGTTTATTGAGTTGTCTGCTGTTCTACGAGACGTTCTCCGCTGTGTTTCTTCCTAAGCACAGGTTTTTCGATCTTTCCTGTAGGGTTTCTCGGAACGTCTTCAAAGAATATTTTTCTAGGTCTCTTGTATTTTGGAAGTGCTGCACAGAATTTAAACATAGCTTCTTCGCTGCACTCAGATCCCGGTTTGAGTTCTATAATAGCAGCTGATATTTCACCCAAACGAGCATCCGGAATACCTATGACAGCTACATCTTTGATATCTTTATGTGTTCTGAGGAAGTCTTCTATCTGTACAGGGTAAATGTTTTCTCCGCCGGAGATGATAACGTCTTTCTTTCTGTCTACAAGATAAATGAATCCGTCTTCATCCTGTTTCGCCATATCTCCCGTATAAAGCCATCCGTCTTTCAGAGTATTCTCTGTAGCCTGCGGGTCGTTGTAGTAGCACTTCATTACTCCTGCACCTTTAACAACAAGTTCTCCCACTTCTCCCTGTTTAACTTCATTGTTCTGTTCATCTACGATCTTAACGTTCCATCCAAAGCCCGGAACACCGATAGCTCCTACTTTATGAATGTTTTCAACTCCAAGATGCACGCATCCAGGTCCTAAAGATTCACTGAGACCGTAGTTTGTATCATAATCATGATGAGGGAAGAATCCCTTCCAGCGTTTGATAAGGCTTGGAGGTACAGGCTGTGCGCCTATATGCATAAGCCTGAGCTGATCCAGTTCAAGTCCATCAAGCTTTATGTCTCCTCTGTCTATAGCATCCATTATATCCTGAGCCCAAGGAACCAGGAGCCATACTATAGTAACCTTTTCATTGGAAATAGTCTCCATGATCCATTCAGGTTTAACACCTTTGAGAAGGACTGCTTTGCTTCCTGAGATAAGGCTTCCAAACCAGTGCATCTTAGCTCCTGTATGGTAAAGAGGCGGTATGCAAAGGAATATGTCCTCTCTCTGCTGATTATGATGGGCCTGTTCCACAACGCAGGCATTTACCAATCCTCTGTGATCATGAAGGATCGCCTTAGGGAATCCTGTAGTGCCTGATGAAAAATAGATCGCAGCCAAATCATCATCTTTGACCTCCATTAAAGGTGGTTTCTTTGAACATCTTTCCGCGATAAGCTCATAGTCTGTTGCAAAAGTCGGGCAATCCTGTCCTACGTATATGTATTCGTCCACTCCTGGTACTGTGCCGTAAATAGATTCCACACGCCCTATAAATTCTGAACCAAATACGAGTTTTGATGCTTCTGCCAGTTCAAGACAGTATTTGATCTCATCACCTGTATATCTATAGTTGAGCGGAACTGCGATAGCTCCGGCTTTAAGTACGCCAAAATAAATAGGAAGCCATTCCATACAGTTCATAAGAAGGATAGCGACTTTGTCTCCCTTTTTAACGCCTTTAACGGTAAGAAGGTTGGCAAATCTGTTGGACTGACATTCAAAGTCATACCATGTTATTTCTCTTCTGTATCCTGCATTCGGCTTCGTTTCTACTAAGTCATATTCACGCCATGTTACACCATGGGATTCTTTGTTTTCCGGATTGATCTCTACTAAACATACTTCATCCGGATAGAGGTTTGCGTTTCTTGTCAAAAACTCTGTAATAGGCATATTTTTTCCTCCTACTTCTTCTACTAAACTACTTTTGCGATTCATATATTTTATCGCACTAAAGTATTATAGCACACCGCCGTATACAGGTCAAATATATTTCAAAAAACACATAGGCGGATGTTTCCATCCGCCCAAATGATCCTAAACTATTCTTCTTATGCTGTAAATTTTCGGTCCCCAGTACTTGTCTGAAGTTGACGATATGATTACCCCCGATGATGTGGCTGAATGTATAAAACTGCCGTTTCCCATATATATCCCTACATGCGAAACGTTCTTCCCGTTTCTGCTGAAGCAGATAACGTCGCCTGCCCTGGCATCGTCAAGACTTACTGCTGTACCTACACCTAAGTATGCTGATGAGGATCTCGGAACACTTATACCGTATGCCCCGAACACAGTGTATACAAATCCTGAGCAGTCAAATGCGTTAGGACCTGCCGCACCGTATCTGTACGGTTTTCCAAGATAATTCTGTGAGTACGTTGTTATACTTTCTCCCAGTGCGGATGATTTGCTGGCATTCACTGCAGTTATCCCACCACTGCCTGTTCTTGCCGAATAATCACCTCTGGAAACATTGTCTATTGTGCCGATTGTACCAACGCCCTCATACAGATCATCTACGTATGCTCCATGTATCCATCCCTGAACGCCATCGCTTTCTATTTTATACCAGCTTCCGCTTTGTTCCAGAATAGAAACTTCTGCTCCTCTTGTAAGCTTACCAACCACTGCGTAGTTTGTACCTGGGTTTTCTCTTATTGTAAGAATAGTTGCATCTACTGTTCCTTTAGTAACAGTTGACTGTACGGAATTCACACTGAATGACTCTGAATTTTCTTCTGCAAAAGCTACAGTTCCCAATACTGCAAATCCCATTATCAGTACTGCTGTTAGAATCAAAACTTCAACGAACTTTTTCTTCATATGGACCTCTTTTCTTTAACCAGCCCTGATTTCTACAACGGATCCAGCACAATAATGAGGCTATTGTAACAGAAATATTACAATATGTCAAGTTTTATGGGTTTTGATTTGTAACATAGTTTTAACATTAGGTTTCGTCAGAGATTTCTGCCTTGGAAAAACTGCATCCACAGTAATGCTGCCTGTAAAGTCCATACTCCTTTGAAAGTTCTATAGAACGTTGAAATCCTGCCCTTTTCTTAAAGTCTGAGACAAGAAATCTTACATCATATTCTTTCTCCAGCTTTATCCCTATCTCATTTATGATCTCTGCATTCTTCATAGGGCTCACCGTAAGGGTCGTTGCAAAAAGATCAAAATTTTTTTCTTTCGCCTCGGAAGCTGTTTCTCTAAGTCTAAGCTCAAAGCAAAGCGAACATCTGCCGCCTCCTTCTTTCAGGTCAGCCATTGACTGGGCAAAAGCCAAAAAATTTTCAACATCATATCTTCCTTCCAAATAGTTGACCTTTCCGGAAGGACCGTATCTTTCATTTATATATCTTATCTGTTCATCCCTGCGCAGTTTATACTCATCTTCATTATCGATGTTGGGATTATAATAAAAAACCGTTACATCGCAATCTTCTGCAAGCCTTTCTATGCAGGCAGTGCTGCAGGGTCCGCAGCAGCTGTGCAGAAGCACCTTCGGTCTTCCGCCTTCATGATCTTTGATCATCTTCTGCATTATAAGGTCGTAATTCTTCTTTACACTCATTTTTTCACCATTTTAATACTCATATTGGTTATACGAAAAAAGAGGGCTTAAAAAGCCCTCTTGTTAATTCATTATACTGTCTACTACCTTTTTAACGACACCGCCGTCAGCCTTACCTTTTACCTGAGGCATTACTGCTTTCATTACAGCGCCCATGTTTTTCTTCTCCGCTGTGATGCCCTGTTCTTCCATTATCTTAACGACAACGGCACGGACTTCATCTTCAGTCATCTGGGCCGGTAAGTAGGTCTGCAGAACTTCTATTTCCGCCTTATAAACTTCCAGGAGGTCAGTTCTTCCTGCCTTCTCAAAATCTGCCAACGCATCTTTTCTCATTTTGACCTGTTTTGTGAGGATATCGATGATGCCTGCATCATCAAGCTCTTCTCTATGGTCGACTTCATATTGTTTTACAGCAGCACGTGCCATATTAACAACATTCTTTTTTATTTCGTTTTTTGTTTTTAACGCTTCTTTAAAATCGGCGCTAAGTCTTTCTTTTAAAGACAATAGCTTCACCTCTTTTAGTATTTCTTAGCCTTTTTTCTAGCTACTTCTGACTTCTTTTTTCTCTTTACGCTTGGTTTTTCGTAATGTTCTCTTTTTCTAAGTTCAGACATTACTCCATCTCTTGCACAAGATCTCTTGAATCTTTTGAGTGCGCTTTCGAGAGATTCGTTATCTCTTACTATTACCTGTGCCATCTTTTCCTTATCCCTCCCTCCGTAGCATGAACTTATGAAGCATTCACGCAGTGTTCGTCTATAAGTCGGCTTTAATATTATACTATACGATTATGTAAATAGCAAATATTTTTTATCAATTACTTACAATTTATCAGCCTGGCGGCCAGAGCATAGGTCTGCCTCCAAGTAAATGGAAATGTAAATGCTCTACGGTCTGGAAACCGTCTTCTCCGCAGTTTGATACTAATCTGTATCCGTTTGTTATTCCTGCAAGAGCTGCAATCTCTTTAACCTTTACCATTATCCTGCCGAGGATCTCAGCATCTTCTTCAGTGCAGTCTTCAAGAGAAGATATGTGTTTTTTAGGAACGATCAGGACGTGCGCAGGAGCCTGCGGTTCAATGTCTCTGAAAGCATACATATCTTTGTCTTCATAAACCTTGCTGGAAGGGATCTCACCCTCGATTATTCTGCAAAACAAACAATCAGCCATCTTCTACCCACCTCTCAAATCGGTATTTCCGACAAATTATATAAAAAACAAGATACGAATGTATTATTTTATATAAATGCTATTATAACAGAATCCCCTTTATTCCGTCAAGAAACCTCTGCTCAAGTAAGACATTTCCAAAGGAATTTATTGCATTTTCGGCATCTTTTTCATCCATTTTTACATAGACTCTTATATAGTTATCCGCCAGTCCCGTTATTGTCCCCTTTTTTCTGTCATATTCTTCGAAAAGAACGCTTCGTGAAGTTCCCAGATTTTTGTTTATAAACCTTTCTGCGGAAGTCTCTGAAGCTTTGATAAGCGCTTCGCTTCTGGCATTTTTCACCTGAGGGGCCACCTGATCTTTCATTTTGTCAGCGGGCGTTCCTCCTCTTCTTGAATACTTAAAAACATGGACCTTGCAGAAATCAATATCTTCCACAGTTCTGACAGAATCATTAAAGTCTTCTTCCTCTTCGCCAGGGAAACCCACTATAATGTCAGTAGTTATTCCATAATTCTCATCAAAATCTTTGATGGTTTTAACGATATTTCTGTACTCCGTCATATCATATCTTCTTTTCATGCTTTTCAGCACATTATCGCTTCCGCTCTGAACAGAAAGATGGACATGATGACAGAGTTTTTTAAACTCAAAAAGCTTTTTGATATACTCTGCATTTATTACTGTAGGCTCAAGAGAACTGAGCCTTATACGGTAATCTCCTTCTATACGGCTTATTTTGTCTATAAGGATATGCAGTTTAGGCTCTCCATCCTCTTCGCTTCCGTAAAGAGCAGTATTTATCCCTGTCAAAACAAGCTCTTTATAGCCGCAGTTTATAAGAAGCTCCGCTTCTTTTAATATATCTTCTTCATTTCTGCTGCGGACATTTCCTCTGGCATAAGGGATTATACAGTAAGAACAAAATCTGTTGCAGCCTTCCTGTATCTTGATATAAGCTCTGGTCCTGCCTTCCATTGCTTCAACTATCCCCATCTCATCAAAGCATCCCAGTTTCTCATATTCGAGAACTCTGAACTTTTTTTCCTGATCTTCTATATACTCTCTCACCAGTTCCGGGATACTGCTTTTTTCGTTGGTTCCGGCTACAATATCAACTTCCTCCATAGCTCTGACTGCCTCTTTTCCAGTCTGAGCATAGCAGCCAGTCACAACAACAATACAGTCAGGATTCAGCTTTTTAAGATGTCTCACAGCCTGTCTGGACTTTCTGTCCGCTATATTTGTGACGCTGCAGGTGTTGACAACACATACATCCGCCGGATCATTTTCAGACACTATCTCATAGCCTTCTGCTCGAAACAGTTCTTTCAATGCCTGTGTCTCATATTGATTAACTTTACACCCTAGTGTTACAAACGATGCTTTCATCCAATTATCCTTTACTGTTCAAGCTCATACATCAGCATTGCCATAGCCGCTACCGATGCAGTTTCAACTCTTAATATAGTTTTACCGAGAGATGCGGATGCCGCTCCAGCTTCTGTGATGAAACTGCATTCCTTTTCGGAAAAACCGCCTTCAGGCCCAATTATCAGCCCAATATTTTTATATCCATTAAAACTATCATCTCTGAGGATCTCCTTGAGCGTAGTTTTATTTTCATCTTCATAGCAGAAAATATTGAAATCATTTTCTTTCATATGCTCAGCTGCATCTTCAAAACTGATGGCATCTTCCACCGAAGGGATGACCCCTCTTCTGCACTGCTTAACAGCTTCATCCGCTATCTTCTGCCATCGTTCAGTCTTTTTGCTGAAATTTCCTTTATCCTGCACTACTGTTCTTTCTGTGAAAACAGGAATGATACGGTCCACACCCAGTTCTACGGTTTTCTGGATTATAAGTTCCATCTTCCCCTGCTTAGGAATACCCTGATACAGAGTTACTCTGTGATAAGGTTCTCTTTCAAAAGGTCTCTTAGTAAGAATAGTACCGCAGACCTCATCAGCGCTTATCTCTGTCAGCTCTATTTCATACTCGAATTCACGGTTATCGGATATTTCTATTATATCACTTATCCTGTGACGGAGGACTTTAGAAAGATGTTTAACATCATCCCTGTCAGTTATGTAGATAATGTCTTCTTTTATGTTTTTTTCTTCAACAAAAAATCTGCTCATATTTTCCCCTTATTACAAAACAGGCGGATATTCATCCGCCCTTTATCATTTTGCCACTATAGCGACCCATTCGTTTTCGCAGAAGATCTCTACGATCTCAAAACCGCATTCTTTTATTGCCTCCGCAACGATGTCCTTCTTTTCTTCGAGGATACCTGAAGAGATATAATATCCTCCATCTTTAAGATGTCTTTTTACGTCTTTGGACAGCATCATGACCAGATCCGCCATAAGATTTGCCACAACTATGTCAGCTTTATAATCCAGTCCTTTAGTCAGATCTCCTTCCGCAACCTTGATCTTATGAGAAAGTCCGTTCATTTCAACGTTTTCAGCCGAAACTGTAACAGCGATCGGGTCTATATCCACACCGAAAACATCATCAGCGCCCAGAAGCGCCGCAGCAATAGAAAGTATGCCGGAACCGCAGCCTACATCAAGAACACTGCTTTTGTCTTTTTCGATATATTTTTCAAGACCTTTGATGCACATAGTAGTTGTTGGATGCTTTCCGGTTCCAAAAGCCGCACCTGGGTCGAGTTCTATTACGATCTCTTCATTAGAAGTTTTATCATACTGTTCCCAGGAAGGCTTTATAACGATCCTGTCAGTTATCTTTTCAGGTTTAAAGTATTCCTTCCAGTTGTCTTTCCACTCTTCATCTCTGACATCTTTTACAGCCACCACCAGTCTTCCCAAAAGTCCTACTGTATCTTCAAATGCCCCGCAGGCATCAAAAGTTGCAAGCCTGTATACTTCTTCCTGTATCTGTTTGAGCTGAGAATATCCTTCGGAAGTCTTCTCAAGATATGCGGTAACACTGGTTTCCACATTCTTAAGTTCCTCTACCAGTCCTTCATCAACATAGTCCCAGTCATAGGAATTCTTTTTTTCCATAAGTTCATAAAAATCATTCTTATCTTCCACCACGAAGCCTTCGACTCCAGCAGAAAGAAAGATCCCAGATACCGGGTCGATGCCCTTTGTTGTGGTAAATACTTTAACTTCCAGATACTCCATTTCTATTTTTCCTTCTTATCTTTGTTTTCGCTGTCTTTATTATCTTTTTTGAAGAACTCTTTCATATTTTCCATGAAATTCTTCTTCTGTTCGTGTTCGCCTTTGTTATATGCCTCTTCAAGCTGCTGGAGGATCTTCTTCTGATCTCCGCTGACTTTCTTAGGTATTTCTATAAACACTTTTACGTACAGATCTCCATACCTTCCGGAATTAACGTATTTAACACCTTTTCCTTTAAGTCTGAATACTGTGCCGTGCTGAGTTCCCGGAGGAACTTTATATGATATCCTCTCTGTAAGAGTAGGTACGACTATATCCGCTCCAAGCACTGCCTGAGGATATGTTATTGGGATCTCAAGAACAAGATCCGCTCCGTTTCTTTTGAATATCTTATGAGGCTTTACCTGAACTATTACGTAAACATCTCCTGAAGGGCCGCCATTCTGGCCAGGTTCTCCCTGACCTCTCAGTGAGATGACTGCATCATCATCAACACCTGCAGGGATATCCACATTGATAGTGATGTCTTTTCTTATCTTTCCCTTGCCGCCGCATTTTTTGCATGGATCTGTTACGATAGTGCCCTGGCCTCCGCAGTTAGGACAGGTCGTAACATTTGTAAACTGACCGAAAGGTGTATTCGAAACCTTATTTATCTGACCGGTACCGTTACAATGAGGACAAGTGGTCCTTTCAGTTCCCGGAGAAGCTCCTGTACCGCCGCAGTCAGGGCAGTCTTCGCTTCTGGTGATCTTGATATCTCTTTTTGTTCCAAAAGCAGCTTCTTCAAATGAAATGCTTACTCTTGTCTGTATGTCCGCACCTTTTCTTGGTCCGTTACGTCTTCTTCCACCTCCGAAGCCGCCGGCGAATGATCCAAAAATATCTCCGAATATATCTTCAAATCCTCCGAAGCCTCCGCCTCCGCCAAAGCCCTGATTAGGGTCTACTCCGGCATGACCGAATCTGTCATATCTGTCTCTCTTCTGAGGATCGGATAATATCTCATATGCTTCGTTGACTTCTTTAAACTTCTCTTCCGCCTCTTTATCATCGGGATTTCTGTCCGGATGATACTGCATAGCCTTTTTTCTGTATGCTTTTTTCAATTCATCGGCACTTGCCCCTTTATTAACACCAAGTACCTCGTAATAATCCCGCTTTGCCAATTATGTTTCACCTGCCAACAATTTATTTAAGTGAAAACAGCATAGAACACCCTTACGGGCGTTCTGTGCTGTTCATATAATCACAACATATTATATTTTATTAGTTTTATTTGTCTTCGTCAACCACTTCAAAGTCTGCATCTACAACATTATCATCCTTCGGAGCTTCCTGCTGTCCGAATCCTTCTGCTCCCGGAGCTTCCTGACCAGGCTGTCCCTGTGCCTGCTGATAGAGTTTAGAAGATAATACGTGGAATTCGTTTGTGAGAGCTTCTTTCTTAGCGTTGATATCATCAACATCTGTTCCTTCCAGAGCTTTCTTCAGATCTTCAAGAGCTGTATTTACTTTTGCAAGTTCTTCTTCAGAAAGTTTACCATCAAGTTCTTTCAGAGCTTTTTCTGTTTCGTATACTAAAGTGTCAGCCTGATTTCTTGCTTCCACTTCTTCCTTCTTCTTCTTATCTTCTGCTGCGAACTGTTCAGCTTCCTTGATCTTCTGGTTGATCTCTTCTTCAGATAATTTTGTTGAAGATGAAATTGTGATCCTCTGGTCTTTTCCTGTTCCCATATCTTTAGCGCTGACGTTTACGATACCGTTAGCGTCGATATCGAAAGTAACTTCGATCTGTGGGATTCCACGTGGAGCTGGTGGGATTCCTGAAAGCTGGAATCTTCCGAGGGTTGAGTTGTATGCCGCCATTTCTCTTTCACCCTGGAGAACGTGGATGTCTACAGCTGTCTGATTATCTGCTGCTGTTGAGAAGATCTGGCTCTTCTTTGTAGGGATAGTTGTGTTTCTTTCGATGAGCTTTGTGAATACTCCGCCGAGAGTTTCAATACCCAGTGATAATGGAGTTACGTCAA
>JAFQKJ010000020.1 GCA_017397005.1 Bacillota bacterium
AACAACGGCGGAAACGTGCTGTCAAATATGTTCTGCGCCTTTCCCGAGGCTGATATAGCTCAGATCTACTGCTCCGGTGAGCCGCCGCAAAATTCGATCTGCCGTAAGTATTTTCAGATCTCAGATTCAATGCTTATGCGGGGAAAAAAGGGCAGACGCTTAGAAGAAAAGGATTACAGCGCCGAAAATACCGATCTGTCCGAGGTCACGGAGAATAACGTTAAGAGTAAGATCCCCGGATTCTTAAAATCCGCATCTATGCTGGCAAGAGAAATGCTGTGGGTATTTTCGGATTGGAAGACCAAGGAGCTTGAGGGGTTTATTAAGGACTTTGCTCCGGATATAATCTTTGCTCCATGTTATTCATTCTTTCATGTTTCAAAGCTTGCTTTATATGTAAAAAGCATAGCAGGCTGTCCCATGATTTCCTATATATCGGATGATAACTATTCAATCAAACAGCTTAAGCTTTATCCTTCCTTCTTTATCAACAGACTTATAACACGCAAGTGGATCCGCAGACTTTTTAAAGAGTGTTCGTTGGTCTACACTATGACCGAGCTACAGAAAACCGAATACGAGGCTCTGCTCGGCAGACCGATGAAGGTTCTGTGCAAATCTGCCGAATTTGAAGATAGGGAAACCGAAATAGGTGATCCTGTTCAGATCATATATGCAGGAGGACTTTATCTTAACAGATGGAAGGTTTTGTGTAAGCTGGTTGATGCCCTGGAGGCTGTAAATGCAGAGGAAATAAAAGCACAGCTTCACATATATTCCGGTTCAAAGTTAAGTGAAAAGGCAGTAAAGAAGCTAAATAACGGCAGGAGCTCTGTTATGCATGCTCCCGTGCCTTTCGGTGAGCTTTCAAAAATATACAGAAGCTCGGATGTTGCCGTTCACGTGGAATCCTTCGATCTCAAAAACCGTCTTATAACAAGGCTTTCATTTTCCACCAAGATCATTGACTGTATGAACAGCGGTTGTGCCGTTCTTGCCATCGGTCCTGCCGATCAGGCGGGTATTGCTTATCTCAAGGACAATGATGCAGCAATCTGTGTCGGTGATATTAACAGCTTGCCTTCTGTTGTGCAAAAGTTGGCAAACGATTCCGATCTGATAAAGGAATATTCGGCAAAAGCGATCGCTTTAGGCAAGAAGAATCACATCAGAGAGGATATCGAAAGAGGTATCCGGGAGGATTTCTATAAAATCGCTGAGACAGAACGGTGACATTACAAAATATATTGAGGATTATTCAGGTTTATGGTTCCATATTTGATATTAGTATTTGTTCCCTTTATATTCTTTTATGTCAGTATCTATAAGAAAAAAGGCAGATTGAGCCTGAATATCGGAAACAGTCAGGAGATAGTGACAAAGAACTGTGTTCTACCTGTTTTCTTTATTATCCTTACTTTGATACTAATGCTGAGACACGATACGATCGGCAGAGATATTCCTAAGTATGAGTATTATTTTGACAAGCTGTCAAGAGCCGGTTTCGAAGAATTGTTCAGCAGCGACTGGGATATTTTGTACATTTTTCTAAACTGGGTGGTCGGTCGGTTTACCGATGATTTCCAGATATTCCTGGCAGTAGTAGCGATCCTTACGATCCTGCCCATTGCAGTAGTGTACTCTCAGGACAGGGAGTATAGTGTGCTTAAGGCAATGCTGTTTTTGAATATGCCCACCTTTATAATGATGTTTTCGGGACTCAGACAGTCTCTGGCGATAACTATGGGTGTTGTGGCGTACACATTTGTAAAGAAGAAAAAGCTTGGTTGGTTTATTTTGTTCGCCCTTATTGCCTGGGGTTTTCATCATACGGCATTTATGGTATTTTTGCTGTATCCTTTATACCATTATCCGTTAAAGAGGAAGCATCTCATATTCGTTGTTCCTGCTTTTTTGGTGATGTTTGTTTTTAACAACCAGATATTCACCACAGCCACAGCGTTTCTTAGCAGGGTCTTCGGAGAAGAGGATTATCTGGCAGAGGTGGATAACAACGGCGCTTATACGATGGTTATCCTGTTTGTTTTGTTTGTTGTCCTTTCCTACTTCCTCCCTGATGAGGACATGATGGATGAGGAAACTTTGGGCTTGCGTAATTTTATTCTTATGGCGGCCATATTGCAGTGCTTTGCTCCCATACATATGCTGGCAATGAGAATGAACTATTACTTTATCGTGTTAGTACCTGTTGCTATCGGTAAATTTCTTAAATATACCAGGGAAAATTTCAAGGATGTGGCCTGGGCTGCAAAAACT
>JAFQKJ010000150.1 GCA_017397005.1 Bacillota bacterium
GAAGCTGATAAGGCTAAGTGGCATCGGCCCCAAAAAAGCAAAACTTATCCATGACTCATACGTTGAAAAGCTTGAAATGCAGGACGTGGTGATCGGCATGCAGCAGCTCGGCTTTTCGCTTGCAATGACCATGAAGATCTATAAGCTGTATGGGAAGGACTGTGTTCAGAAAATAAAGAACAACCTTGATTTTAAAGGGTTAGAAGAAAATGGATTTATCAATATTTGAATAAGATCTGAATAATAAATGTTCTACCAGCGTAAATTGATTAAGAAAGAAGAAGTTGTTTAATAGATATATGTATGTAAGAAAGGGAAGGAAATCAGCTTCATTGATTACTCATACATACACGGTTTGATCAGATATTAAACAGAATTTTATAAATATTATTCATATATTGGTAAATGAAAAGTGAGAAAACCTTGATTTTAAAGGCTTTTTGAGGATTTTGGCAGGAAACGACTTTCCCTTTCCGGGTGGAATTCTCCTAAAATGGCGAAAAAAATATGGAATCAGGCCGGAAAAAGCTTTCATTGTGTGGAAGAAAAATTCCTTCTAAGAGGGTAAAAGGCTTCCTTATGTGGATAAAAAAATCCCGATTGTGAATAAAATTCGGAAAAAACTTCCCATTAAAAAATGTGGAAAAGTGAGAGGTTATACACATTTTGTGGATAACTTTGTGAATGCATTTTATGAATGTAAAAATTGGGGAATAAAGAGAAGGGAAACCGTGAATAACGAAGGATTTTTTGATAAAATGAAGCGAATTTTAGAAAAAAGGGCACAACAAAAAGACCTGTTGTTATGCAGCAAGTTTAAAGGAATCACGTAATTCACGAATTTCCGGGATGATAGTCCTTACAAGGCCAGGAAGATTTTCGATCATTCTGTGAGGAATTATATAATTCATGTATATGTAGTTAATCGCATCCATGATGTCGTACATCGAGAACTGCCAGCACATTTTTGCAAGATCTTCCAGATCATTGGTGTTTACAGAAAGATTAACGTATCTTGCCGGTTTGTTTCCTTTCCAGAAGAGTTCTGGCAAAGTATCTTCAGCAAAAGCTGTTTTTTCATTGATGGAATCAAACTTATCATTGAGCTGTTCCACATAATCTCTAAGAGAGAGACGGGAATCGCGGATAAGCTCCTCCTTCACCTGTTTTGCATTGTATTCATTATTCAGAATGAAAGTAACAGAGTCACCGACTTTAAGCTGGAAGATCGGGTTATCAATGTTTCCGGAAAGCCCCTTCTTAATGTGGTTTGGCTTATAATAGCCCGGAAGACAATCACGCAGCTCCTGATAAGACTTTTTGAAGACTTTCTGCTCTGTTTCTGCATGGTTATCTGTGTCGATCAGCTGGTGAAGGAACAGTCTTAAGGTAGTCAGATCCTTGATTTCAAGCAGAGCTTCTACGAGCTTAATGGAAAAAGTCATATAACCGCGGCCGCCTTCTCTTGCCGGCTTGAAATAGGAATCATAGCCTATTAAACTAACATTGATGTAACCACGCTGATTTGTTTTTACATAATCAATATAATCATAATTCTTAAGGCTCTCCAGATTGGAGATGACTGTCTTGCGGTCACAGCCCAGCACATCTCGTAATTCGCTGATGCTGAGGTTGTAGATGTAGCCAAAACGGTCCGGATGCATCATGTGAAGAACAATCAGAAGTTTTAAGCCGTTGGCTTTCAGGGTTTCGGA
>JAFQKJ010000151.1 GCA_017397005.1 Bacillota bacterium
AAAAGAAAAAGAAATAGATCTGGCTGTTATAGGTCCTGAAGTTCCTCTCTCAATGGGTATTGTAGATGCCCTTGAAGCAGTGGGAGTAAAAGCCTTCGGACCTAACAAGAAATGTGCTCAGCTGGAAGCAAGCAAATCATTTACAAAAGCTTTTCTGGCAAGACACAATATCCCGACAGCAAAATACAGCGAATATACTTCAAAAGAAGAAATAGAAAAGAACATCGGTATCTACGGATATCCTATGGTAATAAAAGCTGACGGTCTTGCTGCAGGAAAAGGCGTAGTCCTTGCAGAAAATGCAGAAGATGCTCAGAAAGCTATCGACGAAATGATGGGAGACAAGATCTTCGGTTCTGCAGGAGACCTTATCGTAGTAGAAGAATGTCTCAAAGGGATCGAAGCTTCAATGCTCTGCTTCGTAGATGAACACACTATAGTTCCTATGGAATCCGCACAGGATTACAAAAGGATCTTTGATAATGACAAAGGCCCAAATACCGGCGGTATGGGAACATACTCCCCAAGCTTAGTGTTCACACCTGAGATCGAACAGCAGATCATGGACAGGATCCTCCTTCCTACCCTCAAAGGATTCCAGGAAGACGGTCTTGATTTCAAAGGCGTTCTTTTCGTAGGACTTATGATCACATCCGAAGGTCCAAAAGTCATAGAATTCAACAACCGTTTCGGCGACCCTGAAACTCAGTCAGTGCTCATGAGACTGGATACAGACCTTTACAAGATCATGGATGCTGTAGTCAATAACAAGCTTGCTGAACAGGAGATCAAATGGAGCGATAAGAGAGCTGTTACCGTAGTGCTTGCTTCTGAAGGCTATCCGGGAAGCTATCCGAAAGGTAAAGTTATCACAGGGCTTGATTCTGCTGACGGAGCGGAAGATCTTGTCATCTTCCATGCAGGAACAAAATTTGACGGCGGCAATGTAGTTACTTCCGGAGGAAGAGTCCTCGGTGCAGCAGCTACAGGCGCTACTCACGACGAAGCAAGAGCTAAGGCTTATGCCCTTGCAGAAAAAATCAAATTTGAAGGAGCTCAGTACAGAAAAGACATCGGTCTTCTGAATCCTACAGACAAATAGCCTGAAAGAGTTGTTCGGATGCAGTAAAATGTATCCGAATTTCTTGTTTTTTACTAATTTTCTCGATTATTTTATATTTTATAGTTGACTTTACTGCTTTATTGTAGTAAAGTAATAAAGCAGGTGCGATGTGCCCGTTTTTTGAGAGAATTAAATGAAAGGTTTAGATAATATGTTATTAAATGAAAAAGTATTAAAACAAGAAGAGAAAGCGGTTTTCAGACTCCGTTCCCTCTATCAGAAATACGGCTATTCTCAATATAAGATGAGTAAATTTGAGGAATACGATCTCTATGTAAGAAACAAAGACTTTCTTGTTTCAGACAGCATAATCACATTCAACGATACCAGCGGAAAACTTCTGGCTCTCAAGCCGGACGTTACCCTGTCTATTATAAAAAACTCTCAGGATTCTTCTGATTCCGTACAGAGAGTGTACTACAACGAAAGTGTTTACAGAATATCCAAGGGTTCTCACTCATTTAAAGAGATCGTTCAGGCGGGCCTTGAATGTATCGGCTGTATAGATACTTACAATATGTGCGAAGTGATACTTTTAGCAGCAAAGAGCCTTCAGGCTATCAGCTCTGAATATGTCCTCGATATCTCCCATATGGGATTTGTCTCCGGACTTCTTGATAAATATGATATCAACGATGAAGCGAAAGCTCTCATAGTCAACTATATAGGAGAGAAAAATCTCCACGATATCAAAACCATATGCGACAGCTGCGATTTGTCCCCGGCTCTTTTGAAAGACCTGACAGTTCTCATTCAGGCTTACGGAAATAAAGATCAGGCTATAGAAAAGCTTTCCTCCATCGAAATGACAGAGGATATGAAAAACGCCCTTTACGAACTTGACAGCATCTGCAAAGTCCTTGATGCTGAAGGCATGGACGATCACATCAACATCGATTTTTCCATCGTAAATGATATGAACTATTACAACGGCATAGTCTTCAAAGGATATATCGAAGGTATACCTGCCAGCGTTCTTTCCGGAGGCCGCTATGACAAGCTTATGCACAAAATGGGCAAAGACGGCGGAGCTATAGGCTTTGCCGTATATCTCGACTCTTTGGAAAGACTTGAAGGCTCTGAAAAGAAGTATGATGTAGACACCGTGATACTTTACGATGAAAGCGCAGATCCTTCCGCTATGATGAAAGCTGTAAAAATGCTTACAGACAGCGGCACAAGCGTTATGGCAGAAAAGAAAGTTCCTGAAAAGATCAAGTTCAGACAGCTTCTGAAATTCAACGAAAGGGGGTTCGAGATCCTTGAAAACAATGATTAATATCGCTCTTCCAAAAGGAAGACTTGGTGAAAAAGTTTATGATATGTTTGAAAAAGCCGGTTTTGAATGCCCTTCCATAAAAGAGGTGAATCGAAACCTCATATTTGAAAACCCTGAACTGGGAATAAGATATTTCTGGGCGAAACCTTCCGACGTAGCTATTTACGTAGAGAGAGGCGCTGCAGACATCGGAGTTGCTGGAAAAGACATCCTTCTCGAATACTCTCCTGACGTATACGAGCTTCTGGACCTCAACGTTGGTATCTGCAGGATGGCTGTAGCTTCTAAAAAGGATTTCCGTGATGACACAGAAAAAACTTTAAGAGTTGCAACCAAATTCCCTAACATAGCAAAAGACTACTACACTAAAAAGTGCAGAGATATAGATATAATCAAACTCAACGGTTCTATAGAGCTGGCTCCTATCCTGAATCTTTCCGACGTTATTGTTGATATCGTGGAAAGCGGAAACACATTAAAAGCTAACAATCTGGAACCATTCGAAACCATCGTGGGTATAAGCGCAAGACTTATCTCCAACAAAGCAAGCTTTAAATTCAAGACAAAAGAGATAGAAGCTATTAAAGCCGGCCTTGCCGCTTTAGTGGAGGTGAAATAATGATACAGATCTTTAAATATGGAGAAGTTGATAATTCTGAGATCTTTGCAAGGGTAGAACCTGCAGTAGATGTTGAAGATATAGTAACTTCGATCATAGAAGATGTAAAAGTAAATAAAGATGCCGCTCTCAAAGCTTACTGCAAAAAGTTTGACGGGGCAGATTTAGATGATTTAGAGGTTTCCGAAGGGGAGATCCGGGAGGCTTTTGAAGCTGTAGACCCTGAGTTTCTGGACATCTTAAAAGAAGCGGCAGAAAATATAAACGAATTCCATAAAAAACAGGTCAGAAACAACTTCGTTATCACAAGAAAAGACGGAGTGGTAATGGGCCAAAGAGTCCTTCCTATAGAAAAAGCAGGGCTTTATGTGCCGGGCGGTACAGCTGCCTACCCTTCCACCGTTCTCATGGACAGTATCCCTGCTAAGATCGCAGGCTGCAGTGAGATCGTTATAGTTACCCCTCCGGGCAAAGACGGAAAGATAAATCCTGTTATCCTGGCAGCTGCCAAGATAGCTGGAGTTGACCGTATATTCAAAGTAGGAGGAGCTCAGGCAATTGCAGCTCTTGCCTACGGAACAGAAACTATCCCAAAAGTTGATAAAATAGTAGGTCCGGGAAATGCTTTTGTTGCGGAAGCTAAAAAGCAGGTCTTCGGGATGGTGTCTATAGATATGATCGCTGGCCCAAGTGAAATACTTGTGGTTGCAGACAAAACCTGCAACCCAGCTTATCTCGCCGCGGATCTTCTTTCACAAGCCGAGCACGATAAGCTGGCCAGCGCAGTTCTGGTAACAGACAGCATGGAACTTGCAGAAAAGGTAAGAGATCAGCTTGAAGTCCAGATCCCGCTCCTTCCAAGAAAAGATATCGCCAGAGAATCTATCGATAAAAACGGTAAGATCATCGTGGCAGATGACCTTATGCAGGCTATAGAGATATCAAATGAGATCGCTCCAGAACATCTGGAATTATGTATGGACGATCCTTTCGAATATCTGGATAAAGTAAAACACGCGGGCTCAGTATTTATGGGTAAATACTGCCCGGAAGCTTTGGGAGACTACTTCTCCGGGGCGAACCATACCCTTCCTACCAGCGGCACGGCCAGGTTCTCCAGCCCGCTGTCAGTAGATGACTTTGTAAAAAAATCTCAGTTCACATATTATACAAAGAAAGCATTGAGAAAAGACGCGGAAAAAATAGCTTACTTCGCAGAAAAAGAAGGTCTCTCCGCTCATGCTCGCAGCGCTTTGATAAGATATGAAGGAGAAAAAGATGAGTAAATTCTTAATTAGCAGATATAACGACCTGGAAGCATACACCCCGGGCGAACAGCCTAAGGATATGGAGACGTTCATAAAGCTTAATACGAACGAATCCCCTTTTCCTCCATCACCGGGAGTAGTTTCCGCACTTACAAATGAAGAAATAAACAAACTTCGCCTCTACTGCGATCCGGACTGTACTCTTCTTAGAAAGAAAATGGCAAAACTGTTTGATGTTGATCCGGATAACATCTTTCTCTCGAACGGTTCAGATGATATACTGAATTTTATATTCATGATATTCTGCGCAGACGAAGTAAAAGCAGCTTTTCCTGAGATCAGCTACGGTTTTTACAAGGTCTATGCTCAGCTTCACAATGTTGACAGCTATAAAGTCCCGCTTAAAGCAGATTTCTCAATAGACCACAAAGACTACTGCGGTCTCGACAGAACTATCATAATAGCAAATCCAAATGCTCCAACAGGCATAGCCCTGAATCTCGATCAGATAGAAGAAATAATCACCACTAACCCAAATTCACTTGTGGTCATTGATGAAGCTTATGTAGACTTCGGTGCTGATTCCGCAGTAAAACTTACTAAAAAGTACTCTAACCTTCTGGTGGTGCAGACATTCTCTAAGTCAAGAAGCATGGCAGGAGCAAGGCTTGGCTTTGCTGTCGGTGCCAAAGAGATCATAGATGACCTGAACACCATAAAGTATTCTACCAATCCTTACAACATCAACCGCCTTACTCAGGCTGCAGCCTGTGCCGCAGTAGATGAAAATGAATACTACATGGAAAAATGCAGACTCATCATGGAAAACAGAGCCTATACAGTTGCACAGCTGAAAGCTCTTGGATTTACGGTGATCCCGTCAAAAGCTAATTTCATCTTTGTTAAAAGCGACCGTATCGACGGAGAAGAGCTGTATCTGAAATTAAAAGAAAGAAAAATTTTGATCAGACATTTTACTGCTGAAAAAATTGCTCAGTACAACAGAGTCACCATCGGCACTCTGGAACAAATGCAGGCTTTTATAAAAGCAGTAGAAGAAATTCTCAGCGAGGTATGATTATGAGAACAACCGCATTAGAAAGAAATACAGCCGAAACTAAAATAAAGCTCACACTTAATATCGACGGAACGGGCCGCTCAGAAATAAACACAAAGTGCGGTTTTCTGGACCACATGCTTACTCTCTTCGCAAAACACGGCAGATTCGATCTTGACCTTGTCTGCGACGGAGACACTTATGTAGATTATCACCATACAGTAGAAGATGTAGGTATTTGTCTTGGAAAAGCCTTTGCCGAATGTATCGGAGATAAAAAAGGAATTGAAAGATACGGAGACATCACACTTCCAATGGATGAGACTCTCATGATCTGCGCCATCGATATTTCAGGAAGAGACCATCTTGGTTACGACGTTGAAATCCCCGCCCAAAAAGTAGGAGATCTCGACACAGAACTTATCGAAGAATTTATGCTGGGCTTCGTAAGAAACGCAGCCGTGACCCTTCACTTCAAACAGCTGGCGGGTAAAAATTCACACCACATCATAGAAGGAATGTTCAAAGCCTTCGGCAGAGCTATGAAAAAAGCTGTTGTCATCAACAAAGAATATCAGAACGAGATCCCTTCCACAAAGGGCGTTCTTTAAAAAATATATTTAAGAGGACTATAATATGATAGCAATAATCGACTACGGAGTAGGAAATATTTTTTCCCTGTACAGTTCCTTCAAATTCATTGGAGCCGATGCAGTCCTTACCTCCGACAAAGAAACTATACTCAAAAGTGATAAAATAATCCTTCCGGGAGTAGGCGCTTTCGCAGATGCGGCGCAAAAACTCAGAGAAACAGGTCTTGGTGATCTGGTATGCGAAGAAGCCGCAAAAGGAAAACCGCTCCTTGGTATCTGCCTCGGCATGCAAATGCTTTTGGAAAAGAGCTATGAATACGGCGAACACGAAGGATTAGGACTTATCAAAGGAAACATCAAACCTATAGAACCTGACGTTCCTAAGGGCTTCAAGATCCCTCATATCGGCTGGAACGCTCTCCACTTCCCAAAAGATAAGCCTGTAAGCCCGATTTTTAAGAATATAAACGAAAATGACTTTGTCTACTTCGTTCATTCATATTACGGCACAGACTGTGCTCCTTCAACTATTGCTACTACAGAATACGGCGCAGAGCTTACCGCAGCGGTGGCGGACAAGAATGTTTTCGGCGTTCAGTTCCATCCGGAAAAAAGCGGTGAAGTTGGAATGAATATCCTTCGCGCATTCTGTGATCTGTAGAAAGGAGGCTCATCATGATAACCAAAAGAATAATACCTTGCCTGGATGTTAAAAACGGACGCGTGGTAAAAGGCGTGAACTTTATGGGTCTCTCAGATGTTTCTTCTCCTATCCAGCTGGCAGACTATTACAGTAAAAACGGTGCAGACGAACTGGTTTTCTACGACATAACCGCATCCTATGAAGAACGCGCGATTTTTACCGACATATTAAAGGAAGTTGCATCCACCATTTTCATTCCTCTTACAGTAGGCGGCGGCATAAACTCTCTCGAAGACTTTGACAGAGTACTAAAATGCGGAGCTGACAAAGTATCTGTTAACTCAGGAGCTATAAAAAATCCTGATCTTATAGCTCAGGCGGCTCAGAAATACGGAGATCAGTGCGTTGTTCTCTCTGTTGATGTTAAGCGTGTTGACGGGAAATTCTGCGTGTTCGCTAAAGGCGGTCGTGAAAATACCGGTCTGGATGCTATAGAATGGATAAAACGCGGCGAAGCTAACGGTGCCGGCGAGATCGTTGTAAACAGTATCGACACAGACGGTGTAAAAAAAGGCTTTGATATAGAGCTTCTCAAGCTGGTGAATGACGCGGTAAATGTGCCGGTCATCGCTTCAGGCGGCGCAGGCTGCATCAAAGACTTTGTGGATCTTTTCAAAGAGATCCCTGATATAGATGCGGGATTAGCTGCTTCTGTATTCCACTTTGGAGAAGTACGCATACCGGATCTTAAAAAAGAATTAAGAGATAATAATATAAATGTGAGGATATAACTATGGTAAATATAGACGATCTGAAATTTGATGATAAAGGCTTGATCCCTGCAGTCGTTGTTGATGCAGATTCCGGAAAAGTCCTGACTCTGGCATATATGAACAAAGAAAGCCTTGAGATCAGTCTCAAAGAAAAAAAGACCTGTTTCTGGTCCCGTTCCCGTCAGGAACTTTGGCTGAAAGGCGAAACATCAGGGAATTATCAGCATATAGAAAGTATCACAGCCGACTGCGACAGAGATGCTCTTACAGTAAAAGTTCATAAAGACGGTCCGGCCTGCCACCTTGGAACAGATTCCTGCTTTATGTATCCCGTGCTTGGAGAAGCTTCCGGTGCCGAAGAAAAAGGCTTTGATCCTAAAGATCTTTACAAGCTTCTTGAAGGCAGGAAAGCAGAAATGCCTGAAGGCTCCTACACATCATATCTCTTTGAAAAAGGTATGGATAAGATCCTGAAAAAAGTTGGAGAAGAATGCACTGAAGTAATTATTGCTGCAAAAGGCAACGACAAGCCTGAAACCATCTACGAAATAGCGGATCTTATGTATCACGTTATGGTAATGATGGTTGAAATGGGTATCAGCGTGGAAGAAATAATGGATGAACTGGCTTCAAGACATATCATAGACCATAAAGTAAAACAAGAAAAAATGAAATAGTTCTTTTCAAGGCTGAAAAGTAAAATAGGAAAACCGCCCGGTATCTATCGGGCGGTTTTCACTCTTCAAATAATAACCTATGTCCAAATAAGCAGTTTTTCTCCACCGCTCACGACGAATTCCGGCGGCAGACTCTCGTCCATACCGTTGAAGTCCTTTATCTCTGCTAAAGGTATCCTGTATCTCTTGCCTACATCCCATAATCTGTCATTATTCTTTGTCATATACATGATCAGTCTTGTTGTATTATCATCCCGGTCTTGAACATTATCATATGTTCCCGCATTTTTTATATATTCAAGAGTTATGTTTTCAAACCCTTTAACTGCTACCATAATATCTGCTGTCACTTCTGCCTGCCTGTCATTTATTTTTTCTCCGCTTACATTTTTTACTACGAAATCTACATTTACGTTCATTCCCGGTTTTAATCCCGGCACATCAGCAACCCCTCTAAATGGCAGTTCCACTGTCATACTTTTTAAGCCTATTCCTTCTTCCGGTGTATACAAAACATCTGCCAGTATTACTCCCTCTACGGAAAACTTCCCGTTTCCGATCTCTCCTCCTGCAGGCACCGCTTCGCCAGAAGCAAAAACGATCTTTTCAATGTTTTCGGAATGACCAAATTCTATTTTTTCTCTGGCAGATATATCAGCACTTCCGCTTCCGCCAAATCTCATAAGATTTATTTCTTCCTTTTCCAAATCAAGAATGTCCTTGCCGTGATACGCGTCCTCTACTATTTGAAGGGTTCTGTCTGTAAAAGTATCCAGTCTCACGGACACTCCTGCTATGATGTCAAAGATAGTCATATTGTCAGACTCATCTCTTTTGGGCACCACTCTTACATCATCTACTTTCATGAATACATCGCTTCCTATTATCTCTGAGCTCTGATCCGGCTTTATAAAATGAGTAAATTCTGTCTTTCCGGATAATGTCATGGGCTCCGGCTCAGATTCTTCACTCAAATACATGATGTCGTAAAACAGCACCCCACTTATAATGGCTTTATCTGCAGTTATCTGTCTATAGGTCTCTGCCACTCTGAAGTCGCTTTTTAAAACACAGTCTATCTCCGGCATCCCATCTTTAAGCCGGGCCTCATCTTTAACTTCTATATAATCCTTTTTATGATCTGCAATATCTGTAAAAACTATATTTTTCTCCAGCATTTCAACTTTATCGTTTCTAAAGCCTCGAAATACATTTCTTTCTATGTCCTGATATTCTCTCACACTGAAACTTATTACAGTTTTCATCCTGAGTTTTCTTTCGTTGATCATAGTAACTTCTAAATGCTCGACCCTTGGGACTATCTCTAATTCACCGGTGATCTCTTCTATCTGTCCTTCGTGTCTGAAAGGGATCCTGGCATTTGCCACCTCTGCCGGTTTATCTCCGGAAGCAGCGGGCGTATATATAACATCCAGGTAAAGATCTCCTCCCAGCTTTAAAGATCCACCATAGTTTTCTTTTTCCGTCAGCCTTGGTTCTACCTTGCAGCCCCCTATCCTTGCCACATCCGGTTTAATATCCGGCACAAGGATATCCTCTTCAAAAAAAGCCTGCAGAGGAGGCAGTTCTCTTATATTCGTCAGCCGTATCATATCCCGTAAAACTTCCGCGCTCATATATTTTCCCTCTCTTCATATACAAATTCTCTTTCTATTTATATTTCATATCTCATAAAAAAAGAACCGAGATCATAAAGATCTCGGTCTGGTGTTTATTCTGTATACTTATTTATCTGAATATTCTCTTTCAACGATCATAGCTGTACCCATACCGCCGCCGATACAAAGTGTGGCTAATCCGTATTTTGAGTTTCTTTTCTTCATTTCATAAATCAGAGTACAAAGTATTCTTCCGCCGGATGCGCCAATAGGATGTCCCAGTGCAATAGCTCCGCCGTTTACGTTTGTCTTGTCAGGATCAAATCCCATTTCTCTGGATACCGCTAAAGCCTGTGCAGCAAAAGCTTCATTTGATTCGATAAGATCTAAATCTTTAACTTCAAGACCTGCTTTTTCAAGAACTTTCTTTGATGCAGGGATAGGTCCTGTACCCATAACTCTTGGGTCTACACCGGCTGATGCAAAAGCCTTGATTTTACAAAGAGGTTTTAATCCCAGCTGTTTAGCTTTTTCTTCTGACATCAGTACGAATGCTGCCGCACCGTCATTGATACCTGAAGCATTTGCAGCTGTTACTGTACCGCCTTTTGTGAATGCCGGCTGTAAAGCTGAAATTTTTTCTATGCTTGATCCAAATTTAGGATATTCGTCTGTGTCGAATACGATAGGATCTTTTTTCTTCTGTGGAATAGCGATAGGAACGATTTCTTCTCTGAATTTTCCTTCTTTTATTGCTTCTTCCGCTCTCTTCTGTGACTGGATAGCGAGAGCATCCATATCTTCTCTTGAAACATTCCATTCAATAGCAACGTTTTCTGCTGTGATACCCATATGGTGTCCGTAGAATACATCGCTGAGACCGTCTTTGATCATAAGGTCAACGAATTTTCCGTCGCCCATTCTCTGGCCCCATCTTCCTGATGGAACTATGTAAGGGCTCTGACTCATGCTTTCTGTTCCGCCGGCAACCATAATTTCAGCATCTCCGGATTTGATGATTTGTGCTGCTAAGCTGACAGCTCTTAATCCGGAACCGCATACTTTATTTATTGTTAACGCAGGCACTTCGATAGGTAATCCTGCTTTGAGACAAACCTGACGTGCGACATTTTGTCCAAGACCGCCCTGTAGAACGCAGCCGAAAATCAGTTCCTCTACCATTTCAGGTTTTAAATCTATTCTCTTCAGAGCTTCTTTAACAACGATCTCGCCTAAGCGTGCCGCAGTGAGTTCTTTTAAAGCTCCGCCAAAATTCCCTACAGGGGTTCTTACAGCACTTACGATTACTACTTCTCGCATCTTGCCCAACTCCTTTCAATAATCACATTGTTAATTTTTTAACTTTCTTTCTGATTATATTGTATATCATTTTTGGCTGAATTACAACACTTATTGTGCATTATACAAAAGTTTTTTTGACATATGTTTTTTTGTTTATTCTGTTTTTATTTAACAAGTGAAGAAATTTGCTTGAACTCTTCTGCCTTTGACCAGTAAAGAATGTCAAAAAGTATGGATTCATATGTTGTGATGATGGCTCCGGCAGCTCTCATTCTTTCGATAGCAATATCTCTGTCAAGCGCACTTCTTGAAGACACGCAGTCAGCTGCTACGTATACATTGAATCCTTCTTCCAGCATTGCCAGTACAGTCTGCTGTTCACATACATGAGTTTCTATACCTACAACGACTGCATTAGGCTTATTCAGCTTTCTAACGTATTCAACACACTCTTCATTATCCCAAGCACTGAATGTATTTTTTTCAATGATCTCAGCATAATGATCTGCTTCTTTGATTTCTGCTACAGTTGTTCCCAGTCCCTTTGGATACTGCTCAGTGATAACAACAGGCATTCCTAAGATGCCGAAACCTTTGATAAGTCTTGCGGATTTATCTATAAGGGCTTCTTTTTCGTACATTGCAGGAACCAGTTTTTCCTGATAATCGATAGCTATTAAAACACAGTTTTCTCTTGTTAATCTTGTTGACATATTCATTCTCCTTTTCTTGTCGTATTTCTACTGCTAAAACTTATATTTTTATAACTCTATTTCCCAGTTTTTGAATTCTTCCATTCTCTCATAATCAGATATGTCAAATTTCAGAGGAGAAATAGAGATATATTTATCTCTTATTGCCTGTATATCTGACTTTTCATGCTGAGGCAGCCTTACTGCCTCTCCGGTGTACCAGTAAAATCGGCCCTTGATATTTGCCTTTGCGCTTGCAAAATTTTCTATGTACTTTACTTTTCCTAAAGACGTGATCCTTACGCCTTCTATTTCAGAAAGAGGCAGATCCGGCACGTTTATATTCAGCATCGTTTCCGTATCCAGCCCTTTTTCAAAAATCTTTTTCACCACATTCTTTGCTATCTGCATAGACGGTTCATAATTTTCCGGTTCATGGCTGCAGATAGACACGGCTATTGCAGGGTATCCGCAAAAAAGTCCTTCGGCAGCACCGGAAACTGTTCCGGAGTAAAAACAGTCATCTCCCACATTTGCCCCCATATTTGTTCCGGAAACTACCAGATCTACATCCTTTACAAGCTCCCTGACCCCAAGCTTTACACAATCTGCAGGTGTCCCTGTAGCAGACCAGGCTTTCTTTGCATTAGGAAACGGTTCTTCCTTCACCGCAATAGGGATATGCATCGTTATCCCGTGACCGCATGCACTTTTCTGTGTATCAGGCGCCACAACATAGACTTCTGCCAGTTCAGACAAAGCCTCCACCAAAGTTGTGATCCCCTTTGCATGTATGCCGTCGTCGTTCGTTACTAATATTTTCTTCATTCTATTACCCTCTTTATTCTTTTTTCAAGTTTGGATCTGGGGATCCATATCTGAGTTTCACATTTTCTGCATTTTATCCTGAAGTCCATCCCTGCTCTTACTATTTCAAATTCTCTATTGCCGCAAGGATGCGGTTTCTTCAGTTCTATCACATCTCCAACCTTTAATTCCATATCTCCCTCTGCTATCAAAGAATACCCATCAGCGGGTTATATTCACATAACGCCGCTGCGATGCGCGAATCTTCGCACGCATCCATCAGTATCGTTCCTCCATGAGGTACGATCAGCGCCACTAATATCCATAGTATTATTATAAATTTTCCTGCACCCAGTACCGCTCCGGCAGTTCTGTTCAGCAAGCCCAACACCGGGATCCTGTTTACCACTTTCAAAACGGAAGCAATTATCTCCACAGCCACTTTAACTATAAAAACGACCGCTGCAAAAGAAATAACTGTCAAGGCGATGTCTGCTGCTTCAGCCGATGCGATCCTCTGAATAAGCATGTCCAGCCGCAGTACATTCGCCAAAAAAGCTTCTGCCCGATCCAAAAATAACAGACCTGCAGCTGCCGCGATCACCCAGCTCATAAAGCTGGTCAAACTTCGCATAAATCCATCTTTCCAGCCATCTATCATGCAAACCGCCAGAAAGACAACAATCAAAATATCGATCCACATTTTTTTACCTGTCTATAATAGAATTAGCTATATTCGCAAACTCCTGCAAACTTAAAGTTTCTGCTCTTCTTCCCGGCTCGATACCGATTTCATTGAGAAATTCCGACATTTCCTCTTTTCCCATTCCTTTAAATCCGGTCAGACAATTAAGGAGAGTTTTACGGCGCTGGCTGAATCCGGCTTTTATCACATCAAAAAACAATTTTTCGTCCTTCAATTCCACAGGTTTTTCTTTGCGAATGTTCAGCCTTAAAACCGTAGAATCCACCTTTGGCTGAGGTACAAAACATTCCGCCGGCACCTGCACTATCGTATCTATAGTACAGTAATACTGAACAGCTGCCGTTATGGCTCCGTATACTTTCTTTCCCGGATTTGCTGTAAGCCTGTCCGCCACCTCTTTCTGCATCATTATTGTAATACTTTCCGCAGGAACATTGCCTTCCAGCAGCTTCATAATGATAGGCGTTGTGATATAATACGGCAGGTTCCCTACGATCTTAAGATTTTTCAGCCCCTCATGCTTTTCTTTTGCTTCCCTGCACAGCGCCTCTATATCAGTCTTTAATATATCTTCATTGATAATTTCCACATTATCATAATCTTCCACTGTTTTTTGCAGAATAGGTATCAGTTTTTTATCTATCTCTACAGCAGTTACCAGCCCTGCATGATCTGCACAGGCAACCGTAAGCACACCTATCCCGGGACCGATTTCAATAACATGATCTTCTTCGCAGATCTCTGCTCCATAGACGATATCCTGAATAACGTTATAATCCGTAAGAAAGTTCTGGCCGAGCTTTTTTGAAAACCCGGTCTTATGCTGTGCCATTATTGCTTTTATCCTGCTCTCTGAATATCTGTTGCTCATATCTTCTCCATTCCCCGAATTAAAATGCCGACCCCTAAAGAGAGTTCAGCGCGTCTTTAAATTCTTCAAGGGTTATCCCGTAGTTGTTCAATCTTCTTAAAAAAGTTTTAGTATTTCCATACCCTATACCCAAGAGCTCTCCTAAATGATCTCGGCGCCGGGAAGCATCTTCTCCTGCACATAATCCGGCTGCCACCATGTCTTCCATTGTAAAAGTATCGGTTTTTTCGCGAAGTTCAGCTCTTGCAGAGGATAATGCTTTCAATATGTTTTCCGGGCTGGCATTTTCAACGCCCACATCATCTGCTTTTGTTCCGGCCTCTCTGGAAATAAACGCATGCTTAGCCTGAGGAAATCTCTGACTAAGCTTTTTCCTGATATTCTCTCCGGCATAGTCAGGATCTGTAAAAATTATTATCCCGCATCTGCTATATGCCTCTTCTATTCTTTTGTATGTTTTTTGGGATATCCCATAGCCATGGGTTATTATTATTTCTGCATCCACTGCCTTTTTTACAGCAGCCTCATCGTCTTTACCCTCAACAACTATAACTTCTTTTAACATCTTTCCTCTTACTGCCATCAGATCTATCAGTGGTCATCTTCTTCATCAGTTGAATTCTCGGTATTGCCGTCTTTAAGCACATAAAGGATCTCTCCCGGCATTACCATCTTAAGCATATCTCTTGCGGTTTTTTCGATATACTCAGGAGTATTTATATATACCAAAGTCTCCTGCAGTTCCTCTTTCTCCGCCAGCATATTTGCATATTTTTCTTCTACTTCGTTTTGCTGTGCTTTTAAATCTATAAAAGAAAAAATACCTTTTATAACTATAAAAATCAGGATCACAACAAATCCGATCATAAGTATCCTATGTGCCGCATGTTCAAAATTACGATTCTTTGTAGTGTCCTTCAGTCTGGCCTTTTTTTCTTTTCTTTCATCAGTTTTTCTACGGTCTGCCATAACAGCCTCCTGTTCTGTTCTGATAAATGTTGTACCGTTAATTATACCACGAAAAATCTATCATCATCAAGACTATAATTGCTATGCGCCATGGACAGTTATTTCCTTATTATTACCCTGGATCCCCACACCCCTATGAGAAAACCCGCTATCATATATACCGTTATTTTGCTGCTGCAGAAATGGTCTATCATGCCCCCTGTAAACAATGCGGCTATGAAGAAAAACAGAAGCTCTAAAAAAACACAAAGAGTCCCGGGTTTTATATGAACAAATATATATTTTTTTACGCTTTTATACAATACCCCTATCCCGCATCCGGTAAAGAGCATTACGGTAAAATTTCTCCACTGTGTGCTTATAAACTCTGTAAACAAATATTCCTTCATTTGAATATCTTTCCGATCAGGCTGAGGTTTTCTCTGTTTTTCTTGTCCGTATACAAAAGACTTATGATATTTCCTTCAACGGCCACCTTTCCTTCATTAAGATCAAGGCTCTGAACCTTGAGTCCCTTGCCTTTTACTATACAGCACCCTTTTGTCGTATATACCTGGATCTGTTCTTCCGTAAAATCCCCAACATCCTCTACCCCTGTAAATTCAATGCTTTTTCTGTCGTCTATCAGTACGCTGTGTACCTTCATACCTGCAGGAACAGTCTTTTTTTCCATGAACAACACCTCCTAAGAAAGCTTATTCACAAGCTGAAATAAAATGCCCTTGAGAACAAGAAAATAGCATTGACTTATTAATTTTATAGTGATATAATTCATCAAACCGTTGAAGAAGAGTGAGTAGGTTTTAACCTTTTTCTCCCAGAGAGCTGTGGATAGTGTGATCACAGCAGAAAAAATAAGACTGAATGGACTTCTGAGGGCGAACAGAAATTTAAGCACAGCTTTTAAAGTATGAGAGACGGAGCTGACTCTCCGTGAACAAAGGTCTGCATATGTTGGTATGCGTAAAGAGGTCGAGTCATAAAACTCGTCAAGCCGGGTGGCACCGCAGGATAGCACATCCTGTCCCAGCAAAATTTTGTTGAGACGGGATTTTTTTATTGTTCAAATAAAAAGATCTTCTCAGCATTACCATATATATAGGAAGTGAAAGGAGAAAAACAATGAAAGAAATACCTTACAAAATCTATCTTGAAGAATCGGAGATGCCAAAAGCTTGGTACAATCTTCGTGCAGATATGAAAAATAAACCGGCTCCGCTGCTTGATTCCAAAACACTTAAACCTATAACAGCAGAAGAGCTTTCAAAAGTCTTCTGCGATGAACTGGTTAAACAGGAACTGGATGACACTACTCCTTATTTTGACATCCCGCAGGAAATATATGATTTTTATAAAATGTACCGTCCTTCCCCTCTGGTAAGAGCATATTGTCTCGAAGAAAGACTTCAGACACCGGCTAAGATCTATTATAAGTTTGAAGGCAACAATACCAGCGGAAGCCACAAGCTCAATTCAGCCATAGCACAGGCATACTATGCAAAAAAACAAGGTCTTAAAGGCGTTACCACTGAAACCGGTGCAGGACAATGGGGAACAGCGCTTTCTATGGCCTGCTCATATTTCGAACTCGACTGCAAGGTTTATATGGTAAAGGTTTCCTATGAACAAAAACCTTTCCGCAGAGAGGTTATGAGAACATATGGAGCTTCAGTAACACCTTCTCCTTCTATGGAAACTGCTGTAGGACGAAAGATCCTTGAAGCACATCCGGGAACCACAGGCAGCCTTGGATGCGCCATCTCTGAGGCAGTAGAAGTTGCTACACAGACAGAAGGCTACAGATATGTTTTAGGAAGTGTTCTTAACCAGGTACTTCTTCATCAGACAGTTATAGGTCTTGAAACCAAAACTGCTCTTGATAAATACGACATCAAACCGGATATCATCATTGGCTGTGCAGGCGGAGGGTCAAATCTTGGGGGCCTTATTTCTCCATTTATGGGCGAAAAGATCCGCGGAGAAGCTGATTACAGAATAATCGGCGTAGAACCTGCTTCCTGCCCAAGTTTTACAAGAGGCACTTACGCTTACGACTACTGCGACACCGGTATGGTTTGTCCTCTTCAGAAAATGTACACATTAGGAAGCGGCTTTATCCCTGCTTCCACTCATTCCGGCGGACTCCGTTATCATGGTATGAGTTCCACACTTTCCCAGCTTTATCACGACGGTCTTATGGATGTAGTAAGCGTTCATCAAACCGAAGTTTTTGAAGCCGCACAAAAATTTGCTAAAGTTGAAGGTATCCTTCCTGCTCCAGAAAGCTCACATGCAATCAAAGTTGCGATCGATGAAGCTATGAAATGCAAGGAAACAGGGGAAGAAAAAACTATTGTATTCGGTCTTACCGGCACAGGATATTTTGATATGATGGCCTATGAAAAGTTCAACGATAAAAAGATGCAGGATTATACTCCTTCCGATGAAGAACTTCAGGCGGCACTTAAAAATCTTCCTAAGTTTTAATGATCACTATATGAGAAACTCTGTCCATATACGATTTCTATTTAAAAATCAGAAAGTCCGCAGCATTGCGGACTTTCTTGGTTAAAGGTTTTTTCCTAATAAATAGTAGCCATACATGATAAAATCACTGCAGCCACAACAATTGCGACTCCCATAATAATACCGATTTTTGAATTTTTCTTTAATACGTTTTCACTCATTTTAATTCCTCCTCTTTCACATTAATAAATATGTTTCATCTCTTTTTCCTTAATATAAGGATACAACCGGACACATTTTTCGTAAAACGACTATTTGTCATTCTTACCATGAGGATTTGTCCTTATAGAGCTCAGAAGGCTTGGAGGTATTCAAAAAATAAAAGAGGGAGATATATCTAAGATATACCTCCCGTTTTGATATTTTTTATTCTTTTTCTAGAAGATACCTGACATTGCTGTGAGTACTACTGATGCTGCTGCTAATAATGCTACTAATGCGAATCCTACTCCACCTTTGCTTGCTACGTTTGTGTTCATGTTATTTCCCTCCGTTTTTCTTTTCTCTTTTCTTTGTTCTTCCGAACTTTCTTTCGTTCATCTTTCTTGTCTATATATTAACATCTACTGCATATATTAGTAAAACGCGCTATTTCGATACTTATCATGACTTTCTTTGAATTGTCTGACGATTTAAATATCAAAAAAAGAAAAAGACCATATCTCTATGGTCTTCTTCCTAACCGGCAACTACTTACTTTCCCGGGCAGTCACCCACCAAGTATCATCAGCGTTTAGGAGCTTAACTTCTGTGTTCGAGATGGGAACAGGTGTAGCCTCCTAGCTATTGTCACCGGATATAAACTTTTGAGTACCTT
>JAFQKJ010000152.1 GCA_017397005.1 Bacillota bacterium
CCACACTTACCTGAAAGACATCAAGATCGCTCTTGAGAAGCTTTACAAGAGCCTGTTTGATGACGATAAGCTGGATCTCCATGTGGAGATGGAAGCCATGAAGATGGCAATGCAGAGAGACGGACTCATTAACAACGATGAGACCGAGGTCAAGGATGGCGAAGAGACCATCAACCTCACGCTCTAACAAGAGAAACAGGAGAAAGCGTGGGAGAATGCTGTGACATTCTTCTACGCTTTTCCAATTCCTAAAAATACGATGCATTTGGTTCGATCAAAAGATACGAGGAGAAGAAAGTGAAAGAAGTTCTTACAGTTGCTAAAAAGAGTGTTTGTCTTTTGATATTGCTAGTCTGTTTGGGATATGTCGGAAATGCTGCTGTGTATACTCTTCCTGAAAAAACGATTGTTTTTAACGCTTCTGCTTCTACAGATTTTATGGTGAGTGAATATGTCTCAAAAGAGATGGAGTGGATGAATTGGCCAGACTTCTATACGGATATGGTCATGCTGAATATAGCCAGTTACTCGGATGGAAGCAAAGGCGCGTTGTATAGGGCTGCGGTAAATGAAAAGATTGGTCATACTGCTGAGGACTCCTATCCGTTTGAAATCGTGAGGTGGCTAAGTGAAAGAACACCTATAGAGAAGGTATATTATACCTTCGAGGAAGCGTCTGCTTCAGCGGAAGCAGTCTCATATGGAAAATATTGGAACGGATATCTCATTTTTCTTAGACCGCTTCTACTCTATTTCAATATGCGGCAGATTTATACGGGTTTTCGTATCTTACTCGCATTCTGTTTTGCGATAACGGTATTCATATTGTTTGTTAAGGATAAGAGATTCATGGTACCATTCACCGTTGCGTTTTTTACACTTAGACCATTTGCGAAATTCTGTTTATCCTATGCCGTTATTGAGATTCTTTTGTGTGTTTTCCTATGCGTGAGTGTCCTTGATAGAAAGGCTATGGGTGATCCTATCTCTCGCGACATACTTTACTTTGGAATGGGTGCTGTTGTGGCATTCTTTACGCTTATGAGCTTTTCTTTTATTATTCCCGTGTTCTGCGCAGTATATTTGGTATGCGGAGAAAAAACGGAAAAAAGATTCAACAAGGAATTAGTAAAAACTCTGATTCGTCTTGTTTTCTGGTATACAGCAGGATTTGTAGCGATGTGGGCAAGCAAATGGATCATCCTAGCTGTCGCCGACAATAACCTTTTGTCAAAGGTAATATACTCTGTACAACAACGGCTTTCACATGAGGATTATGGTGAAAAAGTAAGCCTAAGAGAAGCATTACTTTGGAACGCATGTGGCTTTTTCTATCAGAATAAAGCTCTCATTTGTGCATTTGTGCTATTTGCAGTGTTAACTGTGATTTCACTTTTTCTTTGGTTACATCTGGAGAAGAGAGAGGAACCTCATGGCAGAGTGTGGTTTTCTAGAGGTGCAATCATAATAGCGACAACTGTTTTCGCTATAGTCGCCCGCTACGCCATAGTGCTGAACCATTCGAGAGTACACTATTTTTTCATGAACAGATTGTTTGCCGGACCAGTATTTGCTATCTTGTCTGTTTGCTTAATGAATGTATGTCACTTGTTTTGATTGATGCGGAAAAGACAAGTAATAAGTTAATTGCGCAGGGAAAAGGCCTAAGAAAGATATACTGGGGTGGATTAGAAAAAAATAAAGCTCTTGCCTTCTTGTGGACAAGAGTTTTTAGGCTTTATGCAGAGAAAAAGTAATTAAGGGCGGATGTTTGTGTTTAGCGGTTTTTCACATAACAGATGTCCATCCTCTACGTCTACCTCCACCATGATATATCCGGGATCTTCATAGATCTTCTGAATCTCATAGGGCATACCTTCACAATAGATAACGGAAGCGTTGTCCAGAAAACTCTTGGAAAAGGCGTTGTTGAGGAAGGTGATAGTATTGGGCTTTGAGAGGAGGACTCCGTGATCCCAGATGTCATCCGAGTAATCCGCAACGATCAGAGGGAGGTCCTCATACAGGATCAGACTGTCATCGTTTGAGGGCAATTTCAGGTCGCCGTTATCCGGAGCGATGAAATAGAAGGCTTCCCCGGCTTTTCCGCAGACGAGTTCAGGGCTGTTTATGTAAAAAGCAACATCATGGAAGAGAGACTCATCTTCCTCCGTGAACAGGTAGAGGGTATCCTCGTCATAGTTGCCGTTTAACAAGTTTTCACGTACAGATGCGGCGCGGGAAGCGTGAAGGTCGGCATCGAACCGGGCCAGGAATGGGAAGTCGGTGGACATTTCGTTCTCTGAACACCAAAGAGCGATGTAGAGCCCGCGATACGCACTTGTTCCCGGGCTGATCACATGCTGATATGTCTCCCGGTTCTCCTCAAAGAAAGGAGCATCTGTAAGGATCTCAAATTGATCAGAATAAGCGGTCATGCTCTGGTGTTTTGTAAGGATCGCAGGAGAGATATCGATCAGCTGTACGATGGAGAGGAGCAGGACCAAACAGTTTCCCAGTTGTTTTTCTGAAAGGTGATGTGCGAGGTAGACGACACAGAACAGGTATACAAGGTAAGTGACCGGCCAGAACATCCTTCCGCTGCTGCGGAAGGTGCTGCACAGGGCATACAGCTTCGAAGGGAGGGATATGTTGATAAAAGCGGAGTTGTTGGCGATTACGGTAGTGGAAACAGCGAACATCGTCAGCAAAATGCATACAAGAAGAAGACCTGGATGATCCTTTGCGTAATGAAGAGGTTTTGACTTTTTGAACGAAAGGATAAGTTGTATACTAATGAAGAAAAACGTCAGAAGAATACCAAGCCCCCAGTAATTGAAGCCTTCGTAGGTGCCAAATCCCTGCGGCAACGGGGGCAGAAGAAGTGACCACCGTATTCCGGTAAGACTGACCGGATTGAAGATAGAGTTCACGTTCATTGAGAAGTATCCGTATCCGAAGGACGTGCCGGAAGAGCCGGTGGAGAAAGCCCCAACGCTGAAAAGTGTCAGGACGGAAAGACAGAGACAGGCTGCAAGGCATAATACAGAGCGGACCTTCTCTTTTTTTGCTCCGTTGTCCAGAATGTCCGCAACAAAGACGGCGTAGATCATGGGAAGAAAATAGCTATGGATCAGCGGAGTAAGAACTGCGAGAAGGATCCAAAGGTATGTCTGTTGTTTTCTTTCACGGTTGTGGGAAAAATAACAGTACAGAGCCAGAAGAATGAGGTAATGGGCAGTAAGGGATGTGTGACGGAAAGCCCGTTCCATTAAGATCGGGCTAAACACAAAGGGTATGGTGCCTGCCAGAATCACCCAGAAACTGTTCAGAAATAGAGACAGCAGAAGTGCGGAAATGCCGCCCTGAAGCATATAGGACAAAAGGACGAACAATCCAAAATACTGAAATGAATCTGGAAGGATCGGATTCAAAAAGCGGAACAGGATCGCAAATAAGGGAATGGAGTCCGAGTAGATGACAGAAGCCCCTTCCGGAGCACTCATGGATTCCGCTATCCCAAGAGGAAAACGGATCGGTGAGGATCGGTAGAAGTTCCAGCCGGCGTAGTGCTGGATGATATCCCGTTCCACATATCCTCCCCGGACGTACTGCAGGTTTGTGGGATCCAGGGCGGATGGAGAAAAGACGGAAAAAAAAGCGACAGCGCCGATAAGAGCGCCGCACAAAAACAGTTTGAGCCGAGTTTTTTTGATTTCTGATTTCATCACTCGAAGTATAACAAAGAGAAAAGCAAATAACAACAAAACGGGGACCGCGAAGGAAGATGGCAGGTACAAAAAGGACAGAGAAACAAATGATGTCAGCGCTCATGTTGGCATTCTTTTTGTCTGCATGCTGCTTCGTTATCGCTTTTGCTTTGAATGATATCGGACTGTTCGGGGACAAGACGATCCTGATCTCCGATATGAAAAAACAGTATATCGCCTTCTACCAGGCCCTTCGGGATGGGAGATTTCATTCCTACTCATTTGAGATCGGACTGGGAACGCCAACTGTTGCTCTGTTCGCCTATTATCTCTCCTCCCCTTTTTCTCTGCTGATCTATCTGTTCCCTGCTGACAAGTTGCCAACAGCGCTGTTTTTTATCATTCTGATGAAGGTATCCTGTTCGTCGGTCACCTTTTCTTATCATCTGATAAGAAGAGAAAAGATGGAGCCGATACGTACGGTTCCGTTTGGACTGTGTTATTCTCTCATGTCATTTGTCTTTTTCTTCTTTATCAATCAGTTCTGGCTGGATGCACTGATCTGGCTTCCGCTTCTGATCCTTTCTCTGGAAGATATCATTGAAGAGAAAAAGATCGCGAAGACAACGGCCGTCCTGGCGATCCTTTTCATATCAAACTACTACATCTCCTATATGACCGGTGTGTTCACCGCGCTCTACCTTATATATCTTTGCTTCGTCAAGAATAAGGGAGTTCGGGAAAGCGTGTATTCCCTTCTCCGGCTTGCCGGATCCGCAGGCATCGCTTTCTGCTGTGCCGGTGTACTGATGCTCCCCACGCTCTATCAGATGGCGGGATCCCTGGGTGATGCTTATGACGGATATGGGATCGTAAACTATACCCC
>JAFQKJ010000153.1 GCA_017397005.1 Bacillota bacterium
CATAAGTATCTCCTTTCTGATAAATCAAGGGTATCATACAAAACAACCACCTAAAAATGAGGTAATAAAACCCTAAAATTGAATTAAAAATAGTGATTTTTGCCTAATAGGATAAAGCAGCGACGGCAGGCTCATCAGGTTTCAGTGGTCTGCCAACTGCAGCGGCATAATCCTTTGTATCTCTCACAATGACACCATACTTTATTCCAAGAGCCTCCACGGATTTATCAACATAAACGCCATCTATCTGAATGCGACCTATATAGATGGCCACATGACCAATGGATTTATATCTTTCAGGATTGCCCGTATAAAATATTAGATCTCCGGGTAAAAGACCACCAAAACCGACTGTTTTATCAACTTCCTCCATATGAAGAAGCTCATCAGCAGCCGTATAATAACCGCCATTAGAAATATCAATGCCGATAGTGCTGTAAGAACGAAAAGCAAGAGATGAACAGTCAAAAATATCAGCTGTCAGAGAATCATGATAACTCAGGTTATATTCACAGCCGACCTTTGATAAGGCATATCGAAGAACGCTTTCCCTGGAAGGATTCATGGCGTTAGTATAATCAAGGCTTCCGTCAGCTCTTACAGCCGGAGGATAAAGATCATATAGCTGCGATATATAGTCATTTATAGTCTCCTGCGGAAGCGATTCATGAGCGTAAACAGCACCATCGCCGGTGACATGAAATGTGATTCCTACATCCCCGCCGGAACTGAAAGCACAGAAGATAGCAACAATAAAAGAAACAATCAGCGCAAACAAAAAAACAAGACCGACAATGATTATAAAAATGACAATAAGAAATGGAGCGATCTTAGCTAAAAATAATCTAAACGCAAATTTAATGCCACTAAATAAGCTGGTAACAATACCACTACGGCCATCCTTCACAAGATCGCCGGAGGTTTTGCCGCTGAAATCCCCGATCTCATTCCTAAATGCCCTCTTTTCCTTAAAATAATTTGAAACTGCAGCAAATGCCGCAGCCTTACGGATGCCTTTTACTTTCTTTTTATCAGTTTTTTTGTAAATCTTTTTACTCTTCTTTTTTTGATCCCTAATGCTTTCATTCCTTAAAAATGCATCGGAAGATCTTTTTTGATCAGAAGTCGAAACTGATGCTGATTTCTTCGCTTTTAAGCTTTCTTTTGAATTATCTTTATATGTTAAAGACTGTTTCCCGGAATAATGAGCGGAAGCACCCTGCATGCTGATATTTTCGTTTATATTCCCCTTGATACTTTCATTGAATGGGGAACGAACATCACTTATAGATCTTTTTTCAATAAACGGAGAAGAAAGGTCATATTGATTCTCCCGGGTAAAACGCTCAGTATGGCCATTATCAAATGCAGTTCTGTTTGTAATCAGGCGTTCATTGAAAACAGTTTCTGACTGATTGCTGAAACGTGTTTCCGACTTCTTATTAAACTGTTCTTTTTCCCTTTCGTCAGAACGCTTCCTGAATAAGCTCCTGGAAGAAGCTTTTCTTTCTTCTCTTATGACCCTTTCAGAATATTTTTCTTCTTTCCTCTGTCGCCTGGATAATTTCCCGTAACGCTCAGCGAAACTAAGTTCTCTTTGAGCAGAACGGAATAAAGACTCTTCGAACTTACGATCAATAAAAGATGCTGCATCTTCCTTCTTTTCAGAAGAAAAATCATCAACAGCACTTACAGCAGTCCCTACAAAACCAATCGCCTCGGCAGATCTATGTATAAATCCATTTCTATTAACCTGTCTGCCATTAGAATTTGATCCGGCACTGACAGGAGCTTCGGTCTTCTTTTCAGGAGAAAAAAAAGCATCTGTCTTCTTTTCAGGAGAAAAAAAAGCATCTGTCTTCTTTTCAGGAGAAAGAAAGGCATCCCTCTTATAATTATTTCCAGAAGGCTCAGAAGATTCAGAAAATTTAAGAGCGTCTTTGCTATGACTGTATCCCGCCTGGCTTGCCTTTTTATGAATAAAAGAATCTTTTCTGTCATTGTTATCAGAATGGATAAATTCTTCCCTGAAAGATTTTTCGTTTTTTTCAGGAACAAAACTATCAGAAGATTCAGCTCTGCCAAAAGTCTCAAAGCTGCTGCTTTCTGAGGCATGATCTTCTACATATCTTGCCATATCCTTATGACTCATTGATGCAGTCAAAGGAGAAGACATTGAAGCGGCAGCCATGGACGAAACGGATTCAAACATATGAACCCGTTTTTCATTTATGGCACCATTTGTGTTATCCGAAACCGGATAGGAGCTGCCGTTAAAATCGCTTCTACTATCAAATGATTCAAAACTGCTGTTTCCAGAAAGAAAATCATTTCCATGACTGAAACCAGTGTTTTGACCTGTGCCTTGGCTATGGGGATAAAATGTTGAAGCAACCTGCTGTGCCTGGATCTGACTTCTAAAAGGATCACTCTTTGATTCTACCTGAGCAGAAATACGATCCAGCTGGAAATTAACAGACACATTACCGCTCTGATTAAAAGATGAACTCTGATAAGATGATTCAAAGCCGGAATTTTTGCTTTTCTCCGTGAAAAACGAGGACTGAGGATCAACGCGATCAGAGGAAAAATCATGCTTGCCTTTGGATGAATCGCTAAAGTTCTCCCTGGGATTTTTTGCTGACGAGTCAAATTTAACACGTTCAGATGAGCTGAAAATTTCATCTGATCTGTCAGATCTTTTTCTCCTATCCCTTTTATTATCGGACAATCTTTTATTTGCCATAAAGATACACCAGAACCTTAAAGCTCTTTGCCTTCAATAGTTACATTACCATCGGTATTGACAAGTTCATAAATAAGGCTGTTAGGATCAATACGAAAATCAAACGGTATCGTATTATTTCCAAACACAAGAAGTCCCATTCCGGGTAAGGCACCTTCAACATAATTGAACATGGCAGGACTTACAGAAGGAAGGAAATCTATGAGCATATTACGGTCAAGCGTGGACTGATTGAAAAGTGCAAAATATGCCGTGTTTGAAATTATTGCCTTAAGCTTGTCTGAATTAGCAGATGAATTGATAAGATCGGTCATGTTCTGGGTTATTCCGGTCAATATCCCTTTCATCTTTCCAACCTCTTTCCAGAGCTTTATCATATAATCACAGACCTTATCAACACCAAGAAGCTCATGAAATTCATCTATGAAAAGATAAGACCATAAACCTTGCTGCCAGTTTCTTTTTATGCGTGACCGGATAATCTCAATCATGATAAGCATTGCGGTATTCCGCAGATTTTCTTTAATGTTGCTCAGATCAAAGCAGATGAGCTTATTATTAAGATCAACATTTGTAAAATGATTGAAAAGATTAAGAGAGCCATTTACAAAGACATCCATATTGTTTGCGAGATCTTTAGCAACGAAATTTTCCGCATCATAATCAAGAAGCCTTTGATATACATCCTGCAGAGTAGGAGAAAACTTACGAATCTGTTCCTCATTTGACATGGAAAGGTCCATGGGAAGCTCCATTTCTTTACCTTCCATATATGCAGGGGTGTCAAAATCATAAACAAGGTTTGTATGCTCACGGAAACGTTTATTTCTCATAGCAAAATTTTCATTATACATACGATCAATCACGCGATCCAAAACACCTTGTTCCTCGGCAGTAAGCTCCTTCCTCATACAGCTTGAAAGCAAGGTAAAGATAAAATCAGTCTTTTCGCCGATGATATCCTGTAAAGTTGAATAATCAATATCATTAAAATCAACATCAAGAGGATTTATATATACTTCCTTCATCGAAGAAAAAGAGACAACAGTACCGCCACTCTTCTTAACAATGCCTTTATACTCGCCTTGGGGATCGATGATTAAAATCTGATCATCCTTGCTGGAGAACGAAGCATCAAGGATCTCGCACTTGGCAAAAACAGATTTACCATGACGGGTCATGCCAAGATAAAGACCGGCTTTATTAGAAAGACCTTTCCTGTTAGCACGTATCACATTCTGACTGATCTGATTAAGACCTAAATAACGGCCATCTTTATCATTGATCTCCTGGGATTTGAATGGTACGAACATAGCCTGACAGATTGATGAAAGATTGCACACACGTTTGAACTCCTGTGCGCCGAACAGGAACGCCGAATTTATTCCGGTTATCTGCTTATCAAAACAGGGTTCAAGAGAAAACCCACGAATTCCGCTTATCGAATCAAGATCCTGCTTAACAGACAGAAAATCATCATATGTTTCCGTAAGAAACATAAACAAGATCGTAGTATTGAAATATCTGTTGTCTTTAGAAGAAATCTTCTTTGAAAATTCAGTAAGAGACTCCTGTGCTGTCAAAAGTACGTCGCTTGCATCGGAAAGAAAATCGTTTTTATTACGATTGCTCTGTTTTTCGTTCTCTATCTGAAAACCGATCTTGGCATGTTTCCGATTGATCTCATCTTTTAAGGAAGTTGAATCTAAAAGCTCCGAATTTATTGTAATATAGCTCGTGCAGTTGATCTCAGAAAGAGCAGATATAAAATCCGAGCGAAGCTCCTTTGCCCAAACATCAATATAATAGACAGCGCCGTAACATCCATTGATTTCAAAATAGGTATTATGGACTTTAAATGAAGACGGAGCCACAGTATTGCGCCAGTCCTTTTTCCTTTCCTGCTCCTTTATAAAATCAAACTTGTGATCTTTCCCGGGAAGACCAAAATGAGAAAAATTATAAAGCATCTGCATTCTTTCATTCGTACCCAAAGGGAGAAGATATGAACCCGTCATTTCATTAACGCCGATATGGATAAATGCAGTACGAAGCGAGGACTCAATAGCAGAAAATGCCGTGTTGGCATTTGAAAAAGAATCTGCTTCAATCGTAAGGGTCAAGTATATGGACTTAAAAAGACCTTGCCTTGCTGATGTTACACGTTCATGGATCAATTCATTAAAGGCTTTCCTGAACATATCCTTGCCATCACCGCTCAGATTATAAAGAAGATCGGATAAAAGATCGTCACTTTCCTCATGCTCATTCGCAATTGTAAAGGAAAAGCGACATGTCATACTGTCAAGAATATGGGAAAAATTAACAATAATGTTTTCCTGCTCCATATTAGTAAGACCGTTAAAATTTATATCCGTAAGAAGAAAACACTTCGAATATCTGCCCTGATTCAACTTGAAGATGCCGTTATTATTGATTTCCGAAATACAGAATATCTCCTGTAATGTTTTCGGGTTTGGATATAACGGTGCATCGTACTTTTTGGTTTTTGAATACTTGGTATCAATCAAAGCCATGATCATTTCTCCTCATAAAAACTTACCGCCTGTTTTAACTCTGTTGTATGCATATTAAGATATCTGATAATGCCAAAACTGCTTAATGAATAAAAACAGTTTTCCTCTTCATCAAAACATGGCGAAAGAATATAACCGTTTTCCTCGCATTTTGAGTAAAGAGAATCAAGAGACCGCAAAAGCCTGTCTCTGTCCAAATCCATTAAGATCAAAGACACGGAAAAATTGACCAATTCAATATTTTTCTCATTTTTATACGAATAAAAAGAAGAACGGAGAATGCGGTCATACACCTTCATGTCATCTTCGGTCATCTTCCAGGTATCGGAAGTGAAGAAAATCTTATGAAAATCTTTGAAATTTTCAAAAGGAAAGCCTTTTGTCTCTGGTGCCATGGATTGAAGCTTTAAGGCCACACAGTAATTATCTTTATATTCAAATATTATCTTTTCTTTCTTCTTTAACTTAGGCTTTTCAAAATAACTTGTATAATTTTGAGAAGAGAAAATATTTTTTGCATCAAGCGAAAGCATCTCTGAATTCATGTTCAGATTCCAGAACACGAAAATATCGCTCAATGAAAGGGGCGCAATTTGAAATCCATATTTTGTAAGGACAGGGAAAAGACCGTTTTTTAACTTTTCTAATTCGTCGTGGACAATATAATAAGCGTCCTCATGAAAGAAAATGCTCAGAAAATAGAGATCTTTCAGTTTTTTATCCACTTTCTGATAAAAAGAGGATATGCGGAATCTTTGTGCCAAGTTGGCACAAAGCAGCGAGGCAAGTGAATTGAAATTCAATGATGGATATTCAATGAGTTTCAAGGAAAAAATAGCTACATAATCCCTCTCGCCATTTTTCACGATATAATCCTCTTTTTGAAAGGCCAGGATATTAAGGTCTTTTTGCATTTTTTTCGCAGAAGGGATAAGAGAACCGTTCAAAAGCCTTTCTCTTCGTATCTCTTCTTTAGATTTCGCCTTGTCATTGATGTTCATAGTCATCCCTCTCTATCATCAGCTGTACCGGATGTTTCTGTCTCATCTATAGCCGGATCAACAGGCTGAAACTTGTTATAAACCGAAATGAATTCAAGTTTCTGCTTTTCTTCATCCCACCCCTTGATCTCTAATATCTCATCAATAGAGAAATGCGTCAGATGGATGAGGCAGAACGGAGTGGAAGTCAGCATTTCTTCAAGTGTTTCAACAGAATAATTTGATATGAATTTCGCGCAGTGGGCCAATCTTCTTGGAGAAGATGCTGCCGTGTTACTGTGTATAGTGCCAAAAAACCTTGCGCCTGTAGAAGCTGCAGTCGTAAAAACATATAAAGCTTCTCCGCCTTTAATCTCGCCTACGATAAAATCATCTATGTCCTGCAGCAGACCAAGCTCAAGCTCATCTTCAAGGGATATAAATTTCTTCTCTCCGTTTTTTTCATATATCAGAGGATGCTCCATCTGGAGCTGCGGATGCACCGTAGAATAAAGCTCATCGGATTCCTGGGAAACAAGAATGGACTCCTGGAAAGGAATGAGATCTATCATGTTATTAAGGAGAGCTGTCTTTCCAGATCCTCCTTTCCCGGATAATAAAAAGCCATAACCGGAAACTATTCGGTCACGGAGATAGCGGATCATGTCATCATCAAGCATGTTCGCGTTTTTAAGATATTCCCAGGTATATTTTTCCTTCGGGATCTTCCGGATATGGAGATTATAATTTTCATCTGAAGTAACATCCGAAAGCTGCACATCGATCCTTAAAAAACTGTCAGCAGAGCCTTTAATATCTGTGGTACGGTTTAGCGCATCCTCCGGTCTGTCATATAACCGGTGTATCCGGAGAAAACGGTCAAACCAGTTGTCATAATCAGCCTCATCAGCAAAGGAAAGATTTGTAAGGTAACGATCTCCCCTTACCTTGCAGGTAATGTGATTCCAGGAATAAACCTTTATATCTGACACCTCTTCTTCCTCAATCAGGGGAGTGAGAATGTAGAACCCAAATACACACTGCTGAAAAAGGCTTAAAACTATGAATTTATTTCCTTCTGACAGGCGGTTGCTGATATTCAAATATTCACTTGCCTTGTCCATGAGCTTTTTGAAGTCATTTTCCGTACCCTGAACACACTTTGTTACCAAGGAACGGTTAAAATCCACGATATTCGTCTTAAGATCAAGAAAATATTCCCTTATGGCTTCGGATTCATACATGGAAGTAACATTGTAGGTGTCTATGGTCTGGAAATTGTTTTCATAATCAGCAAGAAGATGTTGTATCTTATCGTTTTTCTTATAGTTAAGCTTACTCATGCAACTGATCCTTTCTTTTTGGAAGCTTCTTCTTCCCGTCTATCTTCTTTTTCTTCCTTGTCTCGATAATAATTGAAAGCTTCCTCCTGGTCCTCAAAGGACACTAAATCATCGGAGAAACCATATTTTTCTCTTATAGCCGTAAGGATCTTGTAGCCGTCTGCGTTGCGCTTGCCGAGCGAAGGAAGGGTAAAAACCTCTTCGATCCTGCCGCTGCGGTTCAGAACCGTAAAGCGGATGTAATCGCCATTAGTCATCAGCGAACCCATATAAACAGGATTTTCCCTGTTCATGATCAGATGATTTCCTTCTTTCTTTTTCACAGAATTTAGATTCAGGGCCTGTGTGAACGAATAGGTTTTTATGTCCTGTGATGAACCTTGTGCCGAGTTGGCACGAGGGGAATCATCTGATTTATTTTCCGTAAAATCCTTTTTTGAGGATTCAGAATTGATTCCAGAATAATCCTTCGCCATATAAAGGCTTGAAAAGCGCTTACAGTCCCTTCCAAACCCATATTTATCCCCAAGCTCATATAATCTGCTGTTCAATTCTTTCTTGCCGTTAAGGTTATTTACGCGCTCTAATTCCTCACCATATTTTGAAAGGAACACAATGGAATATTCCTCAATTACATTCCCACGGGAATCAAACCCCGGCGATTTTTCAACCCGTACTATGCAGTCAGTCTCTTTTGACGATACATAGAACATATCGGATTCCAAAAAACCGCTTCTTTCTGCTTCCTGGTTATCAAAAAGACCTATCGCATCCGAAAGGGAGTATTCTGTTTTCAACACATATCCGTGTTTCAGTGCATACTTTCGGACTTCCTTATATTCTTCAGAAAGCTCCTTGAGCTGCCCGTCACAATAAACGATCCTGTCTTCACATTCTTTAATAAAACTTGCCACATCAAAAATTGTCTTGCCATATCCTCTTTCCAAACGGACAGACAAGGAACGGTATTCTACAAATTCAGTCCGGAATTCCTGACGGTCCATATGTTCATAGAGATAAGCTTTCCGCTCAAGTTCTTTCATCCTGTGGTAGATATCAATAACCGGCTTGTTTTTCTGAAGGGTTGCCCGCAGCTCCTTTTTAGCCTTTGAAAGAGTCTCCTGGACAGAAGATATACCTTCAAGAGTACCTGAAACAGTGCCATCTGCTGAATAAAATTTTTTGTATTCAGAAAGCCGATACTCAATATTCAGCTCATTCGCTATCTTGTTTAACTGCCAGTTGGCCTGCTGATTTTCCCTCCACGGGTTTCTTCCTAAGCGAAGGATTTTCAGTACCTTTTTCTTTTCTTCCGGAGACATGCTTTTATATTTCTTCAGAGGAACAGTATCAGGACTCAGAATATCATCTATTTTCTTTCCATAAGTTTTTCCGTTTACATTAGGAACTTCAAACCTGGAAAGACGATTTTCAATCCGTTCAATGATCGAATCAATGGTATAGTTGCTTCCGAGCCTATGTGATCGTATCGGTTTTTCCATCTTGTCCGTAGATAACGAAAGATACTTCCCTACACGGACATAAAGCCCCATGATCTTCAATTCCCTTACAAAATCATCAAAAGTGCTGGAATTTTCTATCGCCCTGTCAATGCATTGACGAAGATAGATCTTGTTATCAATAAAAGAGCTGTTTGGGGAGCCGGATTCATCAGTATTTTCCGATTTATTCTTTTTATTCCTGTTCCATTTATCATTAGGAGTAAAGCCATATTTTTCTGCAAACTTATTTACGCACGGCTGAACAACATCCTTCATGAAATTCTTAGGCTGATGGATCTTTTTTCCATTCAGACCAACGGAATTCACGATGCAATGAATATGAAGATTGTCTGTATTCGTATGAACTGCATATACTGCCTGATGATCCGGAAAATGCTCTTTTATTACATCATTGCATAGCTTCATGAGCTTTGAATCGTTTCCAATATCAGATTCTTACACAGGAAGAGAGATCATAATATGAAGCGCAGCCCGTCCATCAAGTTTCTGGTAAAACTTCTTTGTTTCCATCATTTCGGACACGGCATCGCGGATATTCCCGGAAAAAAGATTATGCGTCCCGACCAAAGCTCCATCTATGGTTTTTATATCGTTTTCAATGTACTTGCATTCCCTTGAAAGCTGACCTTCAGGATCAGAAAAAAAATCGTCCTGGAAATCCATTTTATAAGTAGTTTTTTCGTCATTGAGGATATAGGAGAGACTGTCGTTTAACTGTGCCGAAGCGGTCTTCTTGTTTACATTCCCTTTTATATTCCAGACCTTGCAAACAATGCCCTCTGACATAAAAACCTCGTGCCAAGTCGGCACAAACTACTTCTAACTTTATAAGTGAAAAAATAATACTCGCCAATATCACAGCCGAGTATAATAAAGTAAAGACTCTTAATGTTGTAAAAAAAACCTAACTTTTGGCAAAATTTTGGGATTTTTCCGTACTACTAAAAAATGGCTTGTGCCAAGTTGGCACAAGCCGTTTGAAAATCTGAACTATTAAAATTCAATCCTTTACAACCTTCTTAATCTCTGAACGAACTTTTTCAAACTTTTCGTAAAGATCCATTCTATCTGCCGGATCCATTTTTTCGTTTAAGACAATTTGATGAACAGAGTTATCAATGCTGGATAAAAGAGCGATGATCTGTCTGTACTTATAAACGGCCGGAAGAGTATGCTCATGTTCGCCAATAAGAAAGCGAACATAGGCAGACTTTGTCATTTTTTCCTTTAACCGTCCTTCTTCAAATTTTTCTATATCTTCATCAGACATGACTATGGAATAATGTTTCATAGATACCTCTCCATATAGCCTCGTGCCAACTTGGCACGAAGTCAAATCATTGAATCATTAAAATTTATCATAGATGATGATTCTGGTATTTGATTTTCCTCTTCGTAAATAAAAGGGAATAAGTTTTCATCTTGAATTTCCTGCTCAGGCGATTCAGACGGCACGACTGGATTGCCTGAGCCGCTTTTTTCGGGTTCTTTTCCTTGTGAGAAGATGTTGCTTAAAGATTCCAGTTTATCCTTAATATCTTTTATTTCTTCAATAGGAACAAGCTGAAATTTCTGTTCCTGATCGCTGACGGCAGCGGTAACATACCACTCACCGCGAGCCAGTTCTTCCGCCAGCTCTTGTTTAAGATTATATTCAGTTCCTTTATGGACCTCGCTAACAAAGTTTTCTATGATCTCTTTATTGAAAGATTCTTTGGGCTGTTCAAGAAGCTCAATAACAATATTGGCATCCAAACCTAAATCAGCTGCATTAAAGAGAATGTCACGGAATTCCTTAGATAATCCCGGAGTGCAAAGAGTATATTTCAAATATTTTTCATAATTTGATCCGGGACTCAAGAGAATCTTTACAATATTCTTTTTCCGATCAAAATCAACTTCATCAGAAATTCTTTTTAAAGCTTCCGATGAAGAGATTTTCTTAAGGAGAGATAGTCTTGAAACAAAGAATTTCTTTGTATTATGAATGTTTTTCTTCATAACATTTTCTTTGTTTAATTCATTCTGCAAAGGAGAAAACCAACAAGGACGCTTAAAATCATATACACCAGGTTCATCTGGGAGGTTTTCAGGATCAAGAAGGTTTACATTTGATGATTCAGTCTTTGTCCCATCAGAATTAAATGCCTTTACATCAGACACATAAACATCTTGTGATAAATATTTATGTATAAAATCAATAAAGTTTTCACTTTCCTTTGATAAATCGGAGTTGATAGATTTTTCTTTTTTAAGTTTTATATTTAATTCTGAACAATCTTTTTCTAATTGCTGAATGGTGGAATTCGCATTATAAAGATCTTCTTCATATTGTCTAAGCTCGCTGCTTTTTTTCTCATAAAGACTTTTATATGTTTGTTTGTCCGGAGATTCATAATCTGAAATCTTCACCATGCAATAATCCGGGAAATTTAGACTGACATATTCTACAAATTCATCTAAAGTAAATTCTTTTTCGGACTTTTCCATAGATTTCACCTCGTGCCAAGTCGGCACAAACTAAATAAAAAAACAGAATAAGTATAAAATAACTTGAAAATAAAAAGTATAAAAAAACCTTAAAAAATACAGAAATTAAAGTTTTTATTACTAATCAGAAAAAACCTTGTGCCAAGTCGGCACGAAGTCCAAGAGAAATCAGGGAAGCAGAGAACCTTATGCCAAGTCGGCATGAAGTCCGGGAGCATCAGGGAAGCAGAAACCTTGTGCCAAGTCGGCATGAAGTCCGGGAGCATCAGGGAAGCATAACCTTGTGCCAAGTCGGCATGAAGTCCGGGAGCATCAGGGAAGCATAACCTTGTGCCAAGTCGGCACGGAG
>JAFQKJ010000154.1 GCA_017397005.1 Bacillota bacterium
ATCGAGCTTCCGGAAGAACTGCAGAGAGCGCAGTGGATCAATGATGAAAGAAACAGACTCATAAGTGAAGCTGAAAATGAAAGAAATATCATGCTGGCAGATGCAAGAGCTCAGGCAGATGCAATGATCGACAGAGATGATATCACAAGCAGAGCAAGAGTTAAAGCAGAAGAAATAATTTCAAACGCTGATCTTCAGAGCAGAAATCTCAAAATGCGTACATATGAATATCTTGACAATGTTATGAATTCAATGCTCGAAAGAGTAGAATACGCCGGCAGAGTTTATATGAACGAAATGTATGATAATCTCAGAAAGTCATTTGATCAGATCACAGAAACACTTACAGATAATAAATCAGAGATCAATAATCTCGCTTATCAGGAAAGTGTTAAGGGAAGAACAAGAGATACTCTTGATGAAAACTTCCTTCCTATAGAAAGAGACGAAGACGACGAATAATAAACAGTAAATAACGAACCGAAAGGTTCGTTATTTTTTTAAGACCGCCTTCATATTATTTAATAGACCGGTATGTATTTTCGGAAAGAGGGTGTGTCTTTGTATAAAAAGTTTGCAGCGGTATTTTTCAGTACAGCCTTTGCGTTATTGATGATATTTTTTCCTTCAGCCAGTGTGGCTGCAGTGTCAGATGCATTAAAATTATGGGCTCTTACCGTGGCCCCGTCTCTGCTGCCCTTTTTTATATGCAGCAATTTTATGTATGAAATAGGATTTACTGATAAACTGGCTGCAGTCTGTGAACCCGGAGTAAGAAAGATATTCAGAACATCGGGTGAATGCGCTTTTCCTTTTATAATGGGTATGGTGTCAGGATATCCTGTTGGTGTTAAAATAATATCCGAAGCCAGGATCTCAGGAAATATAAGCAAAAGCGATGCTGAAAAAGGTATCAGCTTCTGTTCGACATCAGGACCTTTATTTATGATAGGTGCTGTAGGCGCAGGGATGCTTTGCAGTGAAGTGATGGGGTGGATCATTGCTGTCTCGCATTATATAGGGGCTGTGATAAACGGGATATTTTATGGAAGAATGATAAAAAATGAAAGACATAGTGTGACGGAACTTCCGGTTGTGATCAAAAAAAGAAATGTGGAGGACAGAAACTACAATTCAGTTTTAGGAAGGTCTATAATGGATTCTGTAAGCACTTTGTTTTTGATAGGGGGATATATGGCTGTATTTATGATGGTCATATATTTCATAGAAATGATGCCTGTTGAAATGCCGCCTTGGTATGGAGGGCTTTTGGAACTCAGTGTAGGCTGCAGAGATACAGCTGCTTATGTTTACTATACGGAAATGCAGAAGACCATTATATGTACGGCTATGATATCTTTCGGAGGCTTGTGCGTACTGTTTCAATCTATGAGTTTTATAGGTCGAAGCGATATAAGTATAAAAACTTTTTTGATGTCAAAAATAACTCACTGTATATTTGCAGCGGCGGCTGCCTTTGTACTTTGCAAGGCGGTATCTGTGTTAAAGCCTCAGAGTTTGGGGGTGTTCGCTTATGGACCGGATAATACAGTTATGGAGATGGGAAGCACAGGATTCATATATAATCTGCTTTTTTCGGGAGGTATGTTGTGTTTTCTGTCAATAATATTTATTTTGATAGTGACCTTTTACGGAATTGGTGTTAATATAGACAAGGTGTTAAAAAAGTATAAAAATCGGAGAAAAGCATGAAGGTTTCAGCAATAGTAGCGGAATACAATCCGTTTCACAACGGGCACAAATTTCATATTGAAGAGACAAGAAGAAAGACCGGCTGCGACTGCGTTGTTGCTGTTATGAGCGGGAATTTTGTTCAGCGAGGAGAACCGGCTTTGTATAATAAGTGGCTCAGAGCGGAGGCGGCTGTAAGATCAGGCGCAGATCTTGTACTGGAACTTCCGGCAGCATATGCTTGTGCCGGAGCAGAATTTTTTGCTAAAGGTGCTGTGAAAATAATAAACAGACTTGGCTGTGTAGATCATATATCTTTCGGAGCAGAAGAAACTTCATTGGATACTCTTAAAGATATTGCTAAGCTCCTTGCTTTTGAAGATAAAGAGATCAGCAGTGCTATAAAAGGATATATGGATGAAGGAATGTCGTACGCATCTGCCAGAAGCAAGGCTTTGGCAGGATCCGCGCCTGAGGGATATGCGGAAATAATATCCAAACCGAATAATATCCTTGCTGTGGAATATTTAAAGCAGCTGATCTTAACCGAAAGCAGCATAGGACCTGTGCTAATAGAGAGAAAGGCTGCCGGATATTATGAAGAAGATCCTGATGAGAAATTTGCAGGGGCCGGCAAGCTCAGAGATATTTTAAGAGACGGGGAAGATATTAAGAGCATATCAGATTATATCCCTGAGGAATGTCTGGAAATATATAAAGAAAAGTATATGTGTTTTTCAGAAGACATGTTTGAACTTGTTGTTTATAAGATCATTTCAGAAAGTTCGGAAAAACTGTCAGAAATAGATTCGGTTGTTGAAGGTCTTGAAAACAGAGCGAAAAAAGCAGCGGCTGATGCAATAGACCAGGAGAGTCTTGTTGATCTGATAAAGAGTAAAAGATATTCCAGAACATCTATTCAAAGGATGCTGGTAAGGATCCTTCTGGGTATAAAGTCCTCTGACATGAGAGCTTTTGAGACCTGCAGCAGTTCCTATGCAAGAGTCCTTGCATTTAATGATACGGGGGCAAAACTGATAAGAAAGATCAAAAAACAGGACAGGCCTGATATAAAAATAATTACTAATATAAACAGAGAGAAGATAGAAGATAAGGTTTTGAAAAGAATGCTGGAACTTGATATTTTAGCATCTGAGATCTATGATCTGATATGTTTTTCAAAACCGGGGATAAATTCCGACCATAGGATGAAGCCATATATGAAATAAAGATTTAAGGAGAGTTTGAATTGGAAGAAACAGTTGATAAAGGCGGTATGACCGCCCATCAGGATCATGGACAAAGCGGAGCTTTGAATGTAATGGGCACAGCCAATGTAGGAAAGCTGCTCATAAAATTTTCTGTACCTGCCATCATAGGCATGCTTTGCAACGCATTTCAAAATATAGTAAACAGGATATTCGTAGGACAGGAAGTAGGGAAACTTGCATTAGCAGCAGTATCTGTAAATTTCCCTGTGATGATAGTATATTTTGCTTTGGCTATGCTTATAGGTATAGGGGCTACTACTCTTACAGCTATAAGACTGGGTCAGAAAAGGCATGACGAAGCAGAACAGCTTCTGGGTCAGGCAACACTGATGCTGTTTATAATCCCTGTGGTCCTCATGGTCATAGGGTACATATTCATGGAGCCTATACTTTTGGCGGCAGGAGCTACTGAAGCAAATCTGCCTTATGCAAAAGACTACCTGTCAGTATTACTTCCGGCAATGATATTCTGCGTACCTTGTATGGGCATCAACAATTTTATAAGGACTGAGGGCAGCCCTCGAGTGTCCATGTATACTCAGATCCTCAGCAGTGTGATAAATGTTATAGTAAATTACATATGCGTTGTTCAGCTGCAGTGGGGAGTAAAGGGCGCCGCATTAGGCATATTGATAGGCAATGTCGTATCTCTTGCCTGGGTACTGAGCTATTTTCTGGGGAAACGTTCATTCCTGAAGATCAGGATGAAGAATTTAAGGATAAAATTCTCTATGCTCACAAAGATATGTGCACTGGGAATGGCGCCGTTCCTTATGCAGATAGCAAACTGCATTCAGCAGTTCATAATGAACAGAACAGTGGTAGATCTTGGAGGAGACAACGGACTTGCGGTAGTAAGTGTGATCACGAGCTTGTCATCACTTTTGGTCATGCCTTTGGTAGGAATAAATCAAGGATCCCAGCCAATAATCGGCTATAATTACGGAGCGGGGATCTATAAAAGGGTAAAGGATACCTTGATAACAGGTATAATATATGCAACAGTTCTGGGCATATTGTTTTTTGCTTTGGTAATGCTTTTTGCAACACCTATGGCAGACATGTTTACAAAAGACGAGCCTTTGCTTACGGAAATGACAGCTCATGCATTGAAAGTATATTTCTGTATGCTGCCTATAATAGGAAGCCAGATAGTAAGTTCGGGATATTTCCAGGCAACAGGAAAACCTGTTCATTCAGCTGTGCTGAGTCTGTCCAGACAGGTGCTGGTATTTATACCTGCGCTTTTGATAATGCCTAAGTTGATGGGCATTGAAGGTGTATGGATATCAGCTCCTATAGCAGACGGTGTAGCCACTATAGTGACACTGTTTATGATAATACTGTCTCTCAGAAGTCTTAACAAACTCAAAACGGCAGATGATGTGGGTAGATTAGTGAAATAACACCAAAATTTGTACATTTTCACTTGAAAATATTGAATAAATTGTATACAATTATTAAATGTGAAGAAATATACTTTGAATATAATAATCGGAGGTATAATAATGAAAGTTTTAGTAATCAACTGCGGAAGTTCTTCATTAAAATATCAGGTTCTCGATATGGAAAATGAAGCATTACTGGCTAAAGGTCTTGTAGAAAGAATCGGAATCGACGGTTCAGTTATCAAACACGAAAGAGAAGACGGAAAAGGCTTCAAACTTCAGACACCAATGGCTACACATAAAGAAGCTATCGAAAACGTATTCGAAGCTTTACTTAATAAAGAATCAGGCGTTCTCCAGAGCATGGATGAAATCGGTGCAGTAGGACACAGAGTTGTACACGCTGGCGAAAAACTTACTGATTCTGTACTCGTAACAGATGAAGTTCTTAAGATCCTCGAAGAATGCTTCGACATCGCTCCATCACATAACCCACCAAACGTACTCGGTATCAAAGCTTGTCAGGCTCTTATGCCAAATACACCAATGGTTGCAGTATTTGACACAGCATTCCACGCTACAATGCCTGCATCATCATACATTTATGCTATTCCTTATGAATACTATGAAAAGTATGGAATCAGAAGATACGGTTTCCACGGCACATCACACAAATACGTTTCAGAAAGAGCTGCTAAAATGCTCAACATCGACATCAAAGATCTTAAGATCATCACATGTCACCTTGGAAACGGCGCTTCAGTAAGTGCTATCAAAGACGGAAAATGTATCGATACATCAATGGGATTCACACCACTTGAAGGCGTAGTAATGGGAACAAGATCCGGCGGTATCGACCCAGCTATCATCGAATACATCATGGATAAAGAAGGTCTCACAATCGAAGAAATGCTTAAGATGCTCAACAGAAAATCCGGCGTATTCGGAATCTCAGGCGTAAGCAGTGACTTCAGAGACTTAGAAGTAGCAGCAGCTGAAGGTAATGAAAGAGCTCAGCTTGCTCTCGATATCTTTGCTCAGAAGATCAAAGGCTACATCGGTTCATACCTTGCTGAATTAGATGGAGCAGACGTTATCGTATTCACAGCTGGTATCGGCGAAAACGCTATCGGCATGAGAGCTAAGATCTGCAGCAACCTCGAAAACTTAGGAATCAAATTAGATCCAGAAAGAAACAATGTAAGAGGCGAAGAAACAATCATCAGTGCAGCTGATTCAAAGATCAAGATCCTCTTGATCCCAACAAACGAAGAACTCATGATCGCAAGAGATACAGTTAACGTAGTTGCAAAAGCTTAATAATATATCCAACGATCATAAATAATATAATTTACTTGACAATCAGGGCTGTATGTAAGTATAATCAATACGTTACGGTTGCGTTTAGGAGGAGTGGCTTATGATTAAAGATCTGACCGATCTTCTTGCAAAGAAATATGAGCAATTAACAGTGGATGCTTCTGTTGATCTCGTGTCTATGCACAGAGGCGGGGACGAGATAAAGTTCATAGAGCCGGTTTCCATAAACGGCAGATTGTACAGACTTGAAGATGATGTAGTTTTCTTTTCAGGTTATCTTAAGACAAGCATTGAAACAGCCTGTGGAAGATGCCTGGAACCGGTTTCGGAAAGTGTAGATTTAGACTTTGACGAAGTGGTTTATGCCGAAGGCAGAGAAGAAGATTATGATTTAATTATTGAACCTGAGGGAGAGACGATCGATATAGATAGCTTTATTTTGAATCTTCTTGATTTAAAATTACCTCTCAAGTTCTTGTGTGACGAGGAATGCAAAGGTTTATGTCCCGTTTGCGGAACGAATTTGAACACCTCGCAATGCAATTGCAATGATGAAAAGATCGATGAAAGATTTGCAATGTTAAAAGATCTGTTTAAGGACAGATGATCTATAAGTTGGTATGGATAAGGAGGTGTAACGTTAATGGCAGTTCCAAAAAACAGAACGTCTGCTGCTAGACGTGACAAGAGAAGAGCTTCAAACTCAAAGATGAGTGCTCCTGGACTTTCAGTGTGCCCACAGTGCCACGAACCTAAGCTTGCTCACAGAGTATGCCCAAGCTGTGGATACTACAATGGTAAGGAAGTTATCAAATCAGAAGAATAATTTATCAAAAATGGGGTGGATTTTATCCACCCTTTTTTTATGCCAGTATAGACTTTTCCGTTTTTTTATCGAAAAGATGTATTTTACTAAGATCAAATTTGATACGGATAAGTCCTCCTGTCTGAGCCGCCGTATCAGTTCCAAGACGTGCGGTGAATTTTTTGTCTTTACAAGTCACATACATATATATTTCAGAACCCATATTCTCTCTGACATCTACTTTGCAGTCTATATAGTTTTTTTCTTCCATTACAGCTTCATATATATCTTCAGGGCGGATTCCTAATACTATTTCTGTGTCTACATAATCAGTTAAATTTACAGTTCCTAATCTTGATTTTGGTATTCTGAAAACAGATTCTCCAATCTTAAATTTATAACCCACTTTATCTTTCAGGAGAACTGTATCAAAGAAATTCATTTGAGGGGAGCCAATAAATCCCGCTACGAACATATTAGCCGGCATATCGTATAAATTTTGTGGGGTGTCTATCTGCTGTATCACTCCGTCTTTCATTACAACTATTCTGTCGCCCATAGTCATTGCTTCTACCTGATCGTGAGTAACATATACAAAGGTGGTTTCGAGTTTTTGGTGAAGTTTTGCGATCTCCGTTCTCATGGCGGCTCTGAGTTTTGCGTCAAGATTTGAAAGAGGTTCATCCAAAAGAAATACTGCAGGATTTCTTACCATAGCTCTGCCGAGAGCAACACGCTGTCTTTGACCTCCGGAAAGAGCCCTGGGCTTTCTTTCCAAAAGATGCTCTATATCAAGGATCTTTGCTGCCTCCATAACTTTTTTATTTATCTCTTCCTTAGGGTATTTTTTTAGTTCCAGTGCAAATGCAAGGTTTTTATAAACTGTCATATGAGGATAGAGAGCATAGTTTTGAAACACCATTGCTATATCTCTGTCTTTGGGAGGCAGATGGTTTACCATCCTGTCTCCTATATGCATTTCTCCTTTTGATATTTCTTCCAGTCCTGCTATCATTCTTAAAAGTGTAGATTTACCGCATCCTGAAGGACCTACCAGTATTATGAACTCTTTATCTTTTATGTCGATACTAAAATCCCTAACGGCATGAACATTACCGGGATAAATTTTTTCTATGTTTTTCAGAGTTAAACTTGCCATATCGAATCTCCGTTCTAAATGTTTTTTTGAATTGTGGTTATCATATATAGTAGTTTTGCGAATAATGAGAATTTTATGAATCATACACATATATAGTGTGTAAAAAATTTTATTTGGGAGGATATATGAGAACAGCGGGGATTTTAATGCCTTTCAGCAGCTTACCTTCAAGGTATGGAATAGGAAATATGGGAAAAGAAGCATATCGTTTTATAGATTTTCTTGAAGGATCCGGGCAGTCATTTTGGCAGATACTTCCTATGGGACCTACAGGGTTTGGCGATAGTCCTTATCAAAGCTTTTCGGCTTTTGCCTGCAGCCCGTATTATATTGATCCGGATATTTTGGCGGATGAAGGATATATATCCAAGGAGGATATAAAAGAGGCAGATTTCACTGAGAATGCCGAAAGAGTCGATTATTCAGATCTTTACACAAAAAGATTTCCTCTTTTAAAAAAGGCATGTGAAAACGTCAGTGAGGAAGATTCAGCATACAAGGACTATGTTGAGGGTAACAGATTTTGGATCGAGGATTATGCTTTATATATGGCATTAAAAGAGGAGAACGGTATGAGGCCGTTTAGAGAATGGGAGAGAAGTGTACAAATAAGAGAAGATGAAGCAATGGAGCAAGCAAAAGACAGGCTGAAGAAAGACATACATTTTTGGAAAAGTGTTCAGTTTTTGTTTCATCAGCAGTGGATGAAGCTTCGAAGTTATGCCGCGTCAAAAAACGTAAAGATAATAGGGGATATACCTATATACGTGTCCGAGGATTCCTGTGAGGCATGGATGAGGCCGGAACTTTTTCAGACCGGCAGCGATGGGAAACTCTTAAGAGTTGCGGGATGTCCTCCCGATGATTTTACCACTGAAGGTCAGCTGTGGGGTAATCCGTTATATGATTGGGATCATCATAAAGAGACTGGTTATGAATGGTGGATAAAAAGGCTGGAACATTGGGGATGCTTTTATGATGTTATAAGGATAGATCATTTCAGAGGCTTTTCGGGATATTATTCGATACCTGCGGGCAATATAAATGCAGTAGAAGGAGAATGGAAAGAAGGTCCGGGAAAGGATCTTATTACAGCTATAAAAGAAAAAGTACCTTGGCTTCCTATAATTGCAGAAGATTTGGGGACAAATACTGAGGATGTGGAAGAATTGCTTAAATACAGCGGTTTCCCGGGGATGAAGGTTTTGCAGTTTGCCTTTTCGTCGGACTGGAATAATGAGCACCTGCCTCATAATTACGAAAAGACCTGTGTAGCATACACAGGTACCCATGACAATGCATCAACAGAAGAATGGGTGCAAACTGCACCTGAAGATCAGACAGAGAAAGCGAAAAAGTATTTGTCTGTACATGATAAGTCAGACCTTACAGATGCCATGATAAGAGCCGTACTTGCTTCCACTGCAGACATGGCTGTAATACCTATTCAGGACTGGCTGAGAACAGGTGCAGGATCAAGGATAAACACTCCCTCTACAATAGGAGAAAACTGGGTGTGGCGGGTCTCCTCTGATATGTTTACAGATAAACTAAAATCGAAGATCAGAGAACTGACAGAGATATACGGAAGAGGGAGATAACGATACACGATAAAAGAAAAAATACGGGGAGGATAAATATGAAGAAGTTATTAGCTTTGATATTATCTGCAGTTATTATCATGAATCTTGCAGCGGCCTGTGGAGATGATGATGTTACTGAAGAATCAGGCAATGAAGGATCGGTATATTTTTTGAATTTTAAGCCTGAATCAGAAGCTGCTTACAAAAAAGTGGCGGAATCTTTTACGGAAGAGACCGGCATTCCTATCAATATAGTAACTGCTGCTGCAGGAACTTACGAACAGAAGCTTGCTTCTGAAATAACGAAGTCAGAAGCGCCTACTATTTTTCAGGTAAACGGACCTATAGGACTTGAAAGCTGGGAAGATTATTGTATGGATCTGCAGGGCACCGATCTATATGAAATGCTGAGTGATAAAAACTTGGCACTAAAAGACGGCGATGAAGTTTACGCGGTACCTTATACGGTGGAAGGATTCGGAATTATATATAATGACAGTATTATGCAGAAATATTTTAAAATGGAAGATTCTGTGGTGGAATCTGTAGACGAAATAAAAAACTTTGATACTTTTAAAGCTGTTGTGGAGGATATGACAGCAAAAAAAGATGAATTAGGTATAGAAGGTGTCTTTGCTTCCACTTCCATGGCATCAGGGGAACAGTGGAGATGGACATCTCATTTAGCCAACGTACCTTTCTATTATGAATTCCATGACTTAGGAAA
>JAFQKJ010000155.1 GCA_017397005.1 Bacillota bacterium
ACCAGCAAAACATCTAATCTTTCTTTCATATTTCGCTTATTATCCTATCTGCAACAGACTCTCCGTCGAGTCCGTATATTTTTTCCAATTCTTCCGTTTTACCGTTTCTTATAAACTTATCCGGCCATCCCAGATTTACAGTCTTTACGGTATTTCCTTTATTTGCAAAGTAAGTGCTTATCTGTTGTCCAAATCCTCCGGAAACAACGTTGTCCTCTAATGTCAATATGAGTTTTACTCCCTCTGCCGCCTTTTCCAAGCCATTAATATCTAAAGGCTTTACAAATCTTACATTTACCAAACCGCAGTCTATTCCCCTGCTCTTCAAAATGCTGACAGCTTCTTTTGCGGTACCCACAGATTTTCCTACAGCAAAAATTACAGCATCCTGTCCTTTTCTGATAATTTCAGAGGTCCCGTCTATTTCTTTGAAATCACTCTTCAAGACCTCTGCAGGACCTCTGGGGTATCTTATAGCACATGGCGCCGACAGTTTTAAAGAATATTCCATCATTTCTCTGAGTTCTCTGTCATTTGAAGGACACATGACTGTTAAATTCGGCATATGGTTCAAATATGATAAATCAAACTGACCATTATGTGTTTCGCCGTCCGTCCCAACGTTGCCTGCTCTGTCTATACAGAAAACAACCGGCAGATTCTGAAGACACACGTTGAGCATTATTTCATCATAAGCTCTTTGCAGGAATGTTGAGTATATAGCCACAAAAGGTCTAAGACTCTGAAGAGCCATTCCCGAAGCAAAGCTCACTCCGTGCTGTTCAGCTATCCCTACGTCAAAAACTCTGTCAGGATACAGTTTATTCATCTCTTTAAGGCCCGTTCCATCTATCATAGCAGCGCTTACCGCTACGATCCTTGGGTCTTTTTCTGCCATTTCAATGATCTTATCCCCGAATACCTTTGAGTAAGAAGGCGCTTTAGACTTTTCAACAGGCAGAAGTGTTTCAAGGCTGAATGGTCCTATTCCATGATATGTATCCGGATTGTCTTCTATGGTTTTAAATCCTTTGCCTTTTTTAGTAATAACATGAAGCACTACAGTTCCCTCGCTCCTTTTCGCAGCCTCAAGGAAATCCGTCAGTTCCTCTATATCATGACCGTCTATAGGTCCATAGAATTTAAATCCCAAATTCTCAAAAATATTTCTGTCAAATACAGTGTATTTCACAAGGTCTCTGGCTTTCTCCAGACTCCTGTATATTCCTTCGCCAAAAGCACCTTTCCCCGAAAGGCTTGCCCTGATCTTTTTCTTCATATCGATATATCCAAGGCTTGCTCTGAGTCGACTCAAATGCTGTGTCAAACCTCCAACATTTGGTGATATAGACATCTGATTATCATTTATGATTATGATCATCTTGCTTCCTGACGCCGCCGCATTATTAAGTGCTTCAAAAGCCACTCCTCCGGTAAGGGCTCCATCCCCTATGACAGTTGCAATATTAAATTGTTCGTTTCTAAGCTCACCGGCTTTCGCTATACCAAGAGCAACAGATATGGAATCACTGCTGTGTCCCGCATCATATACATCATGGGGGCTTTCTCCTCTTTTAGGAAAACCGCTCATTCCCTCCAGCTTTCTTAACCCATCAAATTCTCCTGCTCTTCCCGTGAGTATTTTATGTACATAGGACTGATGCCCTACATCCCATAAAATCTTATCCTTAGGGGAGTCAAAAACTTTATGCAAAGCAATGGTAAGTTCCACCACTCCAAGGTTTGAAGCCAGATGTCCTCCGGTTTTGGATACTTTTTCCAAAAGAAAATCTCTGATCTGATCACTGAGAAGTTCCAGTTCTTTATAAGTCATCGTCTTAAGTTCTTTTGGAAAATCATATTCCGTCATTTGCTTCATATCAATACCACTTTCTATGCAGTTCTGTAATAAAGATCTCTTGCAAGCTCTTTAAAGAACTCTGCATCTATACCTAAATTTTCAGTCAGTTCTATTGTTTTTATGTGTATTTCTTCATATATTTTCTTTGTTTCTTCCATACCTACGCATGAAGGATAAGTAAGCTTTCCGTTTTTATCGTCGCTTCCTATAGGTTTGCCCAGCTCTTCAACACTGCCGCAGACATCAAGTATATCATCGGCTATCTGAAACTCAAGACCTATAAGATCTCCCAGTTCAGAGAACTTGTCCATTAAAACTTCGTCGGCATTTCCTAAATATCCACCCGCCATAACAGCGCTTTTTATAAGGGCTCCAGTCTTGTTTTTATGAATGAATTTAAGAAGTTCCAAACTCCTGTTTCCGGAATCTTCTCCTTCTATATCAGCTATCTGACCGCCTATCATTCCATTGTATCCTGCAGCAGACGCAATACATTTTGCTGCCTTCAAAGCTCCCTCTCGTTTTTCAGATTCGATCCCAGCCACAGCATCAAACATTATTTCAAAAGCCCTGTTAAGCAGAGCATCTCCTGCCAGTATGGCACAGGCTTCTCCAAAAACTACATGATTTGTAGGCTTGCCTCTCCTGAGCTCATCATCATCCATAGCAGGAAGATCATCATGTATTAACGAATACGTATGAATAAATTCTATTGCACAGGCAAAAGGAACAGCATCCTCTTCTTTTCCTCCGGCAGCTCTGCAGGCTGCCATAAGCATCACAGGTCTTATCCTCTTTCCTCCGGCAGTAAGACTGTACTTCATAGCATCAAGTACAGATCCGCTTTCTTCTATCCTGACAGGAAGATAGTTTAGAAGTTCTTTTTCTATGATATTTTTAAGTCTGTTGTACTCTTCATTAAACATATTTCAGTTACTGCTCCAGTTCTGTTATTTCATCGCTGTCCTTGTCAAGGCTCATAAGTCTTTGTTTTGCATTATCCAAAATAGCTTTACATTCTTCGTAATATTTAGATGCATCTTCAAACAGCTTAATAGATTCTTCAAGAGAAACAGACTCCTTTTTTAAT
>JAFQKJ010000156.1 GCA_017397005.1 Bacillota bacterium
AAGATATCTGATTTCTTCTCTGCTGAAATCCATCAATGTTAAAAAACTTCTTCCCTTTAAATTTACTGCCATATTCTTAATCTCCTTTATAAATATATTATCTTTATTTGCCAATTTCTGTAGTGTCTATGAGTTGATAATACTACAACACCCCTTACATTAAAAGTACCAGTATGTCTATTATTTATTATACCAGCTGTGTATTTTCAACGTTTCTAAAATTATCAAGATTATTTTTTCTGAATTTTCAGTAGTGTCTGTCTAGTAATTTGGCAAAATTTTATCGTCCCTTCCTTGATCTGAGCCTCCGTAGGGTAAGAATAATTCAGCCTAATATAGTCATTACCTCGATGGCTTTGCGGATAAAAAATATACCCCGGTATAAATGTCACTCCGGATTTCTGTACATCATTCAGAAGCTCACGTCCATCTATCCCTGAAGGGAGCTTTATCCACAAGAACACCCCTCCTTTTGGTTTGGTGTATTCCAACCCTATATCTCCGCCATATTCATCAAGGTATCTGCACATCAGATCCCGCTTATGATGATATAGCTCTCTGAATCCATCCAGTCTCTCGTAAAACAACCCTTGCTTCATATATTCAAGAAGCAGCATCTGAGGCACCCAATCCAGAGAAACGATTTTCATAGATACTAATTCGCTCAGTCTTTTTATAACTCCGGTATCTGCTATGGTAAACGATATACCCGCACCCGGCATCATAGTAAGAGAGAACGAATACATATATATCACATTATTCCCTGTATCCATGGATTTTATAGATGGCATACTGTCTATATCATAATATAATTCCGAACCCTCATCTTCTTCTATTATCGGGACCCTGTATTTATATGATAATTCCAGCAAAGTCTTTCTTCTTTCAAGAGACATTATTGTTCCTGTCGGATTGTTGAAGCTGGAGTCTACATATATGAATTTAGGATTCTCCTTTTCTATCAAAGGGCCTAAATTGTCACATATCATCCCATTTTCATCCAAGGGCACAGTAACAAGCTGCCCGCCGGCAAACTGTATCGCTCTGTAAATATCAGGCGATAAGGCTTCCGGAACTATGACTTTATCACCGGGCATCAGCATGAGAGTCATAACAAAGTCAAAGGCCTGATTATTCTCTGTAAACATCTGTATGTTTCCCGGATGTGTCACTATGCCTTTAGTGCTCAAAAAAGATACTATTTGTTTTCTGAGCTCATAGTCACCTTGGTACGGTGTATAGAAATATGCCCTGTCCTTTCTTTCTGCCAAAACATCATCAAAAACAGTTGCGACCTCGTCATGCGGATATAATTCTCTGGCAGCAACTCCACCTCCAAAAGAGATGATATCTTCTTCGTAAGATTTGTTGAACAACTCGTCGAAATCACTGTCGAAACTGATGTAGTCATCTTTAATGAGCGCTTCCCAGTTAACAGGTTTTTTTACCATCCCATAATACATCGTTCCGAAACTCACATAATAATACTGACCTTGATACGAACTTATGAGATCTTCATCTTTTAATTCGTTATAAGCCCTGATCACAGTATTTCTATGTACTTTTAAATTATCTGCAAGCTGTCTTTCCGACGGAAGTTTGCTGCCGTTAACGAGTTTCCCGCTGAATATCATTTCCTTTATCTGTGAGGAAATCTGTATATACAGAGGGTTCTTCTCATTTCGGTTTATGGTTATATTCATTTTCTTTCTCCATGGAACTGGTAATAACATGTTTCGAGACGACCGTTATAAAGTTTCCTTCTCCTGTTGGCTTCCCTGCCCATAACTTTTTCTTCTGCCTCTTTGTCAGTCGTTATCATGAATAATGACCAATCCGGATTTTCCTTGAAGAATCTATTGAAGCCATCGTATATCTGACGTATCTCTTCTTCTTCGCCTATACGTTCACCGTAAGGCGGGTTTGTCACGATTATCCCGTTTTCGCCTATAGGTCTGAGCTTCGATGCATCTGCCTTTTTGAATATTATACAGTCATCAACTCCTGCTTCCTCTGCATTTTCCTTTGCCGCATCTACTGCTTTTCTATTTATATCAAATCCATATATTTTTAACTCCGAGTCATAGTCAATAGATTCAAATGCGGCCTTTTTCTCTTCCTTCCAAAGTTTCTCTTCGATAAATCCCCACTCCTGACATGCGAAACTTCTGTTTAGTCCCGGTGCGATATTTCTAGCTATCATAGCTGCCTCGATAGGGATCGTGCCGGAGCCTGTACAAGGGTCCAGGAGTATCCTGTCTTTTCTCCAAAAGCTCAGCTGTATCATGGCCGCAGCAAGAGTCTCTTTTATAGGCGCTGCTACATCACATACTCTGTATCCTCTCTTGTGTAATCCTGCTCCGGAAGTGTCTACAGTAAGTGTTACTCTGTCTTTCAGAAGAGTTGCCTTTACCGTATACTCAGCACCCGTTTCTTCAAATACTTCTATTCCATAAAACTCTTTGAGTCGTTCAACTATG
>JAFQKJ010000157.1 GCA_017397005.1 Bacillota bacterium
CAGATTATCAAGAAATACACTCAGAATGGCTGCACAGATTAGCTAACCTTACGCTGACGGCATATAATCCAAACTTAAGCAATAAGACTTTTGCTGAGAAAAGAGATTCAGAGAATGGCGGATATAAGACCAGCGGAATCCGTATGAATCAGTTGATTGCCCAGAACGATAATTGGGGAATAAAAGAACTGATAGAACGGAATGAGCAATTGTTGAAAAAGGCTTTGGAAATATGGTCTTATCCACCAACAGAGTATGTTCCACCGGTCAAGGAATACGAATCATGTACGTTGGATGACGAAGAAATTGATCTTACAGGAAGAGAACTCGCCAAGTATAGTTATAAGAATGCAGAGATCCCTGTAAATTCCTGGGCGGAAATGCTGGAACAGGTTGTGAGTCTACTGCATCAGCAAGATAAATCTGTATTGACAGGTATTGCGTTTGGGACTGATACAGAAAACGAATTATCATCTTTTGTAAAGAAGGACAAAGACAAGTTAAGAGGGCCGTTACAGATAGACGAAAACATTTATATCGAAAGAAACACTAGCACAGCATATAAATGCAATATTCTGAGAAAACTGTTTGCCCTGTATCATGCTGATCCTATGGACCTAGTTTTCTATCTTAAAGACCAGGAAAATGACAACGCTTCTGATGAAGGAAGAAAAGAATTAAGAAAACGTTATTGGGATTATGCTTTGCCAATAATCAAAGAAGAAAACAAAGATACTGGCTGTTTCTCAAAAAGCTCCGGAGGCCCGTATAATACCGTTTCCGGTTTCTTCGGTATTGGCGGTTTTAATGTCAGTTGTGTTGCAAATTATAGCGAATCTCGAGTTGATCTTTGGTTAGGCCGCAACAAACAGTCAAAGAATAAAGCTGCTTTTGATGTCATATATAAGCACAAGGAAGAGATCGAAAAAGAAATCGGTGAAAACCTTGTTTGGGATAGAGCAGATGAATATAAAGCTTCATGGGTATATTCCTCATTGAAAGGTGTTGGCATTATCAACGAAGGAAACTGGGAAAGAATAGCAGAATTCCATGCCAAGACCAGCAAGAAATTTGTTGATGTTTTCTTACCGTATTTAAAAGAAAACGAAAAATAGATGATAACAGTTTATTTTGAAAGAAATAATTGCCTCCCGGGGCCATCCCGCAAGCGCCTCTATGTTCCTGATCCGCATATATGATATCCGGCATCAGGAAAGAATAAAACGGAATAGATTTCATTATTATTGTCACTCCGTGACGATCTTCAAAAGATGGTACGAAGAAGGGTGTCTTTACATCTTTCTTTGTAACATCTTTTTCATCTGCATCAAAAGCTGCCCTACGGCGTATCGCAGGCTTGTCTTTTGACACTGATTCAAAAGATCGCTCACCTCATTCCTCGCATATCATAAGCAGACGGACTTTCAAGGGTAGTATTGCCCGGACTTCCACCTTGACAGGCAAGCTGTAAAGGTAGTTTCCGGACAATCTCCACACCTATGAAAGATCCGTCTTTTCTTATGATGATGAACTGCTTCGTCGTTTGTTCGCTTGTTCCTCAGAAGCTGTAAAGACACCAAGTCC
>JAFQKJ010000158.1 GCA_017397005.1 Bacillota bacterium
CTCTTTTAGGAGCAGCAAGACTGTAGATCACCATGTCGATCTGACCCAGTTCTTCTTTTATTATCTCAACCGCTTTTTTCTTTGTTGCTGTAAGGAATGCATCTTCGTTGAGTGTTTTTGCCCAAATGCCGTCTGCTGCTGCAAGCTTGTCAAATGCGTTGTAGTTGTACCAGCCCGGTGAGGCAGTTCTGTTTTCTGAAGGTGCTTTTTCCCTGCATACTCCGAGAGTTGCTGCGCCGTATCTGTAAGCTGCAGCTATTCGGGCTGAAAGTCCGTAGCCTGTGGAACAGCCTATAACGAGAACCTTCTTCGGAACTTCTGCGGGAAAGGCTTCTGCAGGTGTATCTTTAACATACTGTATCTGTCTTCTTACATGTTCTTCGCATCCCAGAGGATGTGCTGTTGAACACAAGAATGCTTTAACTTTTGGCTTTATGATCATGTTGAAAACCTCATATATTAAATGTATTTCTGGTTATTTGCCGGGTTTATAGTATCATTTAATGCCGGAAGTGTCAATGAATGTGCCCGCCGCATCATTTATCGCATTATACCCCGAGGAAAACGCAAACTGCAGATTGTATCCTCCTGTATCCCCGTCTACATCTAAGACTTCTCCTGCGAGATAAAGACCGGGATATTTCTTTGATTCGCCTGTCTTGAGGGAGATCTCTTTAAGGGATACGCCTCCGGCCGTAGCCATTGCGGTGGAGTAGCCTGAGGTGCCGCTTACCTTGTAAGTGTCCGTGAAGATGCGGGAGAGGAAGGCGGCAGCGGCCTTTGACGAGAACTCTGCGAAGACTCTGTGCTCGTCAAAGCCTTCATCGGCAAAGATCTTCCTGATGAAGGAGGAAGGGAGCCCCGGGAACAGGGAATTCAGCACCGTAAGAGCCTCCTTCCGGCCGCTGCTTTTATCCCTCCTGAGAAGAGCGAGCTCTTCCTGTATTTCATTAAGCTTTTTATCTGTACAGTAACACAGTTTGATCTCCGTCCCCGGCTTCACATACCTTGAAATATGCAGAACCGCCGGGCCGGAAAAATTGTTATGGGTAAATAATATATCCCCGCTGACTTTATGGCCATCTGCTTCAATGGTGATATTCTTTACAGATACTCCTGAAAGCTCGGTGTAAGGATAGCCTTCAACGCTGACAGGCACAAGAGAAGGTCTTGTCGGTATGATTTCCAGATCGAGAGCTTCCAGAACTTTCAGGAACCTGCCGTCAGAACCTGTGGTTGGATATGAACAGCCTCCTGTACAGATCAGGAGTTTTTTTGCTTTAAAGATGCCTTTTGAGGAGATAACTGTATATATATCTCCCGGAATGACCTCTGTAACATCACAGGATGAAAGGATGGAAAAGCCGTTCTTTTGTCCCTCGCGGATCAGGCAGTCCAGCACATCCTTCGCGTCCATAGATTTTGGAAAAATCTTTCCGTCCTCCCGTTCTATGAGAGGTATCCCTTTATTTTCAAAAAAATCTTTGACGGACTCATTGCTGAATTTGTACAGCGCGGTCCTGATCTTTGATCCGTTGTCTCCGTAATGAGAAACGAAGTCCTTTATAGACCCGCCGTGAGTCAGATTGCACTGGCCGGCGCCGCTCATCAAAAGCTTCCGCCCCGGAGCCTTAGCCTTGTCCAGTATAAGCCCCTTCACCCTTGCCGGCGCCGAAGCAGCCGCAAACAAACCTGCGGCCCCGCCCCCAACTATTAAAATATCATAAACATTGTCCGCCATAGCAAAACCTTTCAAATTTCAAACAGATCTCAAACTTGTGTATACATCAACTTCCGGTTGACTATATCTCTAATTAATATAAAATGATTATAGTTAAAAAAGTAAGTATTTGCAATGACGGGGAGGAATAATAATGGCACTGTTTGGAGGATTTGGACATAAAGGGCCTTACAGAAAAGGCGAGATAAAAATAAAGTATACAAAGTTTCTTATAGTTCTGGAGATAATAGGCATCGCGCTTCTTGCTGCACTGCTGGTTTACACCGCTTTCAGGTACACGATGCTGCCGGCAGAGATCCCAAAACACTATAACGGATTGGGTGAAGTTGACGCATGGGGACCAAAGTCATCGGTTTGGATAATTCCTGTTGCGGCGATCTTGATATATGCTCTTGTTACGGTAGCAGGCTTTTTCCCAAATGCATGGAACTATCCGGCTAAAATAGAACTTGAAAACCTTCCAAAAGCAGAAGACAAAGTAAGACAGATGCTGGCTTTCATGAAGCTTCTCATAACAGGCCTGTTCATGTACCTTCAGTTCGAGACTCTTCGTTTGTCAGAGAACATATCCATGGGTGTGACCTTTGGATTTATGTTATTAATGTTTGCAATAATGATATACTATATGGCGGCACTCAGAAGGCTGTCCAGCGAAAGAGTAGGACTTTTGAAGAAATGGTGAGGAACGTATGAGAGAGCTTAACGTAGAAGTAATAACAGAAGCGATAGCAAAAATGGCAGTGGAAGTCAATTCATATTTAAGCGAAGATGTTTGTGATGCTATTGCGAAGTGCAAAGCTGAGGAAGACTGGCCTATTGCAGAAGACATACTGGATAAAATCCAGCAGAATAGAGAGATCGCAAAGAAAGACTACGTGCCTCTTTGTCAGGATACAGGTTTTGCCTGCGTGTTCCTTGAAGTTGGACAGGATGTTCATCTTGTGGGAGGAAGCATAGAGGATGCGGTTAAC
>JAFQKJ010000021.1 GCA_017397005.1 Bacillota bacterium
AAATACAGGAGAACCGGTTTACAATGCTATAGTATGGCAGTGCAGAAGGACTTCAGAGCTTTGTGAGAAATATAAGGCTCAGGGGATAAGCGGAAGGATCAGAGAAAAAACCGGACTTCTTATAGATGCGTATTTTTCTGCTACCAAGATAAAATGGATATTGGATAATGTTGAAGGTGCCAGAGAAAGAGCGGAAAGAGGGGACCTTCTGTTTGGCACAGTGGACACCTGGCTGGTATGGAAGATGACAAAAGGCAAGATCCATGTAACTGATCAGACAAATGCCTCCAGAACGATGCTGTATAACATAAAAGAACTCAAATGGGATAAGGAACTTTTGGATATTTTTGATATCCCGGCAGCTATGCTTCCGGAAGTCAGAAGCTCCAGTGAAATATACGGTACATATAATATTCAGGGTGTGGAAGTTCCTATTTCCGGTATTGCGGGAGATCAGCAGGCAGCATTGTTCGGCCAGACCTGTTTTGAGAAAGGTCAGGCTAAAAATACTTACGGCACCGGATGTTTCCTTCTTATGAATATGGGAGAAAAATGTAATATCTCAGACGGAGGACTTCTCACGACCATAGGCATTGGTCTTAAAGACAGGATCAATTATGCCATGGAAGGAAGTGTATTCGTAGGAGGCGCAGTGATCCAGTGGCTGAGGGACGAGCTTAAGGTGATAAGAAGTTCAAAAGAGTCAGAAACAGTAGCTGGATCAGTAGAAGATAACGGCGGAGTATATTTTGTTCCGGCATTTACAGGTCTTGGAGCACCATACTGGGATATGTATGCAAGAGGCGCCATAATGGGAATAACCAGAGGAACTACTATCGCTCATATAGTAAGAGCAGCAGTAGAGTCTATGGGATTTCAGAGTATGGAACTTCTTGAAGCTATAGAAAAAGAGAGCGGCATAAGGGTGGGATCGCTAAAAGTAGACGGCGGCGCCAGCGAAAATGATTTCCTAATGCAGTTCCAGGCAGATGTGGCAGGGATAGATATAGTAAGACCGGTCATAAGAGAGACCACTGCTCTTGGAGCGGCATATCTTGCAGGGCTGTCAACAGGTGTGTGGAACAGTATAGATAACATATCCAGCAGTCAGAAAATAGACAAGGTGTTTGTTCCTGAAGTGTCTGAAGAAAAGAAGACCGAGATGGTAAGCAAATGGAAAAAAGCCATTAGCAGAACGCTGGATTGGGAAAGTTAAAAGATAAGAGATTTATGTAAAAAACTGACCTCAGCAGCAGGATATAAAGATCTGCTCAAGAGGTCAGTTGTTTTATGGAAACAGTTTTTTCTTGTAATAGAAATCTGCGGCATATAGAGCTGCTGCTGGGTTGTGACATAAGACACGATCCTTTGCGACGGCTGTAGTGCAAGGCGCTTCGGAGTATTTGTAGAAGAGGCTGTCGTGACCTACGCAAAGTCCCATCACAACATTAAGGTCGGTTTTTTCTTTGTTGAGAAGCTTGGCCTGCATTATAGGGTTGCAGGTGTTTACTCCGAGAGTTTCACACTCTTCCGGTATGCCTACCTCATGTTTTGGTATGCAGGCTACTTTGCAGCCGATACCGTATACTTCAAAGCCATGATGTCTCAATACTTTAGCTAAAGTGCGGGATTCATTTATAAGGCCTATGCATGTAGCGATGCCGAGCTTTGCTGCACCTATCCTTTTCGCAAATTCCACGATCTCTTCGATTCGCGTGAGTTTGCAGTAATAGTCGTATTCCACTGACGCAGCAGCGACCAGATATTTCTGATTTTCTTCGTTGAGACAAAGATCTTTTATTTCTTCGATAAGTTTGGTGTTTTCCGGGTCTGTAGTGGGGCAGAAAGGCGGAAAAGTACTGTTCATTTTGCTGCAGTTGGTATTCCCGCAGTCTATACATGATCTTTTGATGTTTTCATCCATGATAAAACTCCTTTTTGATAAAAAGAAAATGCTGCGGCGGCCCGCAGCATCTTTTGATTTGGCACCCCAGAGATGATTCGAACATCCGACGCACGGTTTAGGAAACCGACGCTCTATCCCCTGAGCTACTGGGGCAAATACATGACTATTCTAACATTTATTTTGTGGTTGTACAAGATTAAAATAAGTGTTATAATCATTGATTAAGGACGGCAGACGATGGATAAAGAATTTTTTATGAAAGAAGCCTTGAAAGAAGCCGAAAAAGCTTATGAAATCAACGAAGTGCCCATTGGGGCGGTCGTTGTAAAAGATGGAGAGATAGTAGGCAGAGGTTTTAATAAAAGAGAATCGGAAAAAGATCCTACAGCTCATGCAGAAATGATCGCTATAAGAGAAGCCTCACAGAAGCTTGGCGGATGGAGGCTGCATCAATGTGATATGTATGTAACTGTGGAGCCCTGCCCGATGTGTGCGGGGGCTGTGATGCTGTCGCGTATAAAGAATTTGTATATTGGAGTACAGGACTCAAAAGGCGGAGCCTGCGGGTCGGTTTTAAATATTCCTCAGAATGAAAAGTTCAATCATTATGTACATATGGAGTTTGGTATTCTTGAGGAAGAGTGTCGGGAGATACTGCAGAAATTCTTTGTAAAACTAAGAGAAATGAGGAAAGCAAAATGAAAAAAAGATTTTTAAGAATACTGGCAGCGGTGCTGTTAATGAGTTTATTAATGACACAGAGCGTCTATGCAGACAGCCTGACAATAGAAAGTATATATCCTGAAGATGGTGCAACAGGAATGCAGACCACCAATCAGATGGCGAGAATAGTTTTCAGCAGCGGTATAGATGCGGAAGCCAATGCCGACTGTTTTAAGATACTTGATTCAGAAGGAAACGAACAGGAAATTTTAGTTCTTGACCAGCCGGAAGAACCTGAAAGAGTAAATCTTGTACTTGTGGGGAATCTTGAGGACAGCTCAGAGTATACTATAGTTATAGACGGTAAAGTGACTGATATGAAAGGCAATCAGCTTGGAGCGGAAAGCAAAACCACTTTCAAAACAAGAAGCCTTAAAACAGATGGTATCATAACAACAGTTATGATGGTTGTAATGATGGTAGGTATCGTTGTATTTACCATAAGAGATCAGGCAAAGAAAACAAGAGAAGCAGAAGAAGCTGCTGCTAAGAAGAGCGGAAAGCCAAAAGTAGAAAAAAGTAATCCGTATAAAGATGCTAAGAAAGAAGCTGAAAGGATCAGAGCTCAGAAGCAAAAGGAAAAAGAAAGAAAAGTTCGTGAACAGATGAGAAAGAACGAAGCTAAAGCCAACGCAAAGAAAAGGAAAAAATAAAAAATCAGAGCCGATATTTTAAAATATCGGCTCTTGCTTTTTTAATAGCTGTCGTTCACATTAGGAGAAACGGAACATTGGTTTTTAAGACTCGAAAGGATAACATTTGTCTGAGACCTCTTTATACCAGGATAAGTCTTTATTCTGTTCATAAGTTTTTCCAAAGACGCTGTATTCTTTGTAACGATCTTAAGGCTTACATCATATTCTCCTGTTATGTAATGACATTCAAGGATCTCAGGTTCTCCTTTGATGAATTCGTAGAATTCCTCAACGCCTCTTGATTGTTCTAAGCATAGATTCATCAGTACGGACAGTTCCTTGCCCAGATACTGAGGATTCAGTATAACAGTATATTTTTCGATAATATCAGTGCTTTCGAGTTTTTTTAGTCGTTCACTTACTGCGGACAAGGACATATTTACTTTTTTGCTTATTTCAGAGATAGATATCCTTGAATTATCTTGTAAAAGTTCTAAAATTTTAACGTCTGTTATATCCATAAAACTTACCACCTTATATTTTTTTTGAAGTATACCATATTTTTTGAAATTTGTGTAGTTTTTTTGAGAAATATAATACTTGACAGAAAAAATTTTTCTTAAGAAAAGATAAATGAATAAAAATCTTCGATAAACTTTTATCAGCTTCGTTATACAAAGGATATATTTTATGTTATAATCATATATTATTATTTTTAGGAGGTTTCCAATGGCAGATTTGGAATTTTCAAACTTTATACACAACATTATCGACAAAGACCTGGCTGAAGGCAAAAACGGAGGAGAAGTATACACTCGATTCCCGCCGGAACCAAACGGATATCTGCATATAGGTCATGCAAAATCCATATGCCTGAACTTCACAACTGCTCAAAAGTATAACGGGAAATGCAATCTTAGATTTGATGATACAAATCCGGTGAAAGAGGACACAGAATATGTTGATTCTATTCAGGAAGATGTAAAATGGCTGGGATTTGAATGGAATAAGCTTTTATTTGCTTCAGAATATTTTGACATCATGTATGAATGTGCTGTAAAGCTCATAAAAGAAGGAAAAGCCTATGTTTGCGATCTTACTGCTGAAGAGATCAGAGAATACAGAGGAACTCTTAAAGAGCCTGGAAAGGAAAGCCCATACAGAAACAGAACTGTAGAAGAAAATCTTGATCTGTTCGAGAGAATGAAGAATGGCGAATTCCCTAACGGAGCTAAGATATTAAGAGCAAAGATAGATATGGCTTCTCCTAATATCAACATGAGAGACCCTGCACTTTATAGAATTGCGCATGCAGAGCACCACAAGACAGGAAACAAATGGTGTATTTACCCAATGTACGATTTTGCACATCCATTAGAGGATGCTATCGAAGGAATAACACATTCTATTTGTACTCTTGAATTTGAAGACCATAGACCTCTTTACGACTGGGTGATCAAAGAAACCGGATGGGAAAATCCTCCGCAGCAGATAGAGTTTGCAAGACTTAACCTTACAAATACACTGATGAGCAAGAGATATCTCAAGGCTCTCGTTGACGACGGCGTTGTTTCAGGATGGGACGATCCTAGAATGCCGACTATCGCAGGTATCAGAAGAAGAGGTTATACACCGGAAGCAGTAAGAGACTTCTGTGAACGTATCGGTGTTGCAAAAGCAAACAGCACAGTGGAAATGGCTATGCTGGAACACTGCGTAAGAGAAGACCTTAAGGACAAGAGCCTTTCAAAGATGGTGGTAATGGATCCTATCAAGGTAACAGTAAGAAACTATCCTGAAGGACAGACAGAATACGTTGAGATCGAGAACAGCAAGAATCCGGATCACGGATCAAGAATGGTTCCTTTCTCAAGAAATCTCTACGTTGACAGAACAGACTTTATGGAAGTGCCTGTAAAAGGTTATTTCAGGCTGTTCCCGGGCAATGAAGTAAGATTCAAGGGAGCATACTTTCTCGTATGCGAAGAAGTAATCAAGGACGAAAGCGGCAAAGTGGTAGAACTTATATGCACATATGATCCGGAAACAAAGTGCGGAGGTACTTTCTCAGGAAGGAAAGTCAAGGGAACTATCCATTGGGTAGATGCTGAAACCGCAGTACCTATCACAGTAAATGCATATGATTATCTTCTGAAGGCTGATGAAAACGGAAAA
>JAFQKJ010000022.1 GCA_017397005.1 Bacillota bacterium
AGCAATACTCTGTTTGAATATACCCTCTCAGAAGATGAAACGAAAAAATTTATGTTCATGCTTCGCCTTGAAAACGGTATAAGAAACAGGCTGGCAACACTTCTGAAAAACGAATTCGGCAGCGGAGATGATACGGAGTTCATAGAATTCTGCCATCAGTACAGTATAATATATGAAGAATAAAAAAACAGGCTGACCTTACGGTCAGCCCTTTTTTCACTTAAGCCGTTTATGATATGCATAAAAGATTACTCTTCCTCTGCTTTTTCAACGATTTTAGAAACGCTTACAGTCAATATTACAGTATTAATACCCTGAATGATGAGCGCTGCTGCGATAAGATATCCGATATATACCATCGCTGCTGCAGGGTGCGCGATAGATATCAATCCAACTATGATCGACAAAATTCCGCATACTATTTTGATTATGCTGTGTCCTTTAGCTTCCTTATATGTTTTAACACCTGATACTATAGAGAAAACACCGTAAAGAAGTACGCAAGCTCCTACTATGTAGATCACCATTACATCTGTGAGGTACCTAGCCACTCCGCTGAACAGCAAGTATAAACCGGCCAAGCCTGTCAATATGCCCAAGACACATTTCCATCCGTCTTTTTTCTCCTGACTTAATGCAGAAATAACATTTTCAACTCCGTTCATAAAGAACAGAATACCTAATATCCAGCCAATTCCGAGAAAAGTTTTGAAAGGAACTGTCATAGCATAAATACCAAATATAGCGGTTAAAACACCAAGGATTATTCCTACTGCTTTCATAATAAAAACCTTCTTTCTTAAAATTCCTCGAAGATTATAACAAAAAACATTTTGTATTACAATGAAACTATCAAAAAACCGTGGTCAGAATATGCTGACCACGGCTATTTGTATGATTGATACTAATAGTTCTGTTTATTAACTTCGAAGAAACTCTGTGGATGTTTGCATACAGGGCAAACTTCAGGAGCTTTATCTCCATATGATAAATGTCCGCAGTTTCTGCATTCCCATACAACTTCGCCCGGTTTTGCAAATACCTGATCTGTTTCTACGTTCTTGAGAAGAGCAAGATATCTTTCTTCATGATGTTTTTCCACCGCTGCAACTCCACGGAACTGTTCAGCAAGTTCATGGAAGCCTTCTTCGTCAGCTTCTGCAGCCATGCGATCATACATGCTGGTCCATTCGTAGTTTTCCCCTTCTGCTGCGTGAAGAAGATTTTCTGCTGTATCGCCTAATTCTCCGAGAGCTTTAAACCATAATTTCGCATGTTCTTTTTCATTTTCCGCTGTCTGTAAGAAAAGCGCCGCTATCTGTTCGTAGCCTGCTTTTTTAGCCACTGATGCAAAATATGTATATTTGTTTCTAGCCTGAGATTCACCTGCAAAAGCTTCCCACAGATTTTTTTCTGTTTTTGTTCCTGCATAAGGATTCTTTGCTTTTGCTGCAGGAGCTTCTTCGATCTTTTCGAATACATCTGCTGACTGCTTGCAGAGAGGGCATTTAAAATCCTCTGACATCGGGCCTTCATGCACATATCCGCATATTGAACATTTCCACTTTTCCATTACTCATACCTCCGTTTTTAATACTTTTATGAGCCCTAAACGTGACTCAATTAAAATTATATATTCCTGCCTTTTAAGACTATTCAGTTTCTATAAGCATTTTATCTTTCATTATCATCTCATAGAGCCTGTAGCCTCCGGCAAAATTATAACAGTCATAACCGTTACCTAATAGGATACGGGAAGCAATATAGCTCCTTAAACCGCTTTGACAGATCACATATACCGGCTTATCCTTATCTATTTCATTCAATCTGTCTCTGAGTTCGTCAACAGGAATATTTATATATCCTTCTATATGACCACTATTATATTCCATTTTTGTTCTTGTGTCCAACAGAACCACACTTCCGTCACGAGACAATTTTTCAACATCATGCCAAAAATACTGTTTTATATTCCCATTTGCTATGTTGTCTATTATAAATCCAGCCATATTGACCGGATCTTTTGCAGAAGAATAAGGCGGTGCATATGCAAGATCCAGATCTTTTAACTGAATCGCAGTAAGTCCTGCGTGAATAGCTGTCGCAATAACATCTATCCTCTTGTCAACCCCGTCACTGCCTATGATTTGAGCTCCAAGTATCCTGAAGGTATCTTTCTCGTATATCACCTTCATAGACATCATTTTACCTCCGGGATAATATGAGGCATGATTCATTGGTGACAAGTATACCTTATCGTAATCTATCCCTGCCTTTTGAGCCGCAGTTTCTTTTATTCCCGTAGATGCTGCTGTAATATCAAACACCTTTATAATTGATGATCCCAAGGATCCTTTGTATCGGCTGTCACCTCCGCATATATTGTCTGCAGCTATACGGCCCTGTTTGTTTGCCGGCCCGGCAAGGGATATCAATGCTTTTTCCCCGGTAACGAAATGCTTGACTTCTACAGCATCTCCCACTGCATATATATCGGGGATCGAGGTTTCCATCCTGTCATTTACTATAATACTCCCTTTTAAACCAAGCTCCATACCAGCCTCTTCAGCAAGAGAAGTATCCGGTGTCACTCCTATTGCCAATATAACCATATCCGCATGTAAAGAGTCCCTGTCTTTCAACATGACCTCGACGCCTGATCCGCTTTTCGTAAATCCTTCAACTGTAGATCCCAAAACCAGTTTTACACCATGTTTTCGCATTTCATTATGAATAAATGACGCCATTTCCTGATCAAAAGGATTCATAAGCTGCTTCGGGCGTTGAACTATAGCAACATCAAGACCTCTCTCCACAAGATTTTCCGCTATTTCAAGACCTATAAATCCGCCTCCCGCAACGACTGCGGTTTTCGGCTTATTATTCTTCACGAATTCATATATCCTGTATGTATCTTCAACTGTTCGCAGAGTAAACAGCTTATCTGTATCAAGCCCTTCAACAGGAGGTATTGCAGGTTTTGCACCGGTGGATATTATAAGCTTGTCATAAGATTCAGCAAACATCTTGCCGTTATCAAGATCTCTGACTTCTACCGCCTTTTTCTCCGGAATTATTTTTATGACCTCATGCTTTACTCTGACATCTATTCTGAGACGATCCCACAGGCTTTTGGGAGTCTGGAGCGTCAATTCAGACTCGTCTGTGATCACCCCACCCACATAATATGGAAGGCCGCAGTTTGCATAGGAAACATGTCCCGAACGTTCAAATATTATTATTTCAGCTTTTTCATCCAGCCTTCTTATACGTGCCGCAGCAGTTGCTCCTCCTGCAACTCCGCCTATAATAACAGTTTTCATCCAAATCCTCCCTTTTTCAAGGTCTTTTTTTAATTTTACATTATGTTACATTATCTTTCAAACTTTTCCTTTAATTTTAAGATGAAATATAAAAAAGAGCTTTCATTATATTAAAAAAGCTCCTTCTTATATCTTTACGATCTCTTTTTCTTCACAATACTCTTTCTGACTTTATCTGCCCCAACACATACAAGTATGGTTATTACCATATCCGGCAGTGTACTGCCGACCACGATATCCATTCCCATCAATTGTCTGTATAGTATGAATCCTATAAGCCAAATTATCAGATTATGCAAACAGACAGATCCGCTTCCACTGTCTTTTTTCAAAATATAATGATCTGCTATCTGTATTGCCGCCATAGGCGCAAACACTGAGCCTATTAAATACAGGAAGTCCGTTATATCATTTAGAGGAGCAAACATCGCTCCAAAGATCCCTAATACCGCTACTGCTGCAGCCATCTTTTTACCGTTTATCTTCTTTGATATGGATTCACTTGAAATTCCCG
>JAFQKJ010000023.1 GCA_017397005.1 Bacillota bacterium
ATCAAGAAATGTCTCTTGCAGCAGAAACCAGCAATGAAATAACAGTCTACCGAACCACTTTGGTGAAAACAGATATATGGAGAGCAACAACTAGTTTCTTGGGCTATTCGATCGTAAGGAATCTATCTTTCTTTGGAGTGCAATCTGACAACTCAGGAATTCCTTATTCTATTGACACAAGCAAATGGCATATGTAAAAAGAAGTTATTGTTATGTACAAAAATGTCAAGTAAGATGATTTACTTGACATTTTTTATTTCTTTTAATTCAGTTTTTCCTACAGCCAGAGCTTTTACTAATTCCAGTATCTCCTCTGCTTTCCTTTTATTGTCGCCTATCTTGTACTTTATAAACGGTTTTCTCCCGGCGTTTACCCTTGCTTTTCCGCCAACCTTTTGGATCATGTTCATGATCATTTCCGCTGTCAGTTTGTTCTGAGCAAGGAATGTAAGTATAACTTCACCGCTTTTTTCGGACACTTTTTCTATACCTATCTCTTTAGCAATAGATTTTATCTGTCCCACAAGGATAAGATTCTGAACAGCTTTCGGAATGTCTCCGAATCTGTCGATAAGTTCGTCTATGATCTCCATCTTATCCTTATCAGTATGGATCTCTGCGATCTTCTGGTAAATTTCTATCCTCTGGGTTTCGTCTTCAATATATTTTTCAGGAAGATATGCGTTGAAATCCAGCTCCAGTGTTGTCTCCGGCAGTTCTTCCGGCACGCGTTCACCCTTCAGCACGCTCATAGTCTCTTCCATAAGCTTGCAGTAAAGTTCATAACCTACAGTCACCATATGACCGCTCTGCTCGGTTCCCAGTATATTGCCGGCTCCTCTAAGCTCCAGATCTCTCATGGCCAGTTTAAATCCTGCTCCAAGTTCCGTAAAATCTTTGATAGCAGTGAGCCTTTTTTCCGCCACTTCTGTCAAAACCTTGTTCTTCTGATACATCAGATAAGCATAAGCCATTTTATTGGAACGGCCCACCCTGCCTCTCAACTGATAAAGCTGAGACAGTCCAAATCTGTCAGCATCAAGGATTATCATCGTATTGGCATTAGGTATATCCACCCCAGTCTCTATTATAGTAGTGCACACCAGCACGTCACTTTTCTGTTCAATAAAGTCTATAATGACATTTTCAAGAGAGTCTTCGCTCATCCTTCCGTGACCTACGCTAACCACAGCCTCCGGCACCAGAGCTCTGATGTGGTCGGCCACTCGTCTAATGTCTTTTACTCTGTTGAAAACCACAAAGGTCTGACCGCCTCTGTCCATCTCGCTCATTATAGCGCTGCGGATGATGTCGTCATCCTGTTCCATTACATAAGTCTGAACAGGATATCTTTCTTCCGGCGGTTCTTCTATAATGCTCATATCTCTAGCGCCTATAAGCGACATGTGAAGCGTCCTTGGTATAGGAGTCGCAGAAAGAGTGAGTACATCTACATTCTTTCTGAGCATTTTTATGGCTTCTTTGTGCTGGACTCCAAACCTCTGTTCCTCATCTATTATGAGCAGTCCCAAATCATTAAACACTATATCTTTCGAAAGCAAGCGATGTGTTCCTATGATAACATCCACTTTTCCTTTTTTCAGATCATCTATTATCTTTTCCTGCTGTTTTTCTGTCCGGAAACGGCTCAGCATTTCTACAGTGAAAGGAAAAGGCTCAAGTCTTTCTTTGAAAGTGCTGTAATGCTGACTTGCCAGTATCGTTGTAGGCACAAGGATCGCGGCCTGTTTTCCGTCAGCTATACATTTAAATACAGCTCTAGCTGCTACTTCTGTCTTGCCGTAACCCACATCTCCGCATAAAAGTCTTTCCATAGGTACGGCTTCTTCCATATCACGCTTTATTTCTTCAGTGCATTTTATCTGATCATCTGTTTCAGCATATGGAAATGCATCTTCGAATTCCTTCTGCCACAAAGAGTCCTTTGAAAAAGCAAATCCGGGGATCGCTCTTCTTTGAGCAGACAGCTCCATGATCTCTCTTGCCATCTGTTCTATGGCAGACCTTACCTTTTGTTTGGTTTTTTTCCATTCCGAGCCGGAAAGTTTGTTTATTTTAACAGTAGAAGTTTCTCCCCCTACATATTTCTGAACGCTGTCCATCTGATCCACAGGAACGTAAAGCATGTCCTCTCCGGCATACTTGATCTTCAAATAATCTCTCTTTACCCCTTCTATTTCAAGCTGCTGGATTTCGATGAACTTTCCTATACCGTGGTTCTCGTGTACAACATAGTCTCCTCTTTTTATATCTACAAAAGATTTGATAGGTTTTGCATTTTTATTTTGTTTTCTGGTCTTTCTTGCTTTAACCGAAGTAAAAATATCTCCGTCTGATACAAGCACCAGTTTTTCATCCGTATATTCTGTCCCTGCAGTGAGTTTCCCCACCAAAACCTTGTCTGCATAAGCACTGTTTCTGGACAAATAATTTCTCAGATTGTCTCTGCGCTCTTCCCCGGAACATATCACAACTACTTCAAAGCCTTTCTTTTTATAGGCTTTCACATCTTCCAGAAACATTTCCATTTTTCCGGCATATGAAGGCAGTGCTTTTGCTTTAACTGAGATCACTTCTCTTAATGCTTCCACACCTTTTAATGTCACGGTAAATGGCGTGATTATATATGTTAAACGCTTTTGTTTGTTTACAGTCTCAAATAAATCTGAAGATTTGATATAAAAATCAAGTTCTTCAGGCACACTCTCTCCTCTTTCCAGCAAAGTTTTAAAGTCTTCTCTGAGTTCCTTTTCACTGAGAAGCACTCTTTCTCTCACTCTTTCATAATCTTCTACAACAAGTATTCCTTTTTCGGACATATAGTCAACCAGAGTATCCGTTTCTTCATAAAAATACTTTACATAGTTTGAAAGACTTTGATTATTGGACCCAGTCTGGATATTCTCTATTATCCGGCCTTTTCTTTGATTCAGCCGGTCTGCCTCTTCCCGCTCCAGCTTTCCGGCCTGTCTGCTGTAGGCTTTTTCTATCTTTTCACAGGCTTTTTGTCCCGTTTCTTCGCTGTAAAGGATCTGAACCGCAGGATATACAGACACCTTTTCCAAGGTTCTTATAGATCTTTGAGTTTCCGGATCAAATTCCCTGACAGAATCCACAATGTCGTCAAAAAATTCAATACGCACAGGATATTCTCTGTCATAAGGATAAATATCTACTATATCTCCTCTTACACTGTACTGGCCTTTGATATCTATAGCATGAGTTTTCTCGTAGCCAAGCTGTGCAAACAGCCTTTTAAGCTCATCTATCGAATATTCTTCATCCACCATAAGGGTAATAGAATGCTGCACAAAAGCCTCTTTCGGCATTATCTTTCTAAGCGCCGCTCCTGCTGAAGCAATAACTATACAAGATTTTCCTTCTGCCAGCTTGATTACTCCTTTAAGTCTTTGCTCTAAAAACCCCCTGCTTTTGGCTTCATAGTTTAAAAATATCTTCTCGTCTTCCGGAATGAGATATATCTCTTTTTCCGAAGCAAGAAAAGAAAGGTCTTCATACAGACCTTTTGCCCTTTGCTGTGTGGAGGTTATTATAAACATCGGTCTTTCGCACTCTTTTGAGATCACAGAAAGAAGCGGGGCTGTTCGTCCCTCCGAAAGCCCCGATATATTTATTATACCTTCATTATATTGTGTCGTGTTCTTTATCTTCCTGAATCTGTGTTCCATCACTGACCTCTGTCTGAAGCTTCTTTTTTTTCGGCTCTTTTTTAGTATTATATTCGCCCATAGCGATATCTATACCCTTATCAAGCCATGCATCAAGGGCCGCCACCGAATTATCGATAGCCGCTTTGATCTTGTCCTTTTCATCGGCCGCGAAACCGCTGAGTACAAAATCCACCATCTCAGATCTGTTTTCTTTTCCTATGCCCATCCTAAGACGAGGAAAATTATCAAACTGCAGATCGTAGATTATAGATCTCATTCCGTTATGTGTTCCCGCACTTCCTTTTTTTCGGATCCTTATGGCTCCCATAGGAATGTCCACATCATCGTAAATGACCATAAGCTCTTCCGGCTCAATGCCGTAATACGCTACTATTTCTCTTACGCACTGACCACTGAGATTCATATAGGTCTGAGGTTTTACCAGCAGAACTTTTTTGCCTGAAATAAAACCCTCGCCCACGAGCCCTTTGTGTTTTATGCGATTCACCTTGATGCCATGCTTTTCAGCAAAGGCATCAACAGTGAGAAATCCCATATTATGTTTTGTATTTTCATACTTTCGTCCCGGATTGCCGAGTCCTACAATTACGTACATTTTTTAGCCCTTCATATCAAAGAGTTTGCTTACGGAATCGTTTGTGAATATTCTCATCATAGCTTCAGCAAATAAAGGAGCTACTGATAATGTTTTGATTTTTGGAAGTCTTTTTTCTTCCGGAAGATCTATAGTATTTAAAAGTACCAGTTCACTTATAGCGGACTTTTCTATTCTTTCAATAGCTTTTCCTGAAAGTACACCGTGTGTAGCACATGCATATACTTTCTTTGCACCCATTTCAGCTAAAGCGTTTGCTGCGTTTGTGATAGTGCCTGCTGTGTCGATCATGTCGTCTACCAGGATAGCAGTCTTGCCTTTAACATCGCCGATGATATTCATGATCTCTGATACATTTGGTTTAGGTCTTCTCTTATCAACGATAGCGATAGGAGCATCGAGAGGTTCTGCCATATTTCTTGCTCTTCCCACGCTTCCGATGTCAGGAGATACGATAACGAGATCGTCCAGTTCGAGATTTTTGAAGTATTTTACCAGTACCGGAATTCCTAAAAGATGATCTACAGGGATGTCAAAATAACCCTGGATCTGAGAAGCATGAAGGTCCATTGTTATAACTCTGTCTGCACCTGCACTTACAAGGAGATCTGCAACCAGTTTTGCTGTGATTGGATCTCTGGCTTTTGCTTTTCTGTCCTGTCTTGCATAACCATAGTATGGAATAACTGCATTGATCTTTCCTGCTGAAGCTCTCTTAAGAGCATCGATCATGATAAGCAGTTCCATGAGATTGTTGTTAACAGGGTCACATGTTGACTGAATAATAAAGATATCTCTTCCTCTGACTGTTTCGTTGATAGATACTGAAATTTCTCCATCGCTGAATGTTGTAATGTTAGATTCTCCTAATGCCTGACCCATAAGCTTAGAGATCTCTTTCGCCAATTCAAGGTTTGAATTGCCTGCGAAAAGTTTAAATTCATTTCCGTGACGACTATTTAACATTTTTCTTCTCCTTTTTCTCCTTCATCTTTCTTTCACCCCAGCCCTGGATGACTCTTTCCTTAGGTCTTCCCACTACCAGTGTTCCTTCCGCAACTTTTCTGGTTATAGTGGTGCCCGCGGCAACATAACCTCGTTTTTCAACATGCACCGGAGCTACAAGATTGGAATTGCTGCCTATAAATGCTTCATCCTCAACCGTTGATCTAAACTTGTTGACCCCGTCGTAGTTTACGAACACTACGCCGCAGCCAATGTTTACATCCTTGCCTACGTCTGCATCGCCTATATATGAAAGGTGTGATGCTTTCGAACCATCACCAATGCTGGCATTTTTAACCTCAACAAAATCTCCGATCTTGACATCATTGCCTATGCTGCTCTTTGGTCTAAGATAAGCATACGGCCCGATGGAAGTATCTTTTCCGACTTTGCTGTCTATTATAGTTGAACTCTGCACTTCTGTTCCCTCGCCGATAACGGAATTCTCTATACGGCAGTTTTGTCCGATCACGCATCCTTCTCCTATGATAGTCTTTCCGGAGAGTATAGCTCCCGGATATATTAAAGTATCTTTTCCGATCTCTACATCTGTTTCGATATACACCGCTTCCGGATCTACCATTCCTACGCCGGCCAGCATATGCTTTTCATTTATCCTTTTTCGCATTATGCCTTCAGCTGCTGCCAGCTGTACTCGAGTATTTACCCCCATTATCTCTTCTCGGTTCTTAACAGGGTATGCACCGGTCTTTTCTTCCTGCTTTACCGCTATCTCTATAAGATCTGTAAGATAATATTCGCCTTGAGCATTATCGTTAGTTATCTTTTTAAGATTTGCTTTGAGCGAAGCTGCATCAAAACAGTACATGCCCGAATTTATTTCCTTGATCTTCTTTTCTTCAGGGTCCGCATCTTTTTCTTCTACGATTTTAAGAAGTCTTCCTTCAGGATCTTTTACTATTCTTCCATATCCGTAAGGCTCTTCAAATATAGCTGTAAGAACTGAAACACTGTTTTCAGCTTCTTCGTGATATGTTATAAACTCCTTCAAAGTTTCTTTTGTGATCAGCGGTGTGTCTCCGCACAGCACCAGTACAAGACCTTCTTCCGGTAAAACATGTTCCGCCATCAAGACAGCATGACCTGTGCCAAGCTGCTGTTTCTGGTGAACAAAAGTAAGCCCTGGAGCTCCGGTCTTTTCGATCACTTCGTCTGCACCGTGTCCCACCACGACAACGTTTTGTTCTGCTCCAGATCCTTCTGCTGCATCAAGAACATGTTTCAGCATGGATCTGCCGCATACTTTGTGCAGAACTTTAGGAGTTTCCGACTTCATTCTGGTGCCTTGTCCTGCCGCCAGAATAAGAGCTGTTTTTCTCATGATATCCCTCCTGTCGTACATTTTAGTATATCACTTATTGGAGTGTTCATAAAGAAGATTTATAAAAAAAGAGGATCTTTATACAAAGATCCTCCTTAGTTTTTTGTTTTTATGCTTCAGCTTCCTGTAAATCTTGCTTTGTTGCCAGAACTTTTTCATATTCCGCAAAGATTGCGTCTTTGATTTTATTTCTCGTTTCTGAGAGCAGCGGATGTGCAATATCTCTAAAATCGCCTTCGCCCATTTTTCTGCTCGGCATTGCTATAAATAGACCGTTCTGTCCTTCTATGATCTTGATGTCATGAACAACAAATTCGTCATCAAATGTAACGGATGCGATTGCTTTCATCTTTCCTTCATCATTAACTTTTCGAACTCTTACATCTGTAATCTGCATAGATTCACCATCCTTTTGCCTGTTATTCAAAGCGTGAAACTGAATACATGTCCCCACCATAGAAAAATAATACAACAAAAACTTTTCCTTTTCAAGCATTTCTCGCATTTTCTTCTGATTTTTTTCAGTAAAATGCGGTTTTTGTTGAATTCTTCCGCTTTTGAGCCTTTTCCTTAAAATAGGTCTTGGTTAGGATAAACATGTATTTTTTTGTCAGGATCATTATGGTTGTCCAGATACAGGACCGGATAATAGTTGTTTACAAGCTTTTTTTCCGGCTCTTTTGTTGCTATCAGCACGCCTATTCCAACAGTCTCAATATCAAGCTCTGACAGTATTTCTGCCATTCCTCCTGCACTGCCTCCGCCTCTCATAAAATCATCTATTATGATAGCCTTTGTCCCCGGCACCAGAGATTTTTTTGAAACAGACATTTTCTGTATTTTGCCGGATGAACCGGAAATATAATTTATGCTCAAAGTGGAGCCTTCGGAGATCTTCCCTTCTCTTCTCATCACAACCAGAGATTTGTTAAGAGCTTCCGCCACCATCAGCGCAAGGGCGATCCCTTTTGTTTCAATAGTAACAACATAATCTACATTGAGATCCATAAATTTTGTGGCAAAGATCTTCGCCGCCTGTTTTGTCACGTAAGGGTCAAACATTATATCAGATGTAAACAAAAAACCCCCGGTTAATACCCTTGACGGATCATTAAACTTGTCTGATAAATATTTCTGAAATTCTTTTGCCGCATCGTTAGAGATCTTGGGGATATATTTAACACCTCCTGCAGCGCCTGCGACAGTGATTATTTCTCCGTCACTCATGTTCTCCACTATTTTTTTGCAAATAGCTATGTCTTCACTTATAGTTGATTTCGCAGCATTAAACATTTTTGTAAAATAGCTCAAAGAAAACAGCTTGTTAGGACTGTCTGTCAATATTTTAATTATTGTTCCGGTACGCTCTGTCCTCTTCATAATATTACCTCTTATACAATACTTTCTTTAAAAAGACGAATGATATTTTAAATTTAGCATATTTTATTCGATTATTTTATTTATGTCAATTATTGAGTTCTTTTTTGCTTTTTTATGTTATAATCTTTTTACATAAGGAGATCTTGGTTTTATGATTGATATCAAAGAATTTAAAAAATTTCATTTCATAGGTATCGGCGGTATAGGAATGAGCGCCCTTGCACAGATCCTGCTGGATAAAGGCTGTCAGGTCTCTGGCTCTGACATCAAACCCTCCGATATTACAGATAATCTTTCCGTAAGCGGAGCGGTAATATATAATAAGCATGAAGCATCTAACGTTGTCGGATGTGACGTGGTAGTATACACAGCTGCAGTGTCCGACGAAAATCCGGAAATAATTCAGGCAAAGAACGAAGGCATACCTTTGCTTTCAAGAGCGGATCTGCTTGGAATCCTCATGAAGGATCAGCCTCACAGCATTGCTGTTTCCGGAACTCACGGAAAAACCACCACAACTTCTATGGTGTCTCTGATACTTGAAGGTTCCGGCTTTGACCCTACCATATTGGTAGGAGGGAATCTTCCTCAAATAAACGGCAATGTAAAAATAGGAAAAGGGGACTTCTTCGTTACAGAAGCCTGTGAATACAGAGACAGTTTTCTCAGCATGAGACCTAATGTTGAGATCATACTTAATATAGATTCTGATCATTTAGACTATTTTAAAGACATAGAGCATATTGCAAACTCTTTTTCAAGATTTGCTTCTTTAGTACCGGAAAACGGGCTGGTCGTTGCATATGCTGCAAATGTGTTCGTGGCAGAGGTAATTAAAAACCTCAACTGCAAGGTTGTAACTTTCGGTTTCAGCAGCGCCTTCGATTACAGCGCGGAAGAACTGAGATTTGATTCCAACGGACTGCCTTCCTTTAATGTTTATCACAAAGGAGAACTTCTCACAAGGATACAGCTTGCCGTTCCGGGAGAGCACAATGTATCAAACGCACTGGCATCTTTTGCCTGCACACATTCATTGGGAGCACCGATAGAAAAAATCAAAGAGACTCTGGAAGCTTTTACCGGAACTCAAAGAAGATTTGATTC
>JAFQKJ010000024.1 GCA_017397005.1 Bacillota bacterium
AGCTGAGAAGGGATGCTGTTCCACAGCATACGGATCTTGGGAACGATCTCGTTTGGTGCATGCTTTGAGAAATCCTGCTCGTAAGCATCAAGTATCCTTTTTTGAATTTCTCGAACCTCGTTGAAGTCTTTGTTTTCTGCGAAAGCCTGTACAGCTTCAGGCATACCGCCCACAAAGTAATATTGTTTTAACGCGTCGATATATGTTTGCTTAAAGCTTGTTACCATTTGGAAATTCTGTTTGTCAAGAAGATCAGCAAACTGCTCTTTATCAACTGCCATTAAGAATTCTTTGAATGAAAGTGGGTAGAGCTTTAAGAAATCAACTTTTCCTACAGGAAAAGATGTGCCTTGATGCAAGGCAATGCCTAAGAGTGATCCTGCGCACACAATGTGATATTGGGGTGCATTTTCACAAAAATATTTTAGTGATGTCAAGGCTCTTGGCACTTCTTGAACTTCATCAAAAATCAGCAGGGAATTCTCTGGGTTTATTTTATGTCCGGTGTAAAGTTCTAATCCTAAAATCAAACGTTCGATATCTAAGTCAGAGGCAAACAGTTCTGCCATCCTTGAGTTGGAATCGAAGTTTATATATACAGTATTTTCATATGCCTGTTTACCGAATTCTTTCATCAGCCAGGTTTTGCCGACCTGACGCGCACCCTCGATGATCAGGGGCTTACGGCGTTTGTTTTCTTTCCATTTATATAGTTTTTCAATAGCGATTCTATACATACAAGCACCTCCATTATTATGATGCAAGTATAGTATTGCACATGTCTACAAAAATTACAACGAGTTTTTGATAATATGCCACATTTTTTACAACGAAAAAAGATTGGGAGCCCAATCTTTTTTTGTTTCTTTCATGTCTATTTCATTGTGAACACAGGATTCTTCTGATCCAGATGACTTCTCTTTATGAGTTTTATAAACTCCTTGTTTGTCTTTGTGCTCATGAGATAGTTTATGATGGATTCTGCAGCATCCTGATTTGCTCCGTTTCCAAGAACTCGGCGCATCATCCAGATGGCTTCCATTTCCTCAGGAGTGAGGAGGAGGTCTTCTCTTCTGGTGCCGGATCTGTTGAGATCGATGGCAGGGAATATCCTCTTTTCTGAGAGCTTTCTGTCTAGGTGAAGCTCCATGTTGCCTGTGCCTTTGAATTCTTCAAAGATAACGTCATCCATACGGCTGCCGGTTTCGATCAGGGCTGTGGCAAGGATAGTCACGCTGCCTCCTTCTTCGAGATTTCTGGCTGCGCCGAAGAATTTCTTTGGCTTGTGAAGAGCTCCCGGGTCAAGACCGCCGGAGAGGGTCCTTCCTGTAGGCGGGATGGTCAGGTTGTAGGCTCTTGCCAGTCTGGTTATGCTGTCTAAAAGTATGACAACGTCTTTTCCGTGTTCAGCCAGTCTCTGGGCTCTTGCCAGTACCATTTCCGCTACCTTTATGTGGTGCTGCGGCAATTCGTCAAAGGTGGAGTAGATGACTTCACCGTCGATGGAACGCTGCATATCAGTTACTTCTTCAGGACGTTCATCTATGAGAAGCACGATAAGATCTATGTCTTTATGGAGTTTTGTTATGCTGTTGGCCACTTTCTTTAAAAGCACGGTCTTGCCGGCTTTTGGAGGCGCAACGATAAGACCTCTCTGACCCTTGCCTATTGGCGCGATTAGATCTATAAGCCTCGTCGAAAGGTCAGCAGGGTTGATTTCTAGATTTAATCTTTCTTCAGGAAAGATAGGAGTAAGAGAGTCAAAGTCTTTTCTGTTTATGGCAACGTTCAATGGGTCGCCGTTTACGGTATTTACGTATAATAGTGCGCGGAATTTTTCGCCCTCATTTGGTGGGCGGGTTATGCCTTTTACCTTGTCGCCGGTTTTGAGTCTGAATCTTCTGATCTGTGCAGGAGAAACGTATACATCGCTGTCACTGGTCAGAAAATTGTGAAATCTGAGAAATCCGAAGTTGTTTCCTTCCGACATTTCCAAAATACCTTCGACTGTTTCCTTCACTTCATCGGGAACACGGCGTTTTACAGGTTCGTCAGGAATCTGAGATTCAGAAACGACAATTTCCGGAGCGGACGCAAAAACGTCACTTTCGGAAGTGTCTGTATCGTTGTTTGTTAAGTTGAAATCATTGTTTTCCGGGATCTGTTCAGGTTCTGAAGGAATGGATTGTTCAGAGATTTCAGATTCGTTTTGTTTGAAATTTAATAAGGCTTCAAGGATCTCCGCTTTTTTCATCTTGCCGGTGTCTGCTATGCCGAAAGCAGCAGCAATTTCTCTGAGTTCACCGACTTTTTTGGATCTTAATTGTTCTTCGTTCACGGTATCCTCCAAATATTTAGTTTGTAGTTAAATTATGGATGGGTTCTTACCCAATGTCAAGGGAAAAGAATGTAAAAAAAGAGGATCCTTTTGAAGGATCCCCGCGATAGTCAGATTATTCTTCGATCTGTAAAACTCTTCTTTCGTGACGGCCGCCTTCGAATTCTGTTGCAAGCCAAATGTCAACGATCTCGAGAGCAAGGCCTGCGCCTACAACTCTTCCGCCCAGTGAGAGCATGTTTGCGTCGTTATGAGCTCTGCTCATTTTAGCTGAGAAAGTGTCGGATACTACAGCGCATCTGATGCCTTTTACTTTGTTTGCAGCCAGAGAAATGCCGATACCTGTTCCGCAGCAGAGGATGCCTTTGTCTGCTTTGCCTGCAGCCACCATTTCTGCAGCAGCTCTTCCGTATTTTGGATAGTCTACGGAGTCTTTGTTGTAAGTTCCGATGTCCTCGATCTCATAGCCTTTTCCTTCTAAGTGTTTTTTGATCTCTTCTTTGAGATCATATCCGCCGTGGTCTGATGCTAATACTAATTTCATGTTTACTCCTCCTTATTTTATCTCGTCTGCGGCTTTGTCCATCCTGTTCATAATGGAGAAGCCTATGCCTTCCGCTTCAAATGATTCGGAAAGGATGATGTCCACTTTCTCTTCGTCGAATCGGCGGAGAATGTGGAATATATTATGAGCAACGGTCTTGAGATCTCCTCTGGATCCGGTGCTTAAGATACAGGTGTTTGGCCGGAGGCCGGGGGCCAGCTGTGTTTCGTAAAGGCCTCGGGTCTCGTCTGTGGCTATTATGCCGACTTTTTTGCCTTGAGCCAGTTCGTCTGCGGCCCTTTTGAGGATCTCTGCTGTCATTTCAGCAGGGTCGCTGTCGAAGAGGATCATTGGAGCGTTGGGGGCATAGTGTGTATATTTCATGCCGGGAGCTTTAGGGACCGACTGTTGATCGGTCTTACGGCCGGCGATCTTGACTGTGCCGATAACTGCTTCGATATCTTCTTTGGTGATTATACCGGGGCGCAGTATGACAGGAGGTTCTGTGCTCATGTCGACAACTGTGGATTCGATGCCCACATCGCAGGTCCTTCCAAGTACGATGCCGTTTACTCGTCCTGTCAGGTCGTGAAGGACGTGTTCAGGCTTTGTTGGGCTTGGTTTGCCGGAAAGGTTGGCGCTTGGAGCGGCAACCGGGCAGCCTGCCAGTTTCAGGAGCACGTAAGGCTCGGGATTTTCAGGCATTCGGATGGCGGCTGTCCCAAGCCCTGCGGTGACGCAGTCCGGAACAATGGCCGTTTTTTCCATTATGATGCTCAGAGGGCCCGGCCAGAATTTATCCATGAGCCGCAGTGCTTTTTCCGGCACCTCTTTCACCAGTTCCTTCAGCTGATCTGTTTCAGCGATATGAACTATGAGAGGATTATCGGAAGGTCTGCCTTTGGCTTCAAAGATCTTTTTGACCGCAGCTTCATCCAGCGCATTAGCGCCAAGGCCGTATACTGTCTCTGTAGGAAAGGCTACAGTTCCCCCGTTTTTAAGCATTTCCGCCGCCTCTCCCAGCTTATCCTCAAGAGCTTTTCTGTCTTCAATTATATCTCTAACGTCAAATGTCTTTGTTTCCATAAAAGTATTTTAAAAAATCCTTTGAAATGTTGATATCCTAACCATTGTAGCATTTTTGAACATTGCAAACAACTCCTATATATGATAAACTACTATGATGTAAGAAACATAAGATTGGAGAATGGAAAATGTACGATAAGCTTAATTTTATACAAGAAAAATATGAAGATCTTAGCCTTAGGGTATCCGACCCGGAGCTTATTAACAATCAGCCAGAGTGGAGAAAGACCGTAAAAGAAATGTCCGAGATGGAGCCTATCGTCAATAAATATAAAGAGTATAAAAAGGCGAAGGAAGAACTCGAAGGAGCTAAAGAACTTCTTGAAGAAGCAGGTTCAGACGAAGATATGAGAGAAATGGCAAAGATGGAGATCTCAGAGCTTGAAGACTCTATAGTAGAACTTGAAGCAGAGCTGAGAGTGCTGCTCCTGCCAAAAGACCCTAACGATGAGAAGAACGTACTTCTCGAAATCAGAGCCGGCACAGGCGGTGAAGAAGCTGCACTGTTTGGCGGAGACCTCCTCAGAATGTATATGAGATATGCTGAAAGAAGAGGCTGGAAAACAGAAATCATGGAATACAATGACACAGGTATCGGCGGTATCAAAGAAGCTGTTATCCTTATCAAAGGTAAAGGAGCTTATTCCAGACTTAAGTACGAAAGCGGCGTACACAGAGTACAGAGAGTTCCTGAAACAGAATCCAGCGGAAGGATCCACACATCAGCTGCTACAGTAGCGGTGCTTCCTGAAGTTGATGACGTTGAAATCGAAGTTAAAGCAGAAGATGTAAGAGTTGACGTATACAGAGCTTCCGGAAACGGCGGCCAGTGCGTAAACACAACAGACTCCGCAGTAAGACTTACACATATCCCAACAGGTCTTGTTGTAACCTGTCAGGACGAAAAATCTCAGCTGAGAAACAAAGAAAAAGCATTCAAGGTACTCAGAGCAAGACTCTATGACCTGGAACAGCAGAAAAAGAATGATGAGCTTGCTGCAGAAAGAAAGAGTCAGGTAGGAAGCGGAGACAGAAGTGAAAGGATCAGAACTTATAACTTCCCGCAGGGCAGGATTTCCGATCACAGAATAGGTCTCACTATCTATAAACTGGATTACTTCTTAGACGGAGATCTTGATGAAGTTGTGGATTCACTCATCACTTACTATCAGGCGGAAAAAATGAAGCAGTTCTAAAGAACTGAAGAGGGGATTATGGATTTAAACAAGATATTTATCAAAAACGCGTGCCCGACAAAGATAGGCGGACAGGCTGTTCTCGAGGGAGTAATGATGAAGAACCAGCGTCAGATCGCGGTCTCAGTCAGAAAATCCACCGGGGATATACATGTTAAAAAATATATGACAAAGGCCGTAGGCAAGTGGGCTAAGGTGCCTTTCCTGAGAGGCGTGTTCGCATTTGTGAATTCTCTCATAATGGGAACAGGAACACTTATGTACTCTGCGGAAGTCCTTGAAGAAGACGAAGGCGTTGTTGAAGAAAAGGGCAGATTTGAGAAATGGATCGATGCTAAATTCGGAAGCAAGGCTGCATATAACTTCATGATTTATTCTTCCGTAGTGATATCTCTGGTGTTCACCATAGGTGTGTTCATCATCCTGCCTACAGTTGTTGTTAACTGGGCGAAGCATGTAACAGAGAACGCTATAATACTCAATCTTATAGAAGGTCTTTTGAGAATAGCCATATTCGTGCTTTATGTTGTCGCCATTTCGAAGATGGAGGATATAAAGCGGGTGTTCCAGTATCATGGAGCGGAGCATAAGACCATACACTGCTATGAAAGCGGGCTGGAGCTGACAGTAGAGAACTGCAGACAGTTCCCGACCCTTCACCCAAGATGCGGAACAAGTTTTCTCGTGTTCGTAATGATCATTGCGCTGCTCACATTCTCATTCCTGGGCTGGCCTAACCTGTTCTGGAGAATAACTTCCAGACTGCTGCTGCTGCCTGTTATCGCAGGTATTTCCTACGAAGTGCTTCAGTATGCGGGAAGAAGCGATTCCACTATAGTGAAGATCCTCAGCTATCCGGGTATAATGCTTCAGAAGCTCACCACAAATGAGCCTGAAGATGATCAGCTTGAGATCGCTATCTGCTCTATGAAGGTGTCTATGGAATATGATCCGGACAAGAGCGACGAAGAAAACACAGAAATACGAACAGAAAAAGGGTTTTATAAACCGAAAAAACATTTTAATATAGTTCCTGAAAAAGGAGAAGAGAAAAAATGAGGATGAGAGAAGCTCTGAGCACTGCAGCAGCTATCCTGGAAAGCAAAGGAACGGAGGGCAGCCGACTGGATGCCGAAGTGCTGCTGATGCATATTTTGAAAAAAGACAGAACTTTTTTGATAATGGAGCCTTCTTACCAGCTCTCCGAAGAGGAGAAAAATGTTTTTTTCACAGCAATAGATGAACGGGCTTCAGGGAAGCCCGTTTCTTATATTACCGGGGAAAAAGAATTCATGGGCCTGACATTTAAAGTCTGTGAGGCTGTGCTGATACCAAGACCGGATACGGAAATGTTGGTGGAAGAAGGAATAGAAATATTAAAGAAGAAAGAAGAAAAAAGCTTTCTGGACATGTGCACCGGCAGCGGTGCCATAGCAGTGAGCCTGGCTTATTATGTCTCTGATTCAAAAGGAATAGGAGCGGATATAAGCTCTGAGGCTCTTGCTGTAGCAAGAAACAATGCCGTATTAAATGAAGTAAATGAACGAGTGGACTTTGCGCAGGGAGATCTCTTTGAGGCTGTCCCTGAGGAAGAAAAATTCGACCTTATCGCAAGCAATCCTCCTTATATAAGAAAAGACGTAATAAACGAACTTATGACGGATGTGAAGGATCATGAGCCGGCGCTGGCCCTCGACGGAGGACCCGACGGGCTTGACTTCTACCGCAGGATAGTTCCCGAAGCAGCCCGCCGCCTGAAGCCGGGCGGAAGCCTGATTTTAGAGATCGGCCACGACCAGGGGCAAGACGTCTCCGCCCTGCTTCACCGCGCCGCATTTTCAAACATCCGCATCCTTAAAGACCTTGCAGGACATGACAGAGTGGTTTGTGGAGAGTTTCACATAAGGAGAGAATATTGTGTTTGCGGGAAAAGATAGAAGTTTTTTTGAAGAAAAAATATTAATTCATTATGAAGCAATATTTAAATACGCTCTCGCAATGACCAAAAATGATCATGCTGCAGAAGATATAGCACAGGGGACTATAGAAAAGGCATGGACACATTTGTCTCAACTTCGGGACAGAAAAAAAACAAAAGCATGGGTATTTGAGATCGCGAGAAATGAAATCAAACATCATTTTAGAGATACAAGGAAATGGTATAAAGAGTACGATGCGATATCGGATAAAGGTTTAGATTTAGAATTTCATGACGATCCAGAAGAGACATTTTTTGAGAAACTGACAATGGAAGAAGAGAAGGCTCTGCTTGCAAGAGCGATGGAAGAGCTTCCGCTCAAATACAGAGAAGTACTTATTCTTTGGTCTCAGGGAGAGATGTCGGAAAAAGAGCTGTCCCAAGTGATGGATATAAACTATAACACTATCAGAGTACATATTCATAGAGGATTGAAGAGGCTAAAAGAAATATATTTTTCTTTAGAAGGAGGTGCGCAGGGTGAATAATGAAGAACGAGACATTCAGACAAGAACAGAATTAAAAGACGCCTATGACATCTACCTTGAAAAACAGGGAATAGAGATCCCAAAACCGGATCTTTCTTTTATGGAAGAGAATAAGAATAAGACCTCAGCATGGAAACGCTTCGCAAAAGCGGCAATATTTGTTTTAGCCATACTTGTTGCCTCAAGCGGTATTGCTTTATGGATAGACAGCGGTTCTGCATCTGCATCCAAATCCGGTATAGAGAAAGTGATGAACAAACTTTCTAATGGTGTGTTTACAACTGAGCAGAGTGAGATAAGCCTTGAAGAACAGGAAAGCATATTGACATTAAACGACGAAAAGGATATGGAAAAAGCCAAAGCTTTTCTGCCGGAGCTTATGTATCCTTATTATATACCGGAAGGTTTCATATTCTCAGGTCTGATGGTTTCAAAAAAAGGCGATGGTTCTCGCTGTATGGAGTACACATATACCGGTGTATCCGGAGAAGAACTCCGTATACATATCTCATATGATCCAGAAGAAGAAATTGAAGTAACAGGAGACATTTCTACAGAAGAAAATGTGGAAATATGCAGAAATATAGACGTATATACTTCCAAAGAATAGATTGGTGAAAATATAATGGATATAAAATCGGGTGTGAAATGGAAAAAGGCAGGCATAGTCATTACTATAACAATAGCTATCCTTGTGATCTCAAGTATTATGGCAGTGTGGAGCGACAGCTACATAGCAGCAGAAATGAAATTCGAATTAGAAAAGCTTTTCTACGCCAACAATGATACTGTGATAATCGATGAAGATGAGATGACTATGACGAT
>JAFQKJ010000025.1 GCA_017397005.1 Bacillota bacterium
TATTTTAAGAGATATTATAGATTGGATAGTAAGTGAGGAAGGGCAGAAGTTAGGAGAGGAAAACGGATATGTCAGAAATGCGGATTTATAGAAAAACTGTTATCACACTGATCTTAATGCTTGTGTTAAGCGTATCTGTTTCGGGATGCTCTGATGCAGGAAAAACTATAACTTCTCCGCAGAAGATCAACTATTTTGTAAAGAATAATATAGAAGTGATTCCTGTTTATGAAGAGTTTGAAAACGGAAGCGGAGATTACATTGAGGTTTCGGGGCTGAAAGATAAAACTGTTGAAAAACAGGTAAATGAAAAACTTTATGCTGCTTATTCGAAATTGAGAGACAGTGAAGAACTGCCTCCATACAGAGGCATAAAACAGAAAATAAAAGAAGACTATTCTATAACATCTCATTATATTTATGCTTTAATAGGTGCCAGTGTAAACAATATCCTGTCTGTGTATTTTATGGAAAATGTGGGTATGGAAAGTCCGGAAGGAGATTACTATTCTTATTCTGAAGCAAGTACTGTAAATCTTGACCTTAATACCGGCGAGGAGATCGAACTAAAAGATGTATTTTGCGATGATGTGGATTATGAAGCGTTCCTTAACGAGTGTGTAGAAGAAGTGTCTCTTGCTACCGGGGATATGGAAGAGGGATACTATAGCGGTGAAAATTCTGTAAAGCTTACGGCACCTTTTCAAGGAATAAATGAAGATCAGAAATTCTACATAAATGAATATGACGGAAGTATTCAACTGATACTGGATCATGAAAATCCTGAAGTATACTGTGAATACGATTCACCGGTATTTTTTAAGGCAGATATAGGAGAAGCCTCTGCTTTGGGAGAACGATATTATGATGAGGGGATCTGCTTATATGAAGATGAAACCAAAGTATGCGTTATGCTGAGCAGGCCTTTTGACATGTTACAGGCTGTAACGGAAGATAAGAATGTCAAAATAGACGGAACCAGAGATCATAGTGGAGTTTTTGTATATTCAACTTATTACAAAAACATGCCTGCCGGTGCAATGAAGTATGCGGAGGAACATTCAAATCCTCCTTCAGATGAAATAGCGTTATGCGCTGAAGCGTTGAATCGCTATGATGAAATTTACGGTGAAGATGAAGTTAGCCTTGACTCTATGTATCGTATGGACTGCAGCAGATTCGGAGAACTTACCAATGTTGAAACTCATTTTTATGCAAATATTCAGACTTCGGCAGGTTCTATGCTGTATAGAGCAAATGATGATGTATATGCATGCTTCAGAGGGGCAGAGTATGAGCCTCTTGATGTGGAAGATATCTTTGTTAAAGGAGTGGATGTCAAAACTTTGGTAACAGATGCTTTTATGAAAAACTATGAGGAATTTCTTGAAGCTGAAGAATACCAGAGTCTGTATGCGGACAAAGCTTATATGGAAAAATTCTTTGATGAAGCATATGAGTTGATAAACGGGTTTGCAGTATTGGGGTCATCTGTGCTGTTCAGCTATGACGGACTGGAAGAACTTGTGGGAGAATATTTTTCGGCAGAAGAAAGTTGGAAATACAGCTCTTTCTGCGAAATGACAGGGTATGAATATTTGGGTGTGGAAAACCTCACTATTTTTTAATACTGATAAACGATATACAAAAAACAATAATGGCGTGGTTCAAAACCACGCCATTATATTTTTACTGTTCTTTTTTGAGAAGATCTCTGATCTCTGTGAGGAGCTGAATGTCCTGAGGAGGAGCTTCAGGTTCCGGAGCAGGAGCAGGTTCTTCTTCCTGTTTTTTCTTTGCTTTTGAGATCAGCTTTATCGCTACGAAAATACTCAGAGCTATAATAAAGAAGTCTATAACGTTCTGAATGAATGCTCCGTATAAAATAGCATTTTCCGGAGTTACTACTACGTCACCGTCCATTACCGCAGGTGTGATAACGTATTTTAAATCTGAAAAATTTACGCCTGCTGTTAAAAGACCTATTATTGGCATGATAAGGTCATTTACAATAGAAGTAACTATCTTACCGAAGGCACCGCCTATAACAACGCCGACAGCCATGTCGATCACATTGCCTTTAAAAGCAAATTCTTTAAATTCTTCTTTAAATTTCTTCATTTTATCCTATGTATCCTCCTGAATCGATTTATATATGATTTATGATTATAACACACATGATCTGTATTTTCTATTGTGTCAAAGTTAAACTTTTTTGCGTTTTATAAAATTCTGTATTGGTATCTGTGCCAGCAATACCCCTATAAATATTAACAGACATCCGAAACTTTCTCTTCCGGTCAGGGATTCGTTAAGTATTATAGCACCGCCTACTACAGCAAAGACGGATTCCAGACTCAGGATAAGAGAAGCCAATGTCGGAGGAGTGTGTTTCTGCCCGACAATCTGAAGGGTAAATGCCACACCCACTGAGAGGAAGCCTCCGTAAAGGATCGGAATCGCTGAAGCGGCAATGTCTGCAAATGTAAAAGTTTCTAAAATCAATGCAAAGATTATACTAAAAAGTGCAGTGATAATGAACTGTATAGCGGCTATTTTTATGCCGTCGGTTTTGTTTACGAAGTGGTCTATGACCAATATCTGAACAGCCCAGAAAAGGGATCCTAAAAGTGTAAGGAAATCTCCCCAGTTCATGCTTAGTTCTCCCGGAAGCAGGCATAAGAAATAAAAGCCTATTGCAGAAAGGAATACTCCGACCCATGCATTCACAGGTATCTTTTTCTTAAGCAGTACCGACAAAAGCGGTACGATGACCATATAGAGAGCCGTAACGAAAGAGCATTTGCTTACAGTAGTAAACTGAAGAGCCACCTGCTGTAAAGATGAACCTATGAAAAGAGATGCGCCGCAGAGTATGCCTGCAGTAAAAAGAATTTTATTTGGCTTTTTTTCAACAAAATACGGGTGCTCCACAGAGCCTTCTGCAGATTTTTTTCTCATGTCCATGAGAAGGGAAAAACCTAATACACATGATGCCCCTATCGTGAATCTGCAGGCGTTAAAAGTGAATGGCCCTATAAATTCCATTCCTGTTTTTTGTGCAACAAAGGCGAAGCCCCAAATAGCCGCGGTAAGCAGCAGTATAAGTGATGAACTTAATCTTTTTCCGTTCATAAATATCTCCTTATTCTATAATCAACCATAAAATTATCTATTGAAAAAAGATATTTGTCAAGGCTGTGAGAATATAAAGGAGCTTTATTTTGATTTATTGATTTAAAGCTTTAGCAGGGGTATAATATTTAACATAAAGGAAGGAAAGGAGATTTGGATTTGGCAAAATTCGTAGAAAGACCTCATAAGGTCAGGTATCTTAAAGATATAAGAGAGATAATACGATACGGGAAAGATAATTACGGGGAATCTCCTGCATATGAAGATAAACATTTTCCCGGAGAAACAGAAAGAAGAAAAATAAGTTACAGACAGCTTTATGATGATGTAAATGCCCTTGGAACTGCATTGATCAAAAGAGGGCTGAAGGGCAAGAAGATCGCTGTAATGAGCGAAAACCGTTACGACTGGGTGCTGACATATTACGCTGTTGCCTGCGGTGTGGGAGTTATAATTCCTTTGGATAGAGAGCTTCCGGCAGGGGAACTGGTAAATCTGCTGACAAGAGCACAGGCATCAGCTCTGGTATATTCTCAGAAACAGAAAAAAGTCGTAGATGCAGCAATTGAGAAGCTTGATTTTGTTGAGTATCTGGTAGATATGGATGGGGAAGGAAATCAGTGGAGGAATTTGTCTATAAAAGGTCTGCTTGAAGAAGGCTATAAATATATGGAAGAAGGATGTACCGAATATATCGATGTGGAGATAGACAACACTGCGCTCATGGCTATATACTTTACCTCCGGAACAACAGGAAATTCCAAGGGAGTAATGCTTTCTCACAGAAACATTACTTCAAATGTAGAGAATATGCTTAAGAGAATGTATGTAAAGAGAACGGACAAAGGATTATCTGTTATGCCGATACATCATACTTTTGAATTCACTTGTGAAGTGGTACCGTGTATGGTAATGGGCGGAACAATGGTATTCTGTGACGGTCTCAAGTATATACAGAAGAATCTCAAGGAAGATAAAATATCTGTTATGCTTGGAGTTCCTCTTGTTTTCGAAACATTCCATAAGAAAATATTTACTACGGCAAAACTTAAAGGAAGAGAAGAAAAGCTGAGAAAGGGTATGAAGCTCAATGCATTCCTTCAGAAAATAGGAATGGACAGATCCAGAAAGCTGTTCAAAGAAATATATGATCTTATTGGCAACGATATAAGAGTGTTTATCGTTGGCGGAGCGCCTATGAATCCTGAAGTCATAAGAGACTTCAGAGCGCTGGGCGTCAATATGTTTGAAGGCTACGGTCTCACAGAAACTTCTCCTATCATTGCGGTAAATGCGGATTACCAGCAGAAAACCGGAACTGTAGGTCCTCCAATGCCGGGAACTCTTGTAAGGATAGACAACCCTGACAGTGAAGGCGTTGGTGAAATAGTGGCGCTTACAGAGTCAAGGATGATAGGATATTATGAGGCTCCGGAGGAAACAGAAAAAGTGATTTTAGAGGATGGATGGTTTGCTACAGGAGATTACGGTTTTATGGATGATGAAGGATATCTTCACATCACAGGCAGGAAAAAGAATGTTATCGTTACTAAAAACGGTAAAAATATCTTCCCTGAAGAACTGGAATATCTGCTGAACAAGAGCGATTACATCAAGGAATCGGTCGTCTGGGGTAAAGAAGATCCGGAAACAGATGAGCTTTATATCACTGCAGAAATAGTTATAGAAAAGGATAATCTCAAAGGGCTTACAGACGAAGAGGTATATTCCAGGATCAAGGATGCGGTAGAATCTGTAAATAAATCCACCACTTCATATAAAAGGATAAAGAAGTTTAATCTTAGAGAGGAAGAATTCGAAAAAACTTCCACCAGAAAGATCAAAAGGCACAAATTAAATCTGCAGTAAAACCTAATATTTTACAGGCTTAGACTTTACTTTTAATAGATTTTTGATATAATATATCCGATTGTTTAAAACCTAAAAACTCGTAAAACGAGAAAATTATGACAAGGGGGACAAGCACTTGAAAAAATTATCAATCTTATTAGCACTCGTATTAGCTATGACAGCATTCACAGCTGGATGCGGTGGCGGAGAAGAAGCTTCAGAAAGCGGAAATCCAGTAGTTAAGATCGGCGTATTCGAACCAGCATCAGGTGACAATGGCGCAGGCGGAAAACAGGAAACATTAGGTATCCAGTACGCAAACAGCGTATGCCCAACAGTTGAAATCGGCGGAACAACATATGATGTTCAGTTAGAAATCGTTGATAACGAATCTTCAACAGACAAAGGCCCAACAGCTGCTCAGGCATTAGTAAGCTCAGGCGTATCAGTAGTTCTCGGTTCATACGGCTCAGGCGTATCAATCGCTGCTTCTGACATCTTTGGCGATGCAGGAATCCCTGCTATCGGCGTAACATGCACAAACCCACAGGTTACAGAAGGTAATGACCACTACTTCAGAATCTGCTTCTTAGACCCATTCCAGGGTACAGTACTCGCTAACTTTGCTACAGACGTATTCGAAGCAAAAACAGCTTACTGCTTATCAAAATTAGGCGATGACTATTCTGTAGGTCTCTGCAACTACTTCCAGGAAGCTTTCGAAGCTCTCGGCGGAACAGTTGTTTATGAAACATTCCCAGAAGGAAACAGTGACTTCGCTTCATACGTAGCAAACGCTGTAAAAGCAAACGCTGACGTATTCTTCGCTCCTGTATCAACAGAAGCTGCTGTACTCATCATTGACCAGGCTGCTGCTCAGGGATTAACAATTCCTCTCTTAGCAGGCGACACATGGGACAGCAACGTTATCACAGCTGCTGCTAAAGGCAAAAACGTTGAAATTTATGTAACAACATTCTATCAGGAAGGTGGAGATCCTGAATTCGACGCAGGTATCAAAGCTTGGATCGAAGCAGACTCAACAAATCTTGCTAACAACAACGGAAATACAGACCTCGCTGCAGTAACAGCAATGGGTTATGATGCATACTTCACAGCTCTCGAAGCAATGAAGGCTGCTGGTTCAATCGAACCTGCTGACATCATGGCAGCTCTTCCAGGCGTAACATATGTAGGCGTATCCGGAGATATTTCTTTCAATGAAATCGGTGATGCTAACAGAGACGTTGCTTACGTTAAGAAGTGCAATGCAGCTGACGGCGTTTGGGAATTCGTAGCAGTTCAGGGTATTGAATAATACTTATTTTGTATAAAAATTCCTAAGTAAGTTAATACGCGGGGGCATATTCTGTCCCCGTGTTATTCTGTTTTATTGGCGCTCCCATTGTAAGGGCGGGAAGCCGAGAAAAAAGGCTGACTTTTCGGAGGTCGGCTCTTGCAATGGAAATTGATTTTGGAGGTATATTTTTATGGACTTTGTCAGAGACAATCTGCCATATATATTAGCGGGTATTTCCGTAGGCGGTCAGTATGCTCTTATCGCTATCGGATATACAATGGTTTACGGTATCCTCAGACTTATCAACTTTGCTCACGGTGATATGTTCATGATCGCCGGCTTGATGGCTGTATATGCTGTTACCTGGATGCCGCTGTATGTGGCAATACCATTTATCGTTGTATTGACTGTATTATTGGGATTCGGAATTGAAAGAGTGGCATACAAACCGCTTCGTTCCGCTCCGCGTATGTCTGTTATGATCTCAGCTATCGGTGTAAGTTATCTGCTTCAGAACGCAGCCCTTTACATAACAGGCGGATTAACAAAGACATATCCTAACATCCCGTTCCTTGCAGATACTATCACAGTATTTGGAGCAACAACAAAGGTAGTAACAGTAGTAACACCGTTCCTCACTATCGGTCTGGTAATACTTCTCGTTATCCTTATCAACAACACGAAGATCGGTATGGCTATGAGAGCTGTATCAAGAGACTTTGAGACATCAAGACTCATGGGTATAAAGATAGACAGCGTTATAAGTATGACCTTTATAATAGGTTCATTCCTTGCGGCTATCGGTTCTATCCTGTATTTCACAAACTACACAGGCGTTATGCCTACAGCCGGCGCTATGCCAGGTCTTAAGGCATTCGTTGCTGCGGTATTCGGCGGCATCGGCTCTATACCGGGTGCGGTCATCGGTGCGTTCATCATCGGTATCTGCGAAAACATTATCAAAGGTCTGGGATGGACTACATTCTCAGATGCATTTACATTTGCATTGCTTATAGTTATTCTGATCGTTAAGCCTACAGGCTTATTCGGAGAAAAGAACATAGATAAAGTATAGGGAGGCGCAAAAATGAGTAAACAGAAAAAATGGCTGCTTTCCTGTATAGCTATCGCTGCATTCCTTGCGATAGTGTATGTTCTGGAAGCAACTATTCCAAAATCATCTCAGTGGAGCATGCTCTTCACTGTTCTTGAAAAAGGTTCTATATATGCTCTCGTAGCGGTATCAATGAACCTTGTAAACGGTTTTACCGGACTGTTCTCTTTAGGGCAGGCAGGCTTCATGCTTATAGGTGCATATGCTTATGCTATATTTACCATCCCTGTAGAACAGAGAGCAGCGGTATATCAGTACTTTGATGGCGGGCTCGTTCAGTTCACACTGCCGGTCATCGTTTCCATTCTGATCGCAGGACTTGTGGCTGCAGCTTTTGCATTTCTCATCGGGCTGCCGGTATTAAGACTTAAGAGCGATTATCTTGCAATAGCTACTTTAGGTTTTGCTGAGATCATCAGAGCTATATTCCAGTGGAATACTCTCGGACCTATCACAAACGGTTCCAACCTTCTCAGAAAATTCTACACATATGATTCGGCACTTTATCCGATAATAGCCTGCGGAATATGTATAGCTATCATAGTTCTTCTGATCAATTCTTCCTACGGAAGAGCCTTTAAAGCTATCAGAGAAGACGAGATCGCTGCAGAAGCAATGGGTATCAACCTCTTTAAACATAAGCAGATGAGCTTTGTTATCAGTTCATTCTTCGCCGGCATAGGCGGTGCACTTTTGGCTATGTTCCAGACAACTATCCAGGCATCAGCTTTCAAGGCGGCAATGACA
>JAFQKJ010000026.1 GCA_017397005.1 Bacillota bacterium
AATAACTACAAGAAGCTTTGCTGATCTTCTCATCGCTTCCGGACAGATGGAAAAAACTTTTAACGAGTTTAAACAGGAAAAAGCTGCCCTTCCAAAAGATCGCAAATACGAAAACAGACTCAGAGAACTGGAAGCAAAATATAAATACACAGAAAAATCAATAGTGCAGGCAAGAAATATGTTCATAGACTGCATTGATAAAATGTCAGGATACACCTGCCACAAACATACTCAGTACGATCTGGCTATAATCAAATTCAACGATTATTCTCAGCTTAAGTACAAAAACCATGCTGTATTTTCTAAATTCCCGGGAAGCGCCCGACAAGGTAAATTCTTATGCAGATTAGGATTCCCCTTCCCTGAATTCACAAACTACAGATATAATGAACTTCAGGATACCATAGAATGGACTCAGGAAGGAAAACCGGGTTCTCCAAGATTTCCTTTGGAAGGAATGCTTACCAGATATCTTGGCGACGCCAACGGAAAATTCGGTATAGAAATGAGCACCCCGGGATTAAGAGGTATGAACGGTGCTCCGTTATTCGATGAAAAAGGTCATGTTTACGGCATGCAGTTCGGCACAAGGGTAATGAATCATGAAACAGAACCGGAAAAGCTTCACTTAGGCTTATGCATAAGTGCCGATATCATAAAGACCTTCCTTAATTATCACAACGTAAAATATTATGAAGCATAATATAAAACCCCTTTCACTTACACAGCGGAAGGGGTCTTTAAACTATATTGGCCATTATTTCGATTCATTTATGACTGAAGCCGCGATTATACCTGCCATTATAAGCACACTGCCTATCATTCCCACAGCAGTGATCTTCTCTCCCAGCATAAAGAAAGAAGCTATTGCGGTAAATATCGGCTCCATCGAAAACGCCAAAGACACGAATATCGGTGACAGATGTCTTAAAGATACGTTCTGGAGCATGAATGCCGCCACCGTACATCCTAAAGTCACGTAGGCAAGTGCCGCCCAGGATACAGGCAGGGCTCCTGACATACAGCCGAAGTCTTCCATTATCAAGGCAAAAGGCAGGCACAGCAGAGCTGTCACTCCGCACTGAACTGCAGATAAAGTATACGGTGTTACGTCTTTGATATATTTTGCGCTCAAAAGCAATGTCACGCCAAGGCATGCAGCACTGAGAAGTCCGTAGACCTCGCCAAGACCAAATGCAAATTCCCCTGTGCCTCCGCAGCACAACATATACATGCCCACTATAACAGTCAGCAATATTGCCAAAAATCTTTTTCCAAGTTTGACTTTTAAAAATATAACAGAAAAAATCGATGTAAACACCACTGATGTTCCCATTAAAAATCCCGCTATAGTCACCATTGCCTGCTCAATAGCAAGATTTCCGAAAATATATGCCCCTCCCATAAACACACCTACGATGGCACAGCCTTTTATCTTTTCCCACTCCAGATCTTTCACTATATGTTTTCTGAAGATCAAAACAAAAAATAAAGTTGCTATCGCAAATCTTACTGTCATATAACAGAACGGGGTCATGGAAAGATATATATATCTGGTTACCGGATTTCCCACTCCCCAAATCAGGCATTCCAGCAGTATAAACATTTTATATTTCCCTACAGAATTATTCTCTCCTATAACTGTCATTTTCTATGCTCCACTTCCAACTCTTACTCTTTAAGTTCGGTTCGGTTTTCGCCGCTATCCTTCATCAGTGATGCAGCGATAACTCCAAACATTATTAACACACTTCCTATTATTCCTATACCTGTCATTCGCTCTCCCAGTATTATGGATGAAGCAATAGCCGTAAATACAGGCTCTATACAAAACGCCAATGATACAAACACAGCCGACAAATGTTTTATTGAAACATTCTGAAGCAAAAACGCCGCAACTGTACTTCCCAAAAGCTGATACATAAATGCCGCCCAGGATATAGGCATTGCATTAAAAAGACAGCTGAAATCCTCCAGAAAACTTCCGAATATAACGCACAGGATGGAGGTGACTGCACACTGTACCGCTGACAAAGTAAACGGCGTTACTTCTTTTATATATTTCGCACTCAGTATAAAATTTATCCCCAGGCAGGCTGCGCTGAGTAATGCAAACAATTCTCCCTTACCAAAAGTCGGCACACCGGTGCCGCCGCAGCATACCAGATACATGCCAATCAGTACGATCACAAGTATCACATAAAACTTTATACCGGGTCTTCTCTTCATAAAAATTATAGAAAACAG
>JAFQKJ010000001.1 GCA_017397005.1 Bacillota bacterium
ATCCTTAGGCGGCATATCCCTGGACCTCAATGCTTCGACTATCGCAAGTGCCATGTCCTTACCGAAGCCTATGGCGTCCCACGCAGCGTCGCCGTTGACTATGTACGACGCAACAACGTGCGTGAGGCCGTACCTGTCGTCGGTTCCGAGGGAAGGATCGAACAGACTCTCCTCATAGCCCGGTCCTCCGTAGAGATAATAGAGAGCCTTATACATCAGCTCATTGCCCGATCTGTCTATTATCCTTCCCGTAGTCACGGTATCCGAAAGACCGTTCTTCGTCGGATCCAGACAGTACGATATGTTTCCGTTGGCCGTGTACCAGCTGGTGGTCCCTCCGTCCAGATACTTTACCTGGTTGTCCCTGTCCCTCACATGCTCTACCGTTATCTCTCCGGCAGCCTCAGCCAGGACAGCGAACGGCAGCGCGGCCACCGCCATAAACAGTGCGAGCGCAAACGCCGTCCATTTCTTCACATTGCTTTTTCTTCTTTCCATGTTTCCTCCTTTTAACAAAAAAAAGACAGCCGTGAGGCTGCCTGAGATAAAGGTTCTATACTAAAGATTGGGGTAAGGTGAAATAAAAGAGACAAATGGTTTCACATCTTGTAAACTAAAAGTTACCACAACAATCAAAATACAAGGGGTGATAATCAAATGTCTCAAACAGATTATATATCAAAATTGCTGGATATTGAAGACGCAGTTGTGGATGGCGTTTTTCATGAACCAGAACATGTAACAGTCAGCTTCAGTTTGAAACGACGCATATACGAATGTCCGGATTGTGGTACGGACACAGATATCGTACATGATTACCGTATACAAATCGTTAAAGACGTCCCTGTAATGGGTAAAGGACTGATATGGAGATACCGTAAAAGGCGGTATGTTTGCCCACTGTGCGGAAAGAAGTTTTATGAGAGGATCCATATCCTCCCTAAGTATCACAGGATAACAAGCAGGACCTGCTTCTATTCGTTTGTAAAACTTCAGGACAGAGTATGTGAAAAGCAGATCGCCAAAGATCTTAACGTGTCACAGTCAACTATTCACCGATGGATGAACATGCTTGAATATGGCAAGCCTAAGATACTTCCCAAGGTATTGTCTATTGATGAATTCAAAGGTGATGCTGACGGTGAAAAGTTCCAATGCAACATCGTTGACCCGGTAAAAAAGCAGATACTTGATATACTGCCGGAGCGTAGTGAAGACTATCTGGCACACTATCTTAAAGGCTTTCCTAATGCAGATCGCGTTGAATGCGTCGTTATTGATATGAATCAGGGGTACTTCCGGGCGGTCAGGGATGCGTTGCCGAATGCCAGAATCGTGATAGATAAATTTCATGTGGCCAGATACAGTACCTGGGCTTTGGAAAATGTTAGAAAAAGAGTACAGAAAGCCCTTCCCGATGAATACAGAAAGTATTTTAAGAGAAGCAGGCTTCTGCTTCTCAAAAAACATTCAAAACTTTCAGTTGAAGAGTCCGCTGCAGTAAATACGATGCTTGACTTTTCCAAAGAGCTTAAGTATTCATATTACTTTAAGGAAAGATTCTATGATTTTCTCACGTCTAAGGACAGAGATGAAGCTGCACGGAAATTGTATGAGATCAATTTGCTGATCCAAAACTCCGGGATCATGGAATACAGACCTCTGATCTCTGTCATAAAAAACTGGTCTGAGTATATTTTAAATGCTTTTGAATTCAAATATACAAACGGATTTGTTGAAGGCACTAACAACAAGATAAAAGTGCTTAAAAGGATCGCTTTTAGTTACAGAAACTTTGAGAATTTAAGGAGAAGAATACTTCACATGGAAAGAAACAAGGTAGCCCCGTAAGACTACCTTGCAACTTTTGGTTTATGGGTTCTACCCCAACATTTGACTTAGAACCCTTTTTGTTTGAGCTTTATCAGCCTTCCGCGAGTTTCTTGTAGTATTCGCGTCTTGCTTTTGCATCTTCTTCGTTCTGAGCGAAGAGAGCATCGGCTACATCGGGGAACATCTTCTTTAAGGAAGTGTATCTCGTCTCGC
>JAFQKJ010000027.1 GCA_017397005.1 Bacillota bacterium
AACGAAGAGACTCCTGATTATGAAGGGAAAACCGTAAAGGTCAAAGGCCGAATCCTTACAGGGGGAGGCCTGCCGAAAGGATGCTTTGTACTGGGACGCCACGTTATGACATGCTGTGTGGATGACATAGAGTTCTGCGGAGTGGTCTGCCGTTTAAACAAAGATGATAAAGTTAATACTGTAAAAGGATATAAAAACGGCGACTGGGTAGAAGTGTCTGCGGTGATAACAGAAGAATATCATAAGACATACAACGGAGAAGCCGGACCGATACTTAACATTACTTATGTGGGCAGTACGGAAGAACCGGAAGAAGAAGTGGCTGTTTTCTATTGATCATATAGAAAGGGTGTTTTAATGCACGGATTAGACAGTTTGATACTGGATCTTACCCTTATCCTTGTAGCTGCTGCTGTGATAACAGTGGTCTTTAAAAAGCTCAAGCAGCCTGTAGTGCTGGGATATATAGTGGTAGGGATCCTTATAAGTCCTAATTTTAAATATCTGCCTACTCCGGTAAGTCTTGAGGATATAAACGTGTGGGCAACAATAGGGATAGTATTTCTTATGTTTGCTCTGGGACTGGAGTTCAGTTTCCATAAGATAGCTAAAGTGGGCGGAAGCGCAGTGATAACTGCAGGAACAGTAATGACGGCCATGATACTCATAGGATTTGCGTTAGGGAAAGCTATGGGCTGGTCTACAATGAACTGCGTATTTTTGGGTGCGATGATATCCATGTCATCTACCATGATAATACTCAAGTCATATGATGAAATGGATCTTAAGTCAAATAAATTTGCCCAGGTGGTACTGGGCTCTCTTGTAATAGAAGATATTGCCGGTATTTTTTTAATGATCGTGCTTACCACAGTATCGGTATCAAGCACGGTTTCGGGAGTGGCACTGGCTAAAGAACTGGTGGTACTGCTGCTGGCTCTGGTGGTGATCCTCTGTGCCGGAATATATGTGGTGCCGACTCTTCTGAACAAGGTAAAAGAACTTTTAAATAAGGAAATGATGCTGATAATATCTCTGGGATTCTGTATGCTGATGGTATTCATATCTACAGAGATAGGTTTTTCGGAAGCCCTGGGAGCTTTCCTTGCCGGATCCATATTGGCGGGGACTTCCTTTGCGGAAGAAATAGAGGAGATGGTCCAGCCTATAAAAGATCTTTTTGGAGCCATATTCTTTGTTTCAGTGGGAATGATGGTGGATCCTACTATGCTGGTGGAATACGCCGTGCCTATCCTTATCATTATAGCGGTGACTATAGCCGGTCAGATGCTGTTTTCTATGACAGGAGCATTTCTTTCGGGACAGCAGATCCAGACTTCCGTTCGAGTAGGGTTTTCCATGGTGCAGGTAGGAGAATTCTCCTTTATTATAGCAGCCCTTGGCGTATCTCTTGGTGTTATGGATGACTTCCTGTATCAGATAATAGTTTTTGTCTCCGTATTTACCATATTTTTCACCCCTATGTTTATCAAGACCGGGGCAAAGGCGGCGGAAGCATTGCCGAAGAAGCTGCCGAGTAAATGGCTGGATGCATTGAATTCCTACACTGAAGGCAAGGGAGAAAGTTCGAATTTCGACGAAGACTGGAAAAGCTTCATCAAAAGCTGCACGATCAATATCATAGTTTGTGTGGCTGTTATGTTCATGATATATCAAGGGGGAATAAAATATGTGCTGCCTTATGTTCATGAAAATATGAGTGATTCTGTTGTGGTAAGCTGCCTGGTGGCATTTTTGCTCATAGTGTTAATGGCGCCTTTCATAAATATACTTTGCAGAAGAAGAAGTGTTCTTTTTAATAAGCTGTGGATGAAACACAGAATAAATAAGATACCTTTGGTCTTTATAAGGGGAGCCTGTGTTTTTATTTCAGCAATAATAGTTATGGCTGTTATCAGAGGAGTTGTAATAGATATACCAATATTGATAGAATTTATACTTGCTCTTGTACTTGTTGTAATATTTGCAAAGTCGGATTTTATGAAAGGTCAGACTATGAATCTGGAGGCAAGATTTATAGCTAATTTCAATGATAAAGTCCTTAAAATGAAAAGCATTGAAAGACAAAATTCAGACGGACATCACCATATTTTAGAGGATATATATGCCATAGATTTTCAGATAAGAGGAAGAGAAGGACTGAAAACGATAAATGATTTTAATGGAAGCCGTGCCTTTGGTATTACAATAGTTCAGATAGTTAGAAAAAATGGCGAATATGTTAATGTGATCAAAGCCACAACTCATGTTCATGAAGGAGATATAATAACTGCGGTAGGAAGTCAGGAAAGAGTTGAAGCTTATATTCTTATGCTGGAGCAAAAACAGCATGAGATAATAAAGAGCAGCCTTATAGAAACTTTGGCGGAACATATATATACTCAGATCTACAATGAAGTAAAGCCTGAAAACCGTCTTGTATGTATGGAGATACCTGTAGGAAAAAAGATGAGTTTCTACAGAAAACCTATTAAAGCCAACAGATTCAGAGAAAAATACAAAGGCTCCATAATAGGTGTTGAAAGAAATCATTTACCTATACTGAATCCAAGCCCTGACTTTATTCTTTCTGATGGGGATATAATTTGGGCTATAGGGACGCAGGTAATGGTGGACGAGATAATGAGAGCAAAGATCGTTACAGAAGAATAGACACATCAGTATTTTTTTAATGCCACCTAATGTTCACACAAAAGGTGGCATTTTATGTTAACATATTATGGTGGAAAAAGAGGGGAAAGGAGAAAGAATATGATAAAAAAACTAAGCGGATGCATACGGGAATATAAAAAAGAATCGATTTTAGCACCTGTATTCGTAACCCTTGAAGTTGTCATGGAAGTGCTTATACCCTTGGTGATGGCTGGTCTTATAGATCATGGGATAGATGCAGGAAATATGAAGGAAGTAGGCAAGTACGGAGCAGTTCTGGTGGTGTTTGCCCTGCTTTCACTGTGGTTTGGGGTTTTGGCGGCAAAGTATGCGGCTGTTGCTTCAGCTGGATTTGCAAAAAATCTCAGAAAGGATATGTTTTATAACGTACAGACATTTTCCTTCTCCAATATAGACAAATTTTCTGCTGCAAGTTTGATAACGAGACTGACAACAGATGTTACCAATGTTCAAATGGCCTTTATGATGGTAGTGAGAGTGGCGGCAAGGGCTCCGCTGATGCTTATATTCTCCGTAGTCATGGCTTTTGTCATAAACGTTGAAATAACTTTGGTGTTTATAGGAGTGCTGCCGTTTTTGGCTGCAGCCCTTTTCCTTATAATAAACAAAGCTCATCCTATATTTGAAAGGATATTCAAGACCTATGATAAGCTGAACAATGTAGTGAGAGAAAACATTAGAGGTATCAGAGTTGTTAAAGCTTATGTAAGAGAAAAACATGAGATAGATAAGTTCAAAAAGACTTCTGAGGTGATCTTTAAAGATTTCTCAAAAGCGGAAAAACTCATAGCGTTTAACGGTCCGGTCATGCAGCTGGCTATTTACACCTGTATGATAGGAGCATCATGGATAGGCGCGAAGCTTATAGTGGCCGGCAGTCTTACTACGGGGGAACTTGTGAGCATAATCACATATGCTATGCAGATTCTTATGAGCCTGATGATGGTATCCATGATATTTGTTATGATGACTATTTCCCGTGCTTCTGCAGAGAGGACCTGTGAAGTTTTAAGCGAAAAGTCAGATATAACGGATCCGGAGGAACCGGTGACAGAAGTTAAAGACGGCTCTATAATCTTCAAAAATGTAGGATTCAGCTACAGCGGAGATGCAGAAAGGGAATGTCTTTTTGACATAGATCTGGAAATAAAGTCCGGAGAAACTGTGGGGATAGTAGGAGGGACCGGAAGTTCAAAATCCACATTGATACAGCTCATACCGAGACTCTATGATGTTTCTGAAGGTGAGGTGCTGGTAGGAGGAGTAAATGTAAAAGACTACGATCTTCATGTCCTTAGAAACAGTGTTTCTGTAGTGCTTCAGAAAAACGTACTGTTTTCAGGCACTATAATCGACAACATGCATTGGGGCGATGAAAATGCTTCAATGGAAGAAATAGAAAGAGCCTGTGAAATATCTCAGGCAAATGAGTTTATAAACGGATTCCCTGACAAATTCGAAACTTATATCGATCAGGGAGGAACAAATGTATCAGGAGGCCAGAGGCAGAGACTGTGTATAGCAAGAGCACTGCTGAAAAAACCTAAGATACTGATCATGGATGATTCCACCAGCGCGGTGGATACCGCCACAGATGCGAAAATACGAAAAGGATTCAGAGAAGATATCCCTGATACTACTAAGATAGTGATAGCACAGAGGATAGCTTCTGTTGAACATGCGGATAAGATAATCGTTCTTGAAGGTGGAAGGATAGATGGGATAGGTACCCATGAAGAACTTCTTCATAACAATGAGATATACAGGGAAGCCTACACTTCTCAGATGAAGGGAGGTGCCGGAATTGGAGAATAAGGAAAGAAAACCTTCAGGGATAAAACCCGGAAAAGGCGTGAAGATCAAAGGGGGAGGCCCTAAGGATCCTAAACAGACTTTAAAGAGGCTCATGAAGCTTATGGAAGGGTATAAAGGCAGGATACTGCTGGTGTTTGCACTTATCTTTGTAAGTTCTCTTGGCGGAGTTGCCAGTTCTATGTTTATAGGTGTCCTGATAGATGAATTCATAGTGCCTCTTACAATGACTCCTGATCCGGTGTTCACAGGTCTTGCCAAGGTTTTGACAATAATGGCAGGGGTGTATATCGCGGCGGCGCTGGCTACCCTTTTCTATAACAGGATAATGGTAGTTGTGGCACAGGAGATCCTTAAAAAAGTCAGAGATGAAATGTTTGCCCATATGCAGAAACTGGCAATAAGGTATTTTGATACCAATAACTACGGGGATATAATGAGCCGCTATACAAACGACACTGACACTTTAAGGCAGATGATAGCTCAGACTATACCTCAGCTGTTTTCGTCTGCAATGACAATAATAGTTGTTTTGGCGGCGATGCTGTATTCCAGCGTACCTTTGACAGTGATAGTGCTGATAACAGCATTCCTTATGCTCAAGCTTGGGGGAAAGATAGGAGCGAAAGCCGGATTCTTCTTTGTAAAACAGCAGAAGTCTCTGGGAGAAGTAAACGGATATATAGAAGAAATGATATCCGGTCAGAAGGTAGTTAAAGTATTCTGCAGAGAAGAAAAAGTGATCGAAGATTTCGACAAACTGAATGAAGAACTTTGCAGAAATGCCACATCTGCAAACAAGATCGCAAATATGATGATGCCAATAATGGCTAATCTGGGAAATCTACAGTATGTTATCATTGCAATAATAGGAGGGATGTTGGCTATAAGCGGGATCGATGAGGGCTTGACTCTTGGAACTATTGCCGCCTTCCTTCAGCTTACAAGGAGCTTTTCTATGCCTGTTAATCAGGTGGCGCAGCAGATCAACAGTGTTGCCATGGCTCTTGCGGGAGCGGAAAGGATATTCCAGCTCATGGATGAACCTGTAGAAGATGATGAAGGCAGTGTTATACTTGTGGATGCTGAATATGAAGATGGGATTTTGAAAGAAACAGATCATAGAACTGAAATGTGGGCATGGAAGGAAATTTTGGCTGACGGCAGTGTCAAATACACAGAACTTAAAGGTGATGTGAGATTTAACAATGTAGACTTTGGATATTCCAGTGAAAAAGAAGTCCTTCATGATATAAATCTTTATGCTGAGCCGGGTCAGAAGGTGGCTTTTGTAGGAGCTACAGGAGCAGGGAAGACCACAATAACGAATCTCATAAACCGATTCTATGATATTACTGACGGCACTATCCTTTATGACGGGATAGATGTAAAAAGGATAAAGAAATCAGAGCTCAGAAGATCTCTGGGTATAGTTCTTCAGGATACAAATCTTTTTACAGACACTGTTATGGAGAATATACGATACGGAAGACTTTCCGCAACTGACGAAGATGTCATAAATGCAGCCAAACTGGCTAACGCCCATGACCTTATAATGAGACTTCCTAAAGGGTATGATACTGTTCTTGAAGGAGACGGGGCAAATCTTTCGCAAGGCCAGAGACAGCTTTTAGCCATTGCCAGAGCTGCGGTAAACGATCCGCCGGTAATGATTTTAGATGAAGCAACATCAAGCATCGATACCAGAACAGAAGCGATAGTGCAGAGAGGCATGGACAGACTTATGAATAACAGGACTGTGTTTGTTATAGCCCACAGGCTGTCTACTGTGCAGAATGCAGATGTTATTATGGTAATGGATGAGGGCCGTATAATAGAAAGAGGAACTCATGATATGCTGATAGAACAGAAAGGCAGGTATTATCAGCTGTATACCGGAGCCTTTGAATTGGAGTAATAGAAATGGTAAAGACTAATGCAATGAGACTGCTTGACCAGGCAGGAATAGAGTATTCTGCTTTAGAATATGAAGTTGATGAATCGGATCTAAGCGGAGTCCACGTAGCAGAAACTTCGGGACTGGAAGTAGAAAGGGTTTTCAAGACTCTCGTGGCAAGAACAGAGCCTGGAGGAATACATGTATTCTGCATACCTTCAGCAGATGAACTGGATTTAAAAAAAGCTGCGGCTCAGACGAAAAACAAGAGGGTGGAAATGATCCATATGAAAGAGCTTTTAGGGCTTACGGGATATATAAGAGGGGGATGCTCGCCTATAGGCATGAAGAAAAAGTATCCCACATATATTGATGAGACTGCTGTACTCTTTGACACCATATACGTAAGCGGAGGTCAGCGAGGAGTTCAGATAGAGATTTCCCCGGAAGCTTTGGCAGGATTCGTGGAAGCTGAGTTTAAGGAACTGACAAAATGATGATCATTAATGGATCTCAGAGGAGAGGCAAAAGCCTCTCTTTTTCTGTTAATATTCTCTTTATATTTCAAAGGGTGTCTTTGACACAAAATTTACACCACTTTAAAGAACTATAGTGATAGTATTTCATATATAGGGATAAGAATCATTCTATCTGTATGGGTGGTGACATTATGAATACTATGCAAATACTTTCGATCATTATTTTTATTGCTACCATGGTATTTATCATGACAGAAAGAGTACACAGGATGACTGCGGCTTTGGCAGGAGCAGTTATGATGATCCTGTGCGGAGTTCTCACTATACATTCAAGCGTGGGATATATAGACGCAGATACCATATGTATCTTGGTGGGAATGATGCTTTTTGTTTCTGTAGTCAAAAAATCCGGATTGTTTGAATTTATTGCTGTAAAATCAGCGAAAATGGTAAAAGGCAGAGCTTGGGCCATAATGGTTGCTTTTATAGTAATAACTGCTGTTCTGTCTGCATTTTTGGACAACGTTACAACAGTGCTTCTCATAGGACCGATGACATATGCTATAACAAAAGCTTTAGGCTTGAATCCGGTGCCTTTTATTATGACCCAGATAATGGCGTCAAATATCGGCGGTACAGCAACACTTATAGGTGACCCCCCTAATATAATGATAGGAAGCGCTGCGGGCTTAAGCTTTATGGACTTCGTGATCAATGTAGGGCCGGCGGTCATTATAGTTCTATTGACAACGATAGTTATGTTCTATGGAATATACGGGAGAAAGCTGGAAACTGACAAAGGAAAAATAGACAATCTCATGCTTATGGATGAGAATCTTGAAATAAAAGACAAGACTCTGATGATAAAAAGCGTGGTAATGATTTTTATCATGATCTTCGGCTTTATATTTCAGGATGCCCTTGGACTGGAGTCGGCAATAATAGCATTGGGTTCAGCCGTTATAATGATGCTTATAGGCAGGCAGGAAATAGAGCAGATCGTAGAGGGAGTAGAATGGACTTCCATAATATTCTTCGTAGGTCTTTTCGTAGTAGTAGGAGGACTTCAGGAAAGCGGAGTTATAAATATGCTGGCGTCATTTATCATAGATGTTACCCATGGAAGGATGCTTATGGCTATAATAGTTATTTTATGGGCATCTGCTATATTGTCAGCGTTCTTGGATAATATTCCTTTTGTTGCTACAATGATACCTCTTATTATGGCTATGGGAGACGCAGGGATAGATGTTATGCCTCTTTGGTGGGCATTATCTCTTGGTGCTTGTCTTGGCGGAAACGGTACTCTTATAGGTGCATCTGCGAACGTAGTTCTTTCGGGAATAAGTGCAAGAGAAGGACATCCGATAAGTTTCAGACAGTATATGAAGGTTGGATTTCCGCTGATGCTCGTAAGCATATGCATATGTACGGTGTATATGATAGTGAGATTTGGATAAAAAAGACCGCAGGGATAATCTTCTCTGCGGTTTTATGATTTAAAATGAAATGTTAAGTATAGATACGATGATGCCTGCCATTACAGATAAAATGAATATGAGGGCTGTGATGGTCAGGTTTTCTTTTATATTGCGATTCATTCTGAAAAGAACTGCCAGACCTACTCCAGAGTTCATCATAAGACCTGATATCATAGGGCCTGCAGGCATTATGCCTTCCAGATAAAACTGGGTTATCATAACGGAAGATGCACAGTTTGGTATTATGCCTATGAGAGCGGAAGTTACTTCTCCCAGTATAGGGATCCCGAAGAATCTGTCGCTCAGAGTATCTACCCCCAGTAAAGATATAAGTATAGAGCAAATCAGTACAACTATAAAGATAAAAATACTTATACTGAAAGTGTGTTTTGCCGCTGAACGAAAGATATTTCCACCGCCGCAGTTACATCCTTGAGCTTCACACAAGTGATGGATGCCTTCATGATGGTCGTGAGGCGTAGAGCGTTTTAAAAGGGCGTCTATAAGGAAACCTGCTATGATCGCCGCTGTAAGCTTGAAAACGAGTATTTTAATTATGGTGGAGGGTGCAACTGATGAAGCTATGAATATGGGAAGCATCTCATCTGAAGTTGATATAAATACGGCAGCTAATGTGCCTAAAGTGATCATCCCGCCGGAGTAGAAGTTGGCGGCAACGCTGGAAAAACCGCATTGAGGGATCATACCCAGAAGCCCACCTGCTGCAGGACCGGCTTTTTTGCTCTTTTCTAAAACTTTTTCTATTTTATCGCTGGTTTTATGTTCAATATATTCCATGAACAGATATGTCAGGAATAGAAACGGCACAAGCTTGAGGGTGTCAAGCAAGGCGTGAGAAATAGTATGGATCATGTGTTTCCCTTCTTTTGCTACTCTTATTCTTAACATATGGGTTATACCATACGATCGGTATGTTGTCAAACATATAAGGTAAAAAAATCTCGTATAGAACTTCAGCAAATAACGTTAAAAAACGCATAAAGTTTCAAATAATGAAATGATGGCAAAATAATTCTCGCAGTGCGAAAAAATATCAAGAAAAATTATTGACAGGAAGAAGGGAGGAATATAAAATAATGTCGATAATACAGCCGCGGACTGTATTTTTATTAAGGAAAAAAGAGAGAGTGTGTGTTCGGAAGTTGGAATGATCACACAAAAAAAGTGGAGTTCGGCTCCACTTTTTGCGTTTCTGATAAGGCTTTTTTACTTTTTATCAGTTTTATCTGACTGAGTTTTCAGGAACAGGGAATTCGGTCTGTTTATAAACAGCATATTCAGATTCTCAAGGATCTGATGTTCCAAATGCTGAAGTTTTATTACATTTAAAAGGTCCTCGTTTTCGTCAAGTATTTCTTTTGATGCCAGAACCTTGAGGGATATAGGCCCAAAAAAAGGAGTGCTGGCAAGCCCTGACAAAAGTCCTACAGCCTGTGAGTTGGCATGAAGAGGATTGAATATGCAAACGTACATTTTCTCTGTTTTGTTGATTTGGTTTGAAAGGAAAAAATGAGTTATGGTATCGTATGCTATCATTTCTCCTATAAAAACATGCTGAGATTTTTCGGGATTATCAAAAGATTCCAAACCCTGGTACATTATTACCTTGGTGGTCCCTGAGCTGTTTTCATCCTGAGATGGGATCTTACAGACAAGAGTTTTGACCACCTTGTTGGAACGACCGTCGTAATAGTACATGTATATGTTAGGTTTGTCGAAGTATATGTTTTCGTTTGCAGTGCTTTCATGTTCTTCCGATATATTGTAATCGATCAAAGTCATTATGTTCACATCCAAAGCTTTTGAAATGCTGTAAAGAGTGTCCAGATCTATAGCCACTGATCCGTTTTCGTATTTGGATACGGTAGCTTTGCTTTTGTTTATAATATTGCCCAGTTCTTCTATAGTCATATTCTTGCTTTTACGGCACTTTTTGATTCGAATTCCTGTGTGGACTGATATATTAGGCATTTGATTTCCTCCGTTAAAAAACCTGCTAATGTTATTATTGTACTCTTATAGCGAAAAAAATCAAGAAAAAGTTTCATTATAAGAAAAAATAATTATATTGTAGAAAGCTGTTTACAAATGTAAAGACAGGTACTATAATAGGTACAGTTGAATCTGTTTCAGGGCGAGGTGAAATTCCTCACTGGCGGTAATCTGTTTAAGCAGCGAGTCCGCGAGCCGAAAGGCAGAGTCGGTTAGATCCCGATACCAACGGTATAGTCCGGATGAAAGAAACATTGCAGCAAATTTTTTGTTTGCTTTTTTGCCTTGAGAAGAATTCTCAAGGCTTTTTGTTTCCTGACAGACTTAATTATTTTAGCGAGCTCCGGAGCTATCCGGAAAGAAGGAGGAAAAAATGGAAAATCTTAACACACAGAAAAGCACAGTGAAACTTGCCAAAATGGGATTGTTGGTGGCGATCTCTATCGTACTGGTATACTTCATCCACTTCCCGATATTCCCTGCAGTATCATTCCTTGAATACGATCCTGCCGATATTTCTATCATGATCGGAACATTCGCATTCGGACCTCTTGCAGGCTTTATCCTTACAGTTGTGACTGCAGTTATCCAGGGACTCACAGTAAGTGCTCACAGCGGTGCATACGGTATAATAATGCATATCATTGCTACAGGTACATTCGTACTGGTTGCAGGTAACATATACAAAGTAAAGAAGAGCAAAAAAGGCGCTGTTATAGCTCTTGCTGTTGGTACTATAGCATGGGTAGTGGTCATGTTCTTCGCAAACCTCATAGTAACACCTATGTTCATGGGCGTTCCAAGATCAGTAGTTACAGATCTTATGGCTTTCATCTTAGGTTTCAACTTTATTAAAGCGGGTATCAACTCTATCATCACATTCCTGCTCTATAAGAGAATATCAGGATTCTTACACAGATAAATCTGTTGCAGATAAAAAGCATTTAGGTAATAATGTAAGGGAGTGCAGAAGCACTCCCTTTGATATTTTATGACGACAGGTGAAAAGACGATGGTTTTATTGAACGCGGAAGGGATAACTAAGAGTTATACGGAAAAACCTCTTCTGAAAGATATAGATATAAGCATACACAGTGACGAAAAGGTAGGACTTATAGGTGTTAACGGAACGGGGAAAACCACCTTGCTGAAGATACTTGCAGGGGTGGAAGAAGCTGAAGCCGGCACTATCACAACGGCGAGAAATCTAAGGATGGGTTATTTGCCTCAAAATCCTGATTTTGACGGTGAAAAAACCGTTATAGAACAGGCTTTAAGCTATATCTCAGAAGCCGGAGGAGGAACTCAGGAGTATGAGTGTAAAACTATGCTCACAAAGCTGGGGGTCGATGATTTTGATGCAAAGATGAAAGAACTGTCCGGAGGGCAAAGAAAGATAGTGGCTATGGCCGCGCTTTTCGCAAGAGAAACAGACCTGCTTATAATGGACGAGCCTACTAACCATTTGGACAATAATATAATAGAATGGCTGGAAGAATATCTGATCTCATATAAAGGAGCGGTCCTTATGATAACTCATGACAGATATTTTCTGTGCAGAGTCACAAACAGGATAGTTGAGATAGACAAGACAAAGCTTTACAGCTATGAAGGGAATTATGATCTTTATCTTGAGACTAAAGCTGCAAGAGAAGAGATGATCCTGGCGACGGAGAGGAAGCGCCTTGCTATATACAAAAAAGAACTGGCATGGATCAGAAGAGGCGCAAGGGCAAGGACAACCAAAGCCAAAGGAAGGGTAGAGAGATTTCATGAACTGGAAAACAGCAAACTTGTTATAGATGATTCCAAGCTCGAAATGTCCGTGTCCAGCAGCAGGCTGGGTAAAAAGATAATAGAGATAGAAAATATAAGCAAGGCTTATGAAGGAAGAAAGATAATAGAGGATTTCAGCTATAATCTGCTCAGAGATGACCGTGTAGGTATAATAGGTCCCAACGGATGTGGAAAATCCACATTGCTTAAAATAATAATGGGACAGGTGGAACCGGATGAGGGCTGTGTGAATTCCGGAACCACAGTAAAAGTAGGGTATTTCTCTCAGGACAATGAAGTGCTGGATCCTAAGAAGAGGATAATAAAGTATGCGGAAGAGATCTCTGACAGCGTGAAAACCAAAGACGGGACTTTTTCTGCTTCTCAGATGCTGGAAAGATTTCTGTTTCCTACATATATGCACAGCGTAGAGATAGGCAGGCTTTCAGGAGGAGAAAAGAGGAGGCTGTATCTTTTAAGTATACTAATGTCTGCTCCTAATGTGCTTATACTTGACGAACCTACCAACGATCTTGACATAGACACCCTTACTGTGCTGGAAGACTATCTGGATGATTTCCCGGGAGCTGTTATAATAGTGTCCCACGACAGATATTTTCTTGACAGGCTTGTGGTCAGGACTTTTGCCTTTGAGGGAGAAGGACGCATAGGGCATTATCCGGGAGGGTATTCTGACTACGCTGAGAAGAGAAAAAACAGAGAAAAAGAGCTGAAGGCTGAGATCAAAGCCAAAAGCAAGTCTGAAAGGCCGGAGGGCAGTTCAAATAATGAGGAGAAAACTGCTGAAGACAAGCCTAAGAAACTCAGGTTCTCCTTCAAGGAGCAGAAAGAATTTGAGACTATAGAAGAAGATGTTTTTGCTCTTGAGGAAAAAATAGCAGAAATAGAAGCTCAGATGTATGAGAACTCTCAGGACTATGAGAAATTAAGAGATTTATCCGAAGAAAAAGAAGTTTTGGAAAAAGAACTGGAGTATAAGATGGAAAGATGGGAGTATCTGAGTGAATTGAATGAAAAGATAAATGAAGCAAGAAACAGGGGCTGATCCGAGGATCAGTCCCTGTTTTGTTTGGAGAATGCACTTAAAGGTGCATATTTAAAAATGAAAAAGTTTCTCTTTTATTTCTTTTGCTGTTTGCTTCGGAGAGATGTTGGCGATTTTTAACTCGCTCCACTCCTGGTATAAATCTTTTCTTTCGTTATAGAGAGCCTCTACGCCTTTGCTTTGAGAAAGGGGACGACCTTTTGATTCCAGATCTTTTAGAGGTCTTTCCAAAAGAACAGTAATGCTGTTCTGGGCAAGAAGAGGTTTGTTTTCCGGTATGGTCACAACGCCGCCACCTGTAGCAATAACTTTACCGCTTTGGCAGGAAATTTTTCTTAACACTGCTGTTTCTGTGTTTCGGAAATATTCCAGTCCTTCGGATGCTATGACATCAGGAATACTGCGTCCAAGAGCCTTTTCTATTTCTTCGTCAAGATCTATAAATTCACGGTCCGTCATTTCTGCGAGGAGCTTTCCTACAGTGGTTTTGCCGCATCCCGGCATACCTATAAGGGCTATGTTCATTGTTTGAGACAGGATAGTCTTTTCTATGGATGCTATCACATCATCTGAGGAGCGGGTGGAAGTGAATATATCTGACGCCTCCTTTGCCTGTGCTACCAGCATAGACAGTCCGCTAAAGGCAGGGATCCCTAGACTCTTTGCCTGAAGGATAAGAGCAGTCTTGTCAGGATTATATATCAGATCCAAAACCAGCCTGCAGTCAGGAAAACTTGTGAGATCAACAGGAGATACTCCGGTATTTGGATACATTCCCAAAGGAGTAGTATTCACTATGACGACCGCATCTTTATGAAGCTGAAGATTACCGTAATTGTTTTCGCCTGTTCTTGAAACCACTGTAACGGAAGAAGCATTATTGGCTTTCAGTACAGCCTGAACTGTCTTTGAAGCACCGCCGCTGCCCAGTACAATGGCTTTTTTGCCGGAGACAGAGACGCCACTCTTTTTAAGCATATATTCAAATCCGAAGTAGTCGGTGTTGTCTCCAAAGAAGCTCCCATCCTTCATACGTACCACAGTATTGACACTGCCTATAGCAGCAGCTCTGTCTGAAAGGGTCTTGCAGAAAGGGATGACTTCTTGTTTATAAGGGATAGTAACGTTGAATCCCTGTAAATCAGTTTCATTCATGAAGCGGGAGAGAGTATCTCTTTCTACTTCATAGAGCCTGTATTCGTAGTCCTGAAGCAGTCCATGTATCTGAGGGGAAAAACTGTGACCCAGCTTTTCGCCGATCAGACCATATTTCTTCATTAAACCACCTCCGAGTAGCTTCCGAGATACTGGAATGTGGCTGCCATGCCTTCGATGTCATCAAAGATGTGGATGAATTCAGGTGAATATACGGATGAATCCAAGTCGAAGTAGAACATGAATTCGAAGTCGCTGTTGAGGAGCGGACGGCTCTCCAGTTTCTGAAGGTTAACTCCAAGAGCATTAAATCTGGAAAGCACTTTGTAAAGTGAACCCGGTTTATGAGGAAGGATCATCATGATACTTGTTTTATCTGCTCCCGGATATATTTCAAGATTTTTAGAAATACATATGAACCTTGTGAAATTGCTGCCCTGATCCTGGATAGATGTTTTAAGTGTGGTAAGGCCGTATAATTCTCCGCAGATAGGAGAAGCGATAGCAGCAGCATCTGTTCTGCCGGAATCCATGATCATTTTGGCTGCGGCCGCAGTGTTTTCACAGGCAGTGATCTTCACACCTTTAAGCTCGGAAAGGAAACTTTCACACTGAGCTATAGCCTGCTGATGAGAGAAGATCTCTTTAATGTCTCCCATAGAAGTCCCTTTTGCAGCCATAAGAGCATGGTCTATTTTTACTCTGGTGCTTCTTACGATCTTAAAATCGTACTGCATCATAAGGTCGTATATTTTATTTACTGAACCGGCTGTGCTGTTTTCTAAAGGAAGAAGACCGTACTGGCAGAGACCTTTATCGACAGCAGAGAATACGCCTTCAAAGGAGTTGAAGTACATGATCTGCGGTGCTGAGAATATCTTTTCACAGGCCTGCTGTGAATAAGCTCCCTCAACGCCCTGACATGCTACGAGAGATCTTCCCGGGAAGAGCTGAGGGGTAGATTCAAGGGCCGCCTGAATATCTTCTTTAAGCTGGTTTTTCTTGCCGGAAAGTTTTCTTTGATATGAACGGCTGAGTTCGAAAATAAGGGAGTAGAGTGCATCTGTGTATGGATGCATTGAGCTGTCAGTCATAGCTGAGATCTCGCCTCTCTTTTTTCTCTCTCTTTCAGCATCATATACAGGAAGTTCGTTTTCTTTTTTGAACTGTCCTATTTCCGCTGATACTTCCATTCTCTGTGTAAAAAGTTTTACTAACTGTTCGTCGATACTGTCGATTTTTTTTCTGTAATCTTTGATTTCCATTTTACGCCTCTCTATGTTATTATTTGTATTTTTTATATTCCAGCAGGGCATCGCATACAGCTATAGCAGCAGCCGCTTCGATGCGAGGCACCGCTCTTGGCACTATGCATGGATCGTGACGCCCTTTGATCTCCAGTGTTTTTTCCTTCATTTCAGAAAGGCTCACGCTTTTCTGAGCTTTGAAGATAGATGGGGTGGGTTTTATGCCCGCTCTAAATATTAAAGGCATCCCGGAGGTTATCCCTCCAAGTATCCCGCCGTGATTGTTTGTTTCTGTGACTACCTGTCCGTCTTTGACGATGTAGCTGTCGTTGTTTTCGCTTCCCAGCATATCGCAGGCATCAAAGCCTGCTCCGAATTCGATAGCTTTTACTGCAGGTATTGCAAAGACTATTGAAGAGATGAGGTTTTCCATACCGTCGAACATTGGGTCTCCAACACCGGCAGGAAGACCTGTAACAGCACATTCTATAATGCCGCCTACTGAGTCGCCGAGTTCTTTTGCATCAAGTATGGCCTCCTTCATTTTTGCTCCTGCATCGCTGTCTAATACAGGGAGGGCCATTTGTGACAGATCAGAAAAGTCTGCCGGACTTATATTTACCGGATCGAACCTTTCGTCTTTTATTCCTGCAATGCGTTCAACATGAGCACCGATATGTATACCCTCGTTTTTCAGGATCTGCATACATATACCGCCAATGAGGCAAAGGGGTGCAGTAAGCCTTCCGGAAAAATGTCCTCCGCCGGCTTCGTCTTGAAAACCATCGTATTTTACCTGAGCTGTATAATCTGCATGGCCCGGTCTTGGGGTATCCTTAAACTGAGAATAATCCTTTGAACGAGTATCGGAATTTTCTATTTCTGCCGCAAAAGGAGCACCGCATAGAATACCGTTTTTTAAACCGGAAAGGATCTTAAAACTGTCCGGCTCTTTTCTTTTTGTACTGAGGTCGCTGCTTCCCGGAGCTCTCCTAGCCATAAAGGCTGCAAGCTCTTCCGTATCAAGTTTAAAACCGAAGGGAAGACCATCTGCAACTACTCCTATTGCAGGAGAATGAGATTGACCGAATATTGAGATCTTTATGTTTCTTCCGTAACAGGAACTCATATTTCACACTCCTTTAATCATCAAATAAAACTTCAGCACCCAGCGATCTCAGATCCCGGAAGAATCCGGGATAAGATTTATTTACCGCTTGAGAATTCATTATTTTTACAGGAGAATCGCTTATTGCGGATATTATGGAAGCCATCATGGCTATCCTGTGATCTCCCCAGGAGTCAACAGTGCCTCCTTTTATTTTACCTGTTCCTTCTATTATAAGTCCATCTTCAGTTTCGGCAGCTGAAGCTCCTAACTCGTTAAGCACGCCGGATACAGCTTTGAGCCTGTCGCTTTCTTTTAATCTAAGCCTGCCGGCATTTTCTATACGGGTCCGGCCTTGTGCTCCGGCAGCAACCGCCGCAATGGCAGGGACCAGATCCGGAACTTGAGAGACATCTACGGTTATCCCTTTAAGACTTTTAGGAATGACTGTAACGGAGCCTTCTGAGGTCTGTACTTCTGCTCCGAAGTCTTCGAGTATCCTGCATATTTCTTTGTCTCCCTGCAGAGAGTCTATGCTCAGACCATTGCAGGAGATCTGTTTTCCTGACAGTACAGACAAGCACAGCCAGAATGCGGAGTTTGACCAGTCTCCTTCAGAGGCAAGTCTGCCGGGAGAAATGTATTTTTGACCTCCGGGGATCCGGAAATAATTTTTTTCTTCATTTATTATTATACCAAAGGATCTTACCGCATCCAGAGTTATATCGATGTATTTTCTTGATTCCGTTTTACCTGTGATCTCTATTATGCTGTCGCCTTCAAGCAGAGGCAGAGCAAATATGAGACCGCTGATGAACTGAGAAGATATGTCCCCCGGTATTGTAAAGACTCCGCTTTGGAGTTTGCCTTTTATGGAAACTTCTGCAGTGCCTTTTCCGGATATACAGATGCCTTTCTGTTCCAATACCGTGAAAAGAGGCTCCATTGGTCTTTCCGGAAGCCTTCCTCTAAGAGCAAAGCTGCAGTCGGAACCTAATGCACAGGCTATAGGGAAGAGGAATCTGTATGTGGATCCGCTTTCACCGCAGTTAAGTGTCTTTTTTTCTGAAGGTGCAGATGTTTGTTTTTTCGCTCCATCAACTACGAATACACTCTCTTCTCTCTTTATATCCGCACATAGACAGTCAAGACAATCAGCGGTGGCATCTATATCCTCAGAGCTGCTGCTGCAGGTGATATCTGTCTTTCCTGAAGACAGTGCCGCGCATATCAGAAGTCTGTGAACATGAGATTTTGAAGGTATGGAATTTATGATGCCTCCCAGTTTGGAGGGTATTACAACTGTGTTCATTTATAATACTCCTGTTAACATGATCCTAAAGTAAGTAATTCTTTTGCTTCTGAAAGGGTGGTCTTGTGCAGCTCGCATTTTCCGGGCTTTGCCGGCACTACTAAAGTTATGCTGCCGCCCTTTCTCTTTTTGTCTGACAGCAGAGCTTCGTACATTTCCTCTGCTGTAAATCCTGTTTTATCAGGGAGCCCGAAAGAATGGATCTTATCCAGTATGGGAGTGAGACACTCTTCAGAGCAAAAGCCTTTTTTTACAGCAGCTTTGGTCATCATGACCATTCCGATGGCTACGGCTTTACCGTGTGAGATCTCGTAGCTGCTGCATTTTTCTACTGCGTGGCCGAAGGTATGCCCGAAATTGAGGAGCTGTCGGATACCTTTATCCTTTTCGTCCTGGCCTACTATAATGCTTTTTATGGACACGCATCTTTCTATTATTTCTTCTATATTATCTTCTCTCGAGCCTGTAAGAAGGTCTAAGAGGCTGTTGTCATATATAGCGCCGTATTTTATTACTTCTGCCATACCGTCTGCGAAGACATCATCTGAAAGAGTGTTCAAAGTGGAACAGTCGCAGACTACCAGTTTAGGCTGATAATATGCTCCGGCAAGGTTTTTTCCGGTAGGCAGGTCCACGGCGGTCTTTCCTCCTACGGAGGAATCTACTGCTGAAAGCAGTGTTGTGGGGACCTGAACCAAATTGATGCCTCTGAGATATATGGAGGCTGCAAATCCCGCTATGTCTCCCACAACGCCGCCGCCCAAAGCAAACACTGTGTCGCTTCC
>JAFQKJ010000028.1 GCA_017397005.1 Bacillota bacterium
GTAAAACAGAGCACTGAAAAGTGCTCTCAGCCTGTTGACAAAGTAGGAAAAAATGCAACAGTGCCAAGGAAAAGATGTATAATAAAAAAGGAGCAGAAAATCTCATTTCTAACCAAAATAGCCGATAGACTGCTCCTTTTATAATGGGAAAGATGGTAAAATAAAGAAGGTTAGAAATGAGGAAAAAAAGAATGGCAATGACAAAGAGAAACAATGCCAAGGAATTTGGCTTTTTATTAGGAACGATCGAAGAATATGTACCATATAATCATTTAGTCAGAAAGCTGGAAGATGCGATAGATTGGAACTTTATATATGGTAAAGTAAAAAGTCTGTATTCAGAATTTGGCAGACCATCGATAGATCCGGTGATATTGTTTAAGATGATCTTTATCAATTACAGTTTTGGGATCAACTCAATGAGGAAAACATGTGAGGAGATAAAGGTAAATCTGGCATACAGATGGTTCTTAGGAATATCACTGGATGAAGCGGTGCCAAACTATTCGACATGGAGCCAGAATTATATACGGCGATATGGTGATAGTGAAGTATTTAATGAGATATTTGACCATATACTTGAACAGGCAATACGAAAAGGCTATGTAGATGTAAGCGCGGTATTTGGAGATTCAACGCATCAGAAAGCATCAGCGAATAAACGCAAAGCTAACGATAAAGAAGTAGAGATCACCAGAAAAGTATATGAAGAAGAACTGCTTAATGAGATCAATGAAGATCGCGCCAAGCATAATAAAAAGGAACTTAAGGAAGTAGGCAAAACAGAACTGGACTTTGATGCAGAAGGACAGGAGATCGAAGTTAAGGGGGAAACAAAACATATCAAAGAAAGTACAACGGATCCAGAAAGCGGGCTGTATCATAAGGGAGAACATGAGAAATGTTTTGCGTATAGTCATCAGACGTTCTGTGACAAGAATAATTTTGTGCTGGCAAGTGTGACAGTACCAGGTAATGTGCATGACAGTGTTTCGTTTTACGAAGCATACAATGTATTAGAAGAAAAATTCAAAGATAGAATAAAGAATGTATGTTTGGATGCAGGATACAATGTCGGTCATATCTGCAGGGCGATATATAAAAATGGAGAGCAGCCGGTCCTTCCGTATCATAGGCCGATGGGGGAAAAGAAGGCGATAAGAAAAGCTGATTTCCAATATGATGAAGAAAGCGACAGTTATATTTGTCCGCAGGGATGCATATTAGAATATGTAACGACTAACAGAGATGGATATCGGCAATATCGCTGTAAAAGCTGTGAAGGCTGCCCGTTAAAGGATGCGTGTACAAAGAAGGCGACAAAGACTATATTTGTTCATATATGGGAACATTATCGTAAAGAAGCAGATGAATATCGTCATACCAAGGAATGGAAAGAGATTTATCCTTTAAGAAAAGAAACAATTGAAAGAGTCTTTGGGGATGCCAAGGAGAACCATGGGTTAAGATATACCAGAGTAAGGGGGTTAAAGAAGAATCAGCATCAGGCGCTGATTATTTTTGCCTGTCATAATCTGAAGAAATTAGGGATATGGAAATGGAGAGATGAGCGTAAGATCTCTTTTTCTTTTGTTAAGTTCTGCCATATTAGCAGGCTTGACTCAGAAGTGCGAAAAAAGCCACCGTTCCTGAAGCTACGCTTCCAGAAATGTGGCTTTTGTCAACAATCTGAGAGCACTGAAAAGTGCTCTTTTTATCGTTTGAATTCATATTGTCGCCAAAACAATGTAAAATTATATCAGTAGAACTCCTGAGGTGATAATATGGAACGCTTGGAAGCTTTTGAAAAAATGCTTGAAGATTTAGTCAGACAGGCTGAGTATGAGGAAACAAGACTCAGTGAACTGAAACAGCAGGGGAAGGAAAAGACCGCAACCTATAAGCAGTACTTCGGCAACCGGATGTTTTACCGTTTCATGCTGGAAAAGTACCGGGAATACGGTCTGCTGGATAAATAGAAGAATATATTTA
>JAFQKJ010000029.1 GCA_017397005.1 Bacillota bacterium
CTAAATCGATAAGACGCTGGTCGATTTTAGGCCTGTATATACCAACGTAAAAAAGGATAATACCCACGTCACCGCCTTCCGCTAATCTTTTGATGTTGGCGCATTGGCAGTCTACGTCATTGATACAGTTGATAAAACCGGTGATAACTATCTCGCTTCCGAAGTATTCTCCCTGACTGAAAAGTCCATCAATAAGTATGGAAGGATCAACAGTCTCGAGCACAGAAATTGTGGAAACTATTTTATTTAATCCACCGGAACCTGCTACGACTTTAGCCTGTTTCAGGGAGGGTAGATTAAGTAAATCGGATACTGTAACGCTCATAATGATTCCTTTCTAATAATCTTATATTCTAATATAATGCTGTTTTATATATTTTACTCTTTAACCAAGTATAATACATTTGTCCTTACGGACAAACATATCTGTGTTTTTTTCTGCCTTACAGACAGTATGAATGAAAATAAAGGGAATGTAAAATTATGTCGTTATAAATAAAACGGAGGGTTTATGTTATGGAAGAAAAAAATGCTGCTTCTAAGAAGCAAGACAAAGGTATATCTCAAATTTTGCCTCATGAGAAAAGATCATGGACAGGTGTAGCTTTTATTTGGATAGGTACAATGATATGTATTCCTATGCTTATGGTAGGCGGTATGTTTGCAGGTGCTCTTACGGTCACTTCAATATTCTGGGTAACAGTGATTGGTTTTGCAATATGTTGTCTGCTGATGGTACTGGGAGGTATAGTTGGAAGTGATCTTGGGCTTAATTCCACAATGACTTCAACCAGGGCATTTGGTATGACAGGCGCAAACTTCTCTATGGCTTTGGTAGTATTCATTGCTGAGACAGGATGGTTTGCTGTTCAGACTGCAACCTGTGCATTAGCATTCTGCACTTTGATGGAAGTGTTTGGAATGGCATTTCCTTTCTGGCTTGCCTGTGTGGTTTGGGGCGCTGTAATGTGTGTTACTGCTGTTTATGGCGTGAGATGGATGACTGTACTCAACTACATAGCTGTACCGCTTTTACTTATACTCTGCATATACGGAGCTGTACATTCAATAGAGTATGCAGGATGGAGCGCAATAAGCAGTACTGTTACTGAAAATGCAATGGCTTTACCTGCTGCGGTATCAACCGTAATAGGACTTTTTGCCCTGGGTGCAACTTGCAATTCAGACTATACTCGTTATTGTAAATCAAGAGCAGATGTTATTAAGGCTACAGTTTTAGGCGTACTTCCTGCTGCAACTATCATGATAATGGTAGGTGCGATAATGGCACTGGGAACAGGAAATTACGATGTTACAAATATGTTTGCAGGACTTGGACTCCCTATAATATCAATGCTGGTACTGGTGCTTGCCACATGGACTACAAATACCGGCAATGCATATATGTCAGGTCTGGCTGTCTGCAAAATGTTTTCCATCAAAGACAAAAACAGACCTATGGTAACTATCATCGTGGGCGTACTTGGCATTGGATTGGCTATAATGGGACTGGCAGATATGCTCAATACATATATAAGTATAATCGGTGCGGTGGTGCCTCCTATCATGGGCATAATAATCGCGGATTACTGGGTAATATGCAAAGGAAAGAAAGAACTCTGGAAGCCTCAGAGAGGAATAAACTGGATCGGAATAATAGCATGGATAATAGGCGGAGGATTCGCTCTGATAGAAACATTAGGAATACTTTATGTATTCAGCCCTGCTCTTGACGGAGTAGTACTGGCATTTGTTTCATATATTGTTTTATACAAGCTTTTAGGAAAAACTTCTTTGGCAGGCAAGGGAGAAATGACTATAGAAGAAGCTACAGCAATTGCAAAATAGCTGCTTTGTTAGAAGGGAGAATATAAAGTGAGAATAATCGATTTATAAGATATTGAAGATATTGCTCTTGGAGCTGCAATTCTGGGAGCTGGCGGCGGAGGCGATCCGTATATAGGTAAGCTGGTGGCTATGGGTGCTATCCGAGAAAAGGGCCCTGTAACTTTACTTGATCCTGAAGAAGTTCCTGACGATGCACTGGTAGTGCCTATAGCTATGATGGGAGCTCCTACAGTACTTGCGGAGAAGGCTATTGGAGATAAGGAATATAAAACTTTATACGATATGGTATCACAGTTTTTCGGGAAAAAGATATATGCTCTTCTTCCGATAGAAGCAGGCGGAGTGAATTCAATGCTTCCTATAGCTGCATGTGCTAGACTTGGTCTTCCTTTAGTAGATGCTGATGGCATGGGAAGAGCTTTCCCTGAACTGCAGATGGTCACTTTTACGTTAGGCGGCATAAATGCTTCTCCTATGGCTTTAACTGATGAGAAAGGGAATTGTGTAATATTCGAAACTATAACAAATAAATGGACAGAAGAGCTTGCTCGTGCAGTTACTATGAGCTGCGGCGGAGCTGTTTCAGTTGCTTTATACCCTATGACAGGTAAACAACTTAAAGAGTATGGGGTAAAGAATATAGTTACAAGGAGTCAAAAACTGGGTGAAGCTATACGTACAGTCAAAAATTGTACTGATGACAAGTCGCCGGAAGAACATTTTCTTGAATTTTCTGAGAGTTATAAACTGTTTAAAGGTAAAATATCTGATGTTTTAAGAGAAACAAGAGGCGCATTTAACTTCGGAAAAGTTGTGCTGGAAGGCATTGGCGAATATAAAGGGAAAAAAGCCTTTGTGGAGTTCCAGAATGAGAATCTTCTTGCGAATGTAGATGGTGAAATCCTGGCAACAGTACCTGATCTTATATGCCTTGTCGATGCAGAAACATTTGTACCTGTAACAACAGATGCTCTTAAATATGGAAAGAGAGTATATGTAGTAGGTCTTAAATGCTTTGAAATGTGGAGAAGTCCGGAGGGAATTGAACTGGTAGGTCCAAGATATTTTGGATGCGACACAGATTATATTCCTGTAGAGGAAAGATATAAAGGAGGTACGGCGAATGTATAAGCTTGGTATAGATGTGGGCGGCACAAACACAGATGCCGTATTGATAAATGAAGATCTTGAAATAGTGGCTGAAGTAAAAAGACCTACCTCAGGAGATATTTATGAAGGTATAGTGTCTTCCATTGATACTATCCTTAAAAAATCAAAAATAGATCCTAAAAAAATTCGTCAGGCTATGCTTGGTACTACACAGTGTACCAACGCTATTGTTGAAAGAAAACATCTTGCCAAAGTGGGGATATTGAGAATAGGTGCTCCGGCAACATTGGGGGTACCTCCTATGATAGACTGGCCGACGGATATAACTCAGTGTGTTGTTGCTGAAACAACAGTAGGAGGCGGATTTGAATATGACGGCAAAGAGCTTGCTGCGTTGGATGAAAATGCTGTAAAAGTTTTTTTTGAAGAAATAAAAGGAAAGGTTGAATCTATTGCTATATCCTGTGTATTTTCAACAATTAGAAATGATCATGAAATCAGGGCTGCAGAAATATGCAGAGAAGTAATGGGAGAAGATATACATATTTCTATATCTAGTGAAATAGGTTCAATGGGGCTCATAGAGAGAGAAAATGCAGCTATACTGAATGCAGCTTTATTCCATGTTGCAGAAAGTTTTACAGAAGGCTTTGCCAGATCTTTATCAGAAATGGGTATAACAAATGCAGAGGTTTATCTTTCGCAAAATGATGGCACATTGATGACAATGGAACATGCTCGCCGTTATCCAATATTAACTATAGCTTGTGGGCCGACTAATTCAATAAGAGGTGCAAGTTATCTTTCAAAACTTAAAAATGCTCTTGTAATTGATGTTGGCGGAACAACAACTGATTTTGGAGTAATTCAAAACGGCTTTCCTAGAGAATCCAGCATCGCTGTAACTATTGGTGGAGTGAGAACAAATTTCAGAATGCCTGACGTTGTTACTATAGGACTGGGCGGAGGATCTATTATAAGAGAAAAAGCTGATGGAAGAATAACAGTAGGACCTGACAGTGTTGGATATAAGATAACGGAAAAAGCTCTTATCTTTGGCGGAGATACATTGACTGCTACAGATATCGCTGTTCGTTTAGGTATGTTTGAGCTTGGTGATCGAAGTAAAGTTGAACATATAAGTTTTGAATTTGCAACAAAGGCTATGGCTGTCATAAAAGCTATGGCTGAAGATGCAATAGATGCAATGAAAGTATCCGGTGCTGATGTGGATGTTATACTTGTAGGCGGTGGATCCGTAATTCTGCCGGAAAGCTTTGAAGGCACATCTTCTGTTATAAAACCGGAGTATTTCGGCACAGCGAATGCTATAGGATCAGCTATTTCTAAAGTAAGTGGAACATTTGAAAAACTGATAGACTATGACAGCGTTCCTCGTGATACTGCTTTGGAAAATGCTAAAGCAGAAGCGATAAAGCTTGCCGTGTCAGCAGGAGCTATCCCTGAAACTGTGGAGATAATTGACGTAGAAGATGTACCTTTAGCTTACTATGCCGGAAATACAAATCGTGTGAGGATAAAAGCGGCAGGGGATCTTAATTAATTAAACAATTGTCATTTTCTTATTTTACTCTTATGCAAAATCTCTGTTCTGAATTATATGGACAGAGATTTTTGCGTTATAATGCAGTGAATGAACGAAATAACATAAAAAATGTAACTATAATAAGTAAAGCAAGACTTAAATGAATTTTTGTGTTAATATATAATAAAAGACTTTAGAAAAACAAACTGCTTAGGGAGTATATTATGAGAAAAAGTGTATTGCTTATTATAATCGCGGCTTTATTGTGCATGGTTTCCACCTATATTGATAACAGAACTTTATATATGTCGATTTCTATAGAGGAAGCTATGGAAATTATGGAGGATCAGGGAGATTACGCATTAGTGGATGTAAGGACCGAACTTGAATACAATGAAAAACATATCCCCGGAGCAATGAATATACCAAATGAAAGTATTTTATCGGACAATATCAAAGAGCTTCCTGATAAAGATCAGCTGATACTGGTATATTGCAGAAGCGGCAACCGAAGCAAACAGGCTGCGCAAAAGCTCGGAGAATTCGGTTATACCAATGTCTATGAAATGGGGGGTATACTTGATTGGTACGGAGATACGGTATCCACTAATAACGAAGAAAAATAGAATAACATTTACAATAACACGACCCTTCGTTATTATATTATTAGATATAACTACGGAGGGATTTTAATGTACGGAAAACAGGAAATATATGATCTGTTAAACGAGAAAAAAATTGAATATGAAGCTGTCGAACATATCGCAGTCTATACTATAGAAGAGATGATGGCTCTTGATCTTCCAAATGAAGATATAATAGCTAAAAACCTATTTTTGAGAGATGATAAAAAGAAGAATTATTATCTGCTTACTGTCAGAGAAGATAAAAGGGTAAATTTGAAAGAACTCAGAAGTATATTGGGAAGCAGACCTCTTAGCTTTGCTTCTGAGAATGATCTTCAGAAATATCTGGGACTTCAAAGAGGTGCAGTTACTCCATTAGGCGTTTTGAATGACAGTGAACACGCAGTAAAGGTTTATATAGATAAAGAATTTGAAGATCGCTCACTTGGGATTCACCCAAATGACAACACTGCCAGCATATGGCTTGAAACTAAGGTACTGGCGGCGCTGTTGAAAGAAGCGGGAGCTGAAGTAGAGTATATAGAACTTTAGAAAGGAAAGCTTATGTTATATAAAGATTTTAAAGGGATGAAATTGTCTGCCCTTGGAATGGGTGCTATGAGACTTCCTGTTATTGACTCAGACATCAGCAAAATAGATGCTGAAGCTACTGATGAAATGGTGGCATATGCTATGGAAAAGGGCATCAACTATTATGATACGGCTTGGGGATACCATAACGGAAATTCTGAGATTGTCATTGGAGAATGCTTGAAAAAATACCCAAGGGACAGTTTTTATCTGGCGGACAAGTTTCCTGGATATGATCTTAAAAATATGGACAAGGTCGAAGAAATATTTGAGCAGCAGCTTATTAAATGCCAAGTAGAATATTTTGATTTTTATCTTGTTCATAATGTATGTGAACTTAATATAGAGCAGTATCTTGATCCTAAATACGGCATTGTTGACTACCTTCTTAAGCAGAAAAAGAACGGAAGGATAAAACATCTTGGATTCTCTGACCATAGCGGTATCGAATGTTTCAAAAGATTTATGGAAGCATACGGCGAGTATATGGAATTCTGTCAGATACAGCTAAATTATGTTGATTATGATTTCCAGAAAGCAAAGGTAAAATTAGACATACTTAAAGAAGCGGGCATTCCTGTGTGGGTAATGGAGCCTCTCAGAGGAGGAAGGCTTGCATCTCTTCCTGAAGCCTATGAGGCGAAGCTTAAAGAATTCAGACCTGACGAGAAGGTGCCGGCCTGGGCTTTCAGGTATCTTCAGAGTTTTCCTGAAGTAACGGTCGTACTTTCAGGAATGTCAAATTTTGAACAGCTTAAAGAAAATATTGATACATATGAGACTGAAAAACCTGTTACTAAGGAAGAAGCAGAGTTCATATACGGAATGTGTGGTGAAATGGTTAAGAAAATAGCTCTTCCATGTACATCATGCAGATACTGTACATCTTATTGTCCTAAGGAATTGGACATCCCATATTTAATAGAATTATATAATGAACATAGCTTTACAGGCGGCGGATTCCTTGCGCCGATGGCATTGGATGCCATCAGCGAAGATAAGCATCCTTCGGCGTGTATAGGATGCGGCGCATGCAGCAAGGTATGCCCTCAGCAGATAGATATTCCGGGGGCAATGGCGGATTTCGCAAAAATGCTTGTTGACAGTGAAGATGATGAGTAGGATGGGGGAAAGCATATGAGAAACGCAAATACATTGATATATGAAAAGAAAAAAATCTCAGTTAAAGTACAGGCTTTTGCTACTGTTTTGGCCATTGCCGGTGCAGTGGCTGTACCTTATGCTTTCCATGCTGCAGGAGCGGCACTGGGACTGGGCAGCAGCCTCGGAGCAGCTTTTCTTCCTATGCATATACCGGTAATTTTGGCAGCATTTCTTGCAGGCCCTTTAGTAGGTGCCGCAGCAGGTCTGATGGGACCTGCCGCCGCATATCTTATTTCCGGTATGCCGGAGCTTAGCCTTCTTCCTTTTATGATGATTGAGCTTTGTGCATACGGAATATGTGCAGGCCTTTTAATGAATGTGAAGGCTCCTGATATCGTAAAGCTTTTAATCGTAATGACGGCAGGAAGATTAGTAAAAGCCGCTGCTATATTAATTGCGGTTTACGTACTGGGGATCGAAACTATAGGTTTGAGCAATGTAGTATTAAGTATTAAAGAAGGCTGTCCGGGAATAATTCTTCAGCTTATACTTATACCGATCATCCTTAGAATAACAGGAAATATGAAACATGAAAACTGATCTTGAAACAGCGGTAGAAACTCTTAAAAACGGCGGATATACATGTGTCATTTGTAAAGAAGGAAAGTTAATGACATCTTTTGAAAGAGGAATAAAACCTTTGATAGACTGGTATGATTCCGGGTTGGATCTTACCGGTGCTTTTGCTGCAGATAAAGTTGTAGGCAAAGCCGCAGCCATGATGTATGTCCTTATGAGTGTAAAGCAAGTATATTCTTTTACAATGAGTAAAACTGCTGTTGAAACATTTAATCGATTTGGAGTAGAATGGTCCTGTGACAGGATCGTAGATGTAATAAATAACAGGACTAATACCGGTTCCTGTCCTATGGAGCAGGCTGTTTTGCTATGCAATGATCCTTTGTCTTCATACAAATCTATAAAGAATAAGCTGAAAGAATTTAGCAATATATGATGCATGTCTCTTTCTTCAAGGGCGGTTTAAGGTCGTGATACTATGAGTGACACAAAAAAGAAAAATCAAATAGATATGCTAAACGGACCTACGTTAAGAAAAATACTGCTGTTTGCATTGCCTTTGGCTGCAAGCAGCATTTTACAGCAGTTATTTAATTCTGCAGACTATGCTGTGGTAGGAAGATTTGCCGGCAGTGAGGCTTTGGCAGCAGTAGGGGCGAATTCATCCGTAATAAATCTGCTTATAGGTCTTTTCGTAGGCCTTTCCATAGGTGCCAATGTTGTTATAGCCAATTATATAGGCCAGCAGAAAAAGGATAAAGTTAAAGATGCAGTCCATACATCTATAGCGGTTTCTATTATAAGCGGTATTTTTCTCATAGGTGTAGGATTTGTTGCGGCAAGGCCTATACTCGTTTTTATAGATACCCCTCCTGATGTTCTTGAACTGGCTGTGATCTATCTTAAAGTATACTTTGCCGGCATGCCTTTTATAATGGTGTATAATTTTGGCTCGGCAATACTTAGGAGTGTTGGGGACACCAAAAGACCATTATACTGCCTTATAGCTACCGGATTTGTAAATGTAGCTTTGAATCTTATATTTGTTATCATATTCGAGATGAGTGTAGTAGGTGTAGCTCTTGCGACACTTATAGCAAATGCTCTGAGTGCAATAATAATAGTATATCTTCTTGTAAAGGAAGATGAACTTATCAGACTTGATATCAGAAACCTGTATATCAACAAAGCTGACCTTATTAAAATGATAAAGATAGGTCTTCCGGCAGGGATACAGGGCGTAGTATTCTCTTTATCAAACGTGTGCATACAGTCCGGTATAAACAGTTTTGGAACAAATGCTGTGGCCGGATCTGCGGCGGCCTTTAATTATGAAATATATACATATTACGTAGACAACGCATTTTGCCAGGCTGCAGTTACATTCATCGGTCAAAATTATGCTGCCGGCAAATACGAAAGATGCAGGAGAATATTCAAAGAATGTATGATATGCGGGATGATCATAATGGGGGTTATGATAACGGTATTCTGCGTATTCAACGAATTCTTTGTAGGTATATATACTACGGATCCTTTGGATATTAAATACGGGGTTATTAGGCTGCTGAGGGTGGAATCCCTTGGACTTTTGCCTTGCTTCTTTGAGATAACAAGCGGTGCGTTAAGAGGAATGGGAAATTCTATGAGCCCTGCTGTTCTGACGATCTTAGGGACCTGTGTACTTAGAGTGGTGTGGGTGTATACAATATTTCCGATATTCAACAGTTATGAAATGCTCCTTACGGTTTATCCTGTAACTTGGATAGTGACAGGAATACTTATGATGAGCGCATATTTTATCATAACAAGGAAGAAGTATAAAACAGTATCTTAGCTGGAGGAAAGATGAAGAATTTTTCATATGTAATAAGAAAGCCTGATCCGGTAAATCTCATTTTTAATGGCGATACGGAAGAGGTTTATAAATTTCATAAAAGTATAGAAGGATATGAGCCTACTCCGTTGGCTGTACTAAAAAACCGGGCAGATCGCATGGGGATCGGAAAGCTTTGGGTAAAAGATGAATCCAAACGGTTCGGACTCAATGCATTTAAAGGACTGGGCGGAAGCTATGCTATATCAAAGTGTCTGTCTGAAATGGAAAAATCTGAAACAAGCACAAATATAGTTACTTTTGTTACTGCTACTGATGGGAATCATGGAAGAGGTGTGGCATGGGCGGCTGCTGCTTTAGGACATAAGGCAGTGGTTTATCTCCCTAAAGGAAGCGCGGCAGAACGTATGGAGAATATAAAGTCTTTGGGAGCTTATGCTGAAATAACTGATGTGAACTATGATGATACTGTAAGGTATGCTTCCCAAATGGCTGAAAAGAATGGATGGATATTGGTTCAGGATACTTCATGGCCGGGATATGAAAAGATCCCAACATACATAATGCAGGGATATACAACATTAGCTGTGGAAATCTCTAAACAGCTTGAGGGTGAGATACCTACTCATGTTTTTCTGCAGGCTGGAGTAGGAAGCTTTGCAGGGGCCATGGCCGGATACTTTTCTTCATTATGGAAAGAAAAATGTCCTAAGATAATAATAGTAGAACCTGATAAAGCTGATTGTTTATTCAAAACAGCAAAAGCAGATGATGGGGAACTTCATGTCGTATCAGGAGATATGGACAGTATTATGGCAGGACTTTGCTGCGGTGAGCCTTGTTCAATAGGGTGGGAAATTTTGAAAAATACTGCGGAGTGTTTTATTTCCTGTTCAGATGAATATGCAGCAAACGGTATAAGGTTTTTAGGAAGGAATGAAGGGGATGACCCTAAGGTGGTGTCTGGAGAATCAGGAGCAGTAACTGCAGGAGTGATCGAAGCCTTAATGATGGATGAAGAATTGGCAGAGCTTAAGGAACTCCTTGAACTTAACAAGAGTTCTAAAGTACTTCTTATCAGCACTGAAGGCGATACGGACAGAGAAAACTATATTAAAATAATGGATTTGGATCATGATGAATTTTAAAAATCTGAATACAACGAATATTTATGCGTAAAATGAATATTTTAAAGCTTAAAAATACAGTTGGGCGATTTCTGTCGCAAGGCTGTATTTTATGTTGTTTTAGAGTTTATTATTGACATAGTTCTGTATTAATAAAATATAGATAAAATGTATATTTATTGACACAAAGGATAAAATAATATAAAATTGAACTGTTCAAATCTGAACAGTTACTCTTTGTACTATTAGGAGATCATATGCAAAAATTAGTTGAAAATGTCTTTTTGACAAGGGAATTGTACCAGACTATTCTCGCGCCGGTATGCAGCAAACATAATATTACTCAAACAGAAGCAATGGTGCTTCTTTTTCTTGCCAATTATCCAAAACATGATACGGCAACGGACATTGTAGAAAAGCTTAGATTAACAAAATCAGCAGTGTCAACTGCAGCAAGAGATCTGCAGGAAAGAGGATTTATAAAAGGAAAATTCGTGAACGGAAACCATCGTTCAATACACCTCGAACTGTGCAAGGCTGCTGAAGATATAGTTAAAGACGGAAATGAAGCCCAGAGAGCCTTTTATTCTGTGGTGGTAAACGGTTTTGAGGAAGAAGAACTGGAAAAGCTGAAAAGCTTTTTCAAAAGAGTTGCTGAAAATATAAGTGCATACCATAGAAATGACGGAGATGTTCCGGATATGCATATGATGACCGGTAAATAACAGGAAAGAGTATAGTGAAGGGAATGCGGTGTGGGAGCCGTATTAAAAGGAATTGGATTTTGAGATGTCTGCGGACTTACATTCGCGGTAAAAAGGAGAAATGAGACAACCATGGGAAATTTTGAGACTGAAAATAACAACATTGCAAAGCTTTCATATGAGCTGACATATCATAATTATATTATGAACAGGGATAATGCCAGACTGCTTTTTAAAGAATTGAGTGTATCAGAATATCTTCTTCTGCATTATTTGATCAAGTTCACATCTGAAAGTGATACCCCGAAAGAGAAAGTGTATTTAATGGATCTTGCTGAGAATTTAAAGCAGCCAATGAGAGAGATATCCAAACTTGCGGGTTCTCTTAAAGACAGAGGGCTCATTATATGGGCTCATGATGGAAATGGGAGTGAAGGAACATATCTTATCATAACAGAAAGCGGTCTTAAACTTGTGTATCGTCAGGATGAGATAATGAAAGATTATTACGGGAGAGTTATACAGAAATACGGAAAAGAGAATGTGATCGCACTTCTTAAAATGATGAGTGATCTTGAAGAAGTTATAGACAGCGTTTTTGCTGAAAAAGGAGAAGAGGTATATGGCAATTAACAAGCTTAATGATTATGCCGTACAGAAAGAGAATGTCTGCAGAAGAAATGATACCATTGCGCCTAGATTGTATGAAGAATACGGCGTAAAAAAGGGTTTGAGAGATGAAAACGGAAATGGTGTACTTTCAGGCCTTACAAATATATCAGATATTATTTCCGCAGAGGTAATAGACGGTAAAAAAGTTTCATGTCATGGCCAGCTTTGGTACAGAGGCTACAGGGTAGAGGATCTTATAAATTCTTTAGGACCTGAAGAAATGGGCTATGAAAAAATAGCATATCTGCTTCTTATGGGCGAAATGCCTGAGGAAGAAGAACTTGCTGAATTCAAAAGAGTGTTGGCAGAAGTCAGAACTTTGCCAAGCAATTTCACAAGAGATGTTATAATGAAAGCACCGAGCAAAGATATCATGAATTCCATGATAAGAAGCATCCTTACGCTTGCTTCTTATGATGATAAAGCAAATGATTCTAGCGTTAGCAATTCACTGAGACAGTGCATCCAGCTTATAAGTGAATTCCCTTTGCTGGCTATTTACGGTTACCATGCGTACAATTACAACGATAATTTCCAGAGTATGATAATCCACAGACCGGATCCGGAGTTGTCAACTGCAGAGAATTTCCTTCTAATGCTTCGCCCGGATAAAAAGTACACGGTTACAGAAGCAAAGGTGCTAGATACAGCTCTTATACTTCATATGGAGCACGGTGGAGGCAATAATTCCACCTTTACTACAAGAGTAATCACTTCATCAGGTTCTGATACCTATTCGACTATTTCTGCTGCCATGTCTTCGCTGAAGGGGCCAAAACACGGCGGTGCAAACATAAAAGTAATGGAAATGATGGGGGATATCAGAGCTCATATCAGTGATTTTTCGGATAAGGAAGAGGTTAAAAAGTATCTCGAAAGACTTGTCAGAAAAGAGGCTTTTGATAAAAAAGGTCTGATCTACGGTATGGGGCATGCAGTATACTCACTGTCTGATCCGAGGGAACGCGTGTTCAGATATTATGTTGAGAAGCTTGCGCATGAAAAAGGCAGAGAAGAAGACCTTCAGCTTTATCTTAATATAGAAGAGCTTGCACCGATAGTTATTGCAGAACACAGAAAGATATATAAAGGCGTAAGCCCGAATGTAGACTTTTACAGCGGATTTGTTTATGAAATGCTGGACATCCCTCAGGAACTGTATACAGCCATGTTTGCCATCGCAAGGATAGTAGGATGGAGCGCACACAGGATAGAGGAGCTTATCTGTACAGATAAGATAATAAGACCGGCATATATGAGCGTTATGGAACGTAGATCATAAGGAGGAATAATATGGCATTTTGCACAAACTGCGGGGCTCAGATCCCGGACAACAGCTTTTTCTGCGGCAATTGCGGCGCACCTCAGGGAGGAGCATCTTATGGAGGCGGCGGAAATAACGGTGCTCAAAACTTTGGTTCTGATCCGAAAAGAATGAGCAAAAACGGTTTTGTTTTTACGAAAGCGGATGTTATAGATTTTGAGATCTTCGGCGATGATTTGCAGTTCGTTGAGATCGAGCTCGATCCGGGTGAAAGCGTTGTGGCTGAAGCCGGTGCTATGAACTATATGGATGCATGTATAAAGATGGATACCATATTTGGCGACGGAAGCGGATCAGATAAAGGAAAAAGCTTCGGAAGCAAACTTTTCGGGGCAGGCAAACGTGTTCTTACCGGTGAAGGTCTCTTTATGACTGTGTTTACAAACACAGATCCTTCAAATAAAGCCAAGGTAGCTTTTGCATCATCATATCCGGGCAAGATCATACCTGTTGACCTGGATACTTTTGATCAGACTCTCATATGCCAGAAGACATCATTCCTTTGCGCTGCAAAGGGTGTAAATGTAGGTTTGCATTTACATAAAAAACTTGGCTCAGGTCTGTTCGGCGGTGAAGGTTTCATAATGCAGAGACTTACAGGAGATGGTGTGGTATTTTTGAATGCAGGAGGAACTATAGTAAAGAAAAAGCTTGAACCGGGTCAGATTCTTAAAATAGATACAGGTTGTCTGGTGGCTATGAGTGATACCGTAAACTATGATATTGAATTCCAAAGCAGTATAAAAAACGGATTCTTTGGCGGTGAAGGTCTGTTTCTTGCTACTCTTACAGGACCGGGAGAAGTGTGGCTTCAGTCGCTGCCTTTAAGCAGGATGGCCGACAGGATCATAACTGCTTCTACGAGTTATAGAGCAAGCGATGCTACGGATACTATCGGAGATCTCAGCAAAGCCTTCAATCTTTTTAAATAGGACAAATAAATATAATTAGCAGAAAAACCCCTTTCGACGGAGAAGAATAACCGAAGAAAGGGGTGATTTTGTGATACTGTATTTTGACTATTTCCAAAAAGCACATGGAGATCCGGTCACGCATTTACCGCAAACATCACTGCCGCAGCTGTTTGAAGCATTTCCGGATTCATCGGAATATGAGCTTCCGAGACCGGTATGTACAGCAGCATTTTTCTGAAGATTTACATAGCATGCCTGTCTGTCAAAGCCTTCAGGTGAAAGGGCATTTGCAGGGCAGTTTTTAATGCAGACCATACATTTGCCGTTGTTTTTGTAAATGCACAGTTCTTCTTCCATAGGAGCATCCGGATCCACATCCAGGTTTGTAACGATATTGTTGAAACGTCCACAGCAGCCTTCCTTTGTGATCAGCATATTGTTGATCCCGAAGGTTCCGAGACCCGCTGCATAAGCATAGTGACGATAGGACCATTCGCTTTTAAGCTCTGTAGTACTGAAGGTGTTTGTTTTTGGAGATATGCCTGCGTCATAACCCCACTCTTTCAACTTAGCTATAACATAAGTATTAAGTTCTTTGAACATAGCGTTGGTCTCTTCATAAGCAACAGCCCATTCATGAGAAGCTATCGCAGGATCAGTCTTGTTGGTGTCTGCCAGCTCTTTTGTATAAGGAACATAATACGCGATGACTATACTTGCATCGTCTAAAACTTCATCAGGAGTTCCATGATTCGGGCCTATTATATCTTTAAGGCTGAGGATAAAAGGATGTTTGGCATCCGCAAAGCCCACGAGAGGTTCTCCCCATCTAGTAGATATATGTTCCTGTTTTTCATATTCTTTAACGAAATCTTTAATGATCTGAGTAACTTTATTCTTCAAAATTGCCCTCCCTGTATTTCAAATGTAGGTACGCTTGCCTTATCCATATGTACAGTATATATGGTAAAAACGGCAGTAACAATATACAAATCTGTCAAAATACCTCGCGGCTGTGATATAATTAATTATATATAACGTATTTTCTGCAAAGCAACAGGAGAGAAAAATGAACAGAGCTTATGTGATATGTCATATGACAATGTCTATCGATGGAAAAGTCACAGGCGATTTTCTGGGACTGGAAAAATGTGAAGACGCGATAGAAGAATACTATAGATTAAACAGAGAGCTTCCTGCACAAGGTTTTATGTGCGGCAGAGTGACTATGGAAGAAAGCTTTACCGGAGGCTGGTATCCTGATTTAGGAAAGTACGAAGGTGTAAAATTTGATCGCTCTGACTTCATTGCTGATAATGATGCGGAAAGATATGCAGCTGCCGTTGATCGTTTTGGAAAACTGGGTTGGAAAACAGCGGAGATAGATGATGATGACCCGGGATACGGCGGAGCTCATATCATAGAGATCCTTTGTGAAGATGTACAGGATGAGTTTCTTGCCTATCTTCAGGAAACCGGGATATCGTATATATTTGCAGGCAGAGATGAATTTGAACCTGAAACCGCCCTTATGAAGCTTAAAGAACTGTTCGGAATAGATTCGATCCTGCTGGAAGGCGGCAGCATAATAAACGGCGTTTTCAAAGAAGCGGGCATGGTGGATGAACTAAGCATAGTTAAGGTGCCTGTTATGGGAGATCCGGATGGCAAGCCAATGTTTTACGGAAGTGATATGAAAGGATTCGAATTAAAGAATTCTGAAAATATTGCGGGTGAAGCCAAATGGCTGTGCTTTGCAAAAGATGAGATTTATATTGAAGAAAGGATCATCATAGAAAAAGGTGAATTAGGCGAATATTTTGATCAGATAGTTCATTTCAACAACAGTATATACTGCTATGGAGAACTGACCTTTAATGGATGTGCAATATACTATAACGAGCCGGATACTGATGGAAAAATATATATGTATCAGGGTTCAAAGTTAACGCTTAAAGACTGTACCGTTATATGCAGAGGCAGAGACGGCAAGAGATTTATTCAGGGAGAAAAAGAAAACAGCGTTTATGCAGAAGGAACGAAATTCATCGACTGTTCTGATTTTCTTATGGTGGAATATGACTGCAAAGAACTTGTTATCTCCGAGTGTGAATTCCTGAACTGCTGCGGAGGTATGTTTGATCTTTATCTGGATCAGCATGGGCACTGCAGTATCCATGACAATGTAATAAAGCAGGAAAAAAGAGCGGAATTTAATCTATATAAAAACAACAGCATTGAATGGTGTAAGAAAACTGTGTTCTGGATCGGCGGCGGCTCCTCAACCTGCGGGATGGAGTTTAAAAACAATTCAGTAACAGTTGATCCGGCATTTAACGAAGAGATATATACAGGAAAAGAA
>JAFQKJ010000030.1 GCA_017397005.1 Bacillota bacterium
CAGCGACTTCTTCTCGCACCATTTTTATGCCGCCGAATGGGCAGATACCTCTTTTGAGAGGTTCGTCAGTCTGAAGCCCAACGATGATATCCTTTCCGGGTACAATGTAACCGGGTCCAAATGCGTTGATCCTCATAATTCTGCTGGAATCAACTTTTAAAGTGCCGCCTGCCTTTCTTTCTGCTGCAAGTAACTCCTGTACTTTATCGCAGCATTCTTTCGTTCTTTCTGTTGGCCCGGCAAGAAACGTATCGTCTCCGTCATAGGGTTTATAGTTTAATTTAATAAACTCTTCAACGTCGATCTGTTCTGTCCATGAGCCTGTGTTAAATCCTTTCCATTCTTTTTTCAATTTTGTCAGCCCCTTGTAAAGTGTTTAATAAAGATACGGCGAATATATATTGTATACAATTCGATTTAAAAAATCCGTTTGTATAAAAAACACTTTCTATATAAATAATACTATGTTTGCGGCAGGTATTTGTCAAACAAAAATGCGTTTTTTGCTTAATTTTTATATTCGAATTTCCTTTATGCGTGATAAAATTCGCATTGTTGGCTTTTATGCCTGTATAATTTTCTGAAATAAAAAATCGACTCTATAGAGTCGACTTTTTATTTTGCCTGTTTGATGGACAAGCTTATCCTTTTTCTCTTTTCATCCACAGACAGTACAGATACTTTTACTATATCACCTACCGAGAGAACTTCTGAAGGATGTTTGATATATTTTTCTGTTATTTCTGAAATGTGGACCAGACCATCCTGATGGACTCCAATGTCTACGAAAACGCCAAAGTCTATTACGTTCCTGACTGTTCCTGAGAGGATCATACCTTCTTTCAGATCCTTCATTTCCAGAATATCGGTCCTGAGTATTGGTGCAGGAAGTTCATCTCTAGGATCTCTTCCCGGCTTCATCAGTTCTTTTACTATATCCTGAAGAGTAGGCACTCCTATGCCGCATTTTTCGGCAAGCTGTTTTTCTCCAAACTTTTTGATTTTTTCCGGAAGGATATTAAGTACGTCAGAACTGATAGATTTTATATCATACCCGCAGAGTTCAAGAAGAGCTTCCGCCGCCTTATAGCTTTCAGGGTGTACTCCGGTGTTATCCAAAAGGTTTTTACTTCCAGGGATCCTGAGAAATCCGGCAGACTGTTCAAATGCTTTAGGGCCAAGTTTTGGCACTTTCAGAAGCTGTTTTCTGCTGGTGAATTCTCCATTAGCTTCTCTGTAGGCTACGATGTTGCCGGCAGTTGAGGAATTGAGACCGGAAACTCGCTGAAGGAGCGCAGGAGAAGCTGTATTGAGATCTACTCCTACTGCGTTTACGCAGTCTTCCACTACTCCGGAAAGGGATTCATCAAGCCTTTTTTGAGGCATATCGTGCTGATACTGGCCTACACCGATGGCTTTAGGATCTATTTTAACAAGTTCTGCGAGAGGGTCTTGAAGTCGTCTTGCAATGGATACCGCGCTTCTGAGGTTAACGTCGAACTGAGGAAATTCTTCCGCAGCAAGCTTTGAAGCGGAATACACAGAAGCTCCGGCTTCGTTGACTATCATATATGATACGGAGGAACCTAAACCTCGGATCATTTCTACAGTCATCTGTTCTGTTTCTCTTGAAGCGGTGCCGTTTCCTATAGCGATATGTTCAACTTTGTTCTTTTTTATCATTGCAGACAGAGTCTGAATGGCCTCGTTTTTCTTCTTTTCGCTGAAAGTAGGATAAACTACACAGGTGTCAAGGACCTTGCCTGTACCGTCTATGACAGCAACCTTGCACCCGTTTTTATATCCCGGATCAAGGCCCATGGTGATATGTCCTTTTACAGGAGGCTGCATCAGCAGAGGTTTAAGATTGAGGGCGAAATTGTGGATGGCGCCTTCTGAAGCTTCTTCCGTGAGAGATGATCTGAGCTCGTTTTTGATAGAGGATGAGATCAATCTGTCCCAGGCGTCCTGAGCGGCGGTTTTGACAAAATCTGAAGCCTCGGATGAAGAAGTGACTGTTCTTTTGTAAATGAGATCTAGAACTTTATCTTTGTCGGCCTCTACCGCGATTTTGAGGAAACCTTCTTTTTCCCCTCTGTTTAGAGCCAGGACCTGATGCCCTTGAAGCTTAGACAAGGTCTGCTGAAAATCATAATAATGCATGTACACCGATTCTTCTTCTTTGGCGGCCTGTGAAACTATCCTTCCGTGTGAGAGGAAGTATTCACGGATGACTTTTCTTATGTCCGCAGAATCAGAGATGAATTCGGCTATTATATCTGAAGCTCCTGCCAGCGCGTCCTCTGAGTTAAGAACACCCTTTTCTTCATCTATATATTTTTCTGCAAGATTTGAAAGGGCAGGAAGAGAAGCCGATTGAGAAAAGATAAGTGCCGCGAGGGGTTCCAGACCTTTCTCCTTTGCAACAGTAGCTCTAGTGCGTCGTTTTTGTTTATACGGTCTGTAAAGGTCTTCTACTTCTGTCAAGGTCTTGGCATCATCTATTTCTTTTGCCAGTTCTTCAGTAAGCTTTTCCTGATTCTCGATGGATTTTTTGACTTCTAGTTTTCTGGATTCCAGATTTCTGAGATACCCCAGTCTGTCTGCAAGTTCTCTAAGGGCTGTATCGTCCATTGAACCGTGCATTTCTTTACGGTATCTTGCAATGAAAGGTATCGTGCTTCCTTCGTCTAAAAGGGTGATAACGTTTCTGATATGATCTTCTCGTCTGCCTGTTTCGGCGGCGAGGGTTTTGATTATTTTATCCATAATGTCTCCTGTGCTGATTAAAATGTAGTGATTTGAATTGTATCACATCAGGGAAGAGTGGGAAACAATATTTGTAAATAATATTGACAATTTCGTTCTATAACTATAGAATACAATTATTCTATAGTTATAGAATAAAAGAAGGGGTTTTAAATATGGAATATAAGAAAAGGCAGGGAGCTTTGATAATTGGAGCGGCGGCGGTTTTGATCTTATGTGTCGCGGTTATGTTTTATATATCAAAGCCTGCGGCAAGTGAGACGGGAGCTGAACTTTCTAAAGGAGCAGATGCGGCTGAAAGAGAGTACAGCAGAGGGTTTGTTGATGTGGAAGTGACTGAGCTGGGCACAGAGATCATCAACAGAAAAGAGGGGTATAAAGTGATGCTGCCTGAAACTGTTGACGGAGTGATAAGCTTGGGCGAGCTTGGAGTAGAAGTTGATACGAGGGGAAGGGAGTACAGGATATATATGGAAGATTTTGAGGATAAAAACGAAGTCAGTTCCTATTTATCTTACTCCAATAGGTTCATAGATAATACTAAAGACCACAGGCAGGGTTATACGGAAATAGACGATACCGGTAAATATCATATGCAGGTAACCGGATGGAACCGAGAAGCGCTTAAGGGGCTGGAAGAGGATATGAACCATTATATCTGTGCAGATGTGGTATTCAGCGATTATAAGGTATGTACCGTATTTGCCAAGACCTCGGAATCGGAAGGGTTTAAAGAAGAGGTTTTGTCTTTGGCGAAAACTCTGGAGCCTGTAAGAGACGGTGAAGCTAAAGACGGTATTAGAACTCACTGGGCAGAGGAAACCGCAGAAATATATGACCGGTATTTTGGTGAAGAAAGCGGCTTTACGTGGGGAGTGTTCAAATGGGGGATAGATGAGGACTGGAGTCGTCTTACTCAGCTTGAAAATCGATTAGAACACAGTTTTGAGATCCTTTTATACTATTCACATTTTGAGTCATCGGATTCTCTGGAGCGTATAAGAAGAGTTTTGACCTCTGCACAGGAAGAAGGAAGAACTGTTGAGCTGACTCTTCAGACTAAATTCAGTGAAGAGGGGAATATGGTCTATGATATCCTGAATGGAGAATACGATGAGTATATCAGAGATTACGCAAAGCTTTTGGCTGAACTTAAGATCCCGGTGCTTTTCAGGCTCTGCAATGAGATGAACGGAGACTGGTGTGAGTATTCTGCGTATCATACTTCAAGAGATACGGAGATATTCAACGATATGTACAGATATATATTTGGAATATTTATGGAAGAAGGAGCGGGAGCTTATACGATATGGGTGTGGAATCCTAACGAAAGATCTTTTCCGGACTATAAATGGAATCATGAGTATAATTATTATCCCGGAGATGAATATGTAGATGTGATAGGGATAACCGGATACAATACAGGGACTTATTATGAAGGCGAAGTATGGAGAAGTTTTGATGAGATATATGAGCCTGTGTATGAAAGGACTTTGGACAACTATTCCAAACCTATAATGATAACGGAGTTTGGATGCGCACAAGCAGGCGGTGATAAAGAAGAGTGGGTAGAGGATATGTTTGAAAGTATCAAAGGTTACAGCCGTATAAAGGCGGCGGTATGGTGGGATGGATGCGACTATGATGAATATGGGAATGTGGCAAGATCTTATCTCATAGAAGAAAATGAGGATATGGTGGAGCTGTTTAAAAAGGGATTTGGCGATATAGATTGACAATAATATTCTATAAAAGTAGAATATATGTAACA
>JAFQKJ010000031.1 GCA_017397005.1 Bacillota bacterium
CATATTGGGCAGAGCCAATGAAAGCGGTCTGGTAGAAGTTAAGGTCCACAATATCAGAGATTATACAACAGACAAACACAACAAAACCGACGATTATCCTTTTGGCGGCGGCGCAGGTATGGTAATGTACGCTGAGCCTATCTCCGCAGCTCTTGAAGCTAACGGAGCTGAAGGGAAGAAGATAATATATATGTCTCCGAGGGGAAAAGTCCTTACTCATGAAAAGGTGCTGGAGCTTGCTTCAGGGGAAGATCTGGTCATCCTTTGCGGACATTATGAAGGGGTAGATGAGAGAGCTCTTGAATACTGGAACATGGAAGAGATATCCATAGGGGACTATATCCTTACCGGCGGAGAACTCCCTGCCATGGTGCTGATAGATTCTGTCGCCAGATTTATCCCGGGCGTTCTGGGAAACAGTGAAGCTCATTCAGAGGAGTCTATCTGCAGCGGACTTATAGAATATCCTCAGTATACAAAACCGAGAGAATGGAGAGATATGCCTGTTCCGGAAGTACTTCTGAGCGGTCATCATGAGAATATCCATTTATGGCAGCTTGAGAATTCCCTCAGACTGACAAAGGAAAGAAGGCCTGACCTGTTTGAGGCATATATAAAAGAAAGATCCTCAACTCTTTCAAAGAAAGAGAAGAAGATCCTTGATAAAATTTTAAATGAGTGGAAATAGTGCCCGAAACGGCACAAACCGTTGAAAACACTGGGTTTTCTTTATACAAAAAACAACTCACGCGTGAGTTGACGCGTGAGTTGTTTAGTAAATTTCCTACCTATCTCTGATTACGCATTTCTTCTATTTTATTCAGAACATCCTGGCTTACTTCAATAAATTCATATACATAACCTTCTTCTGGTGTTTCGTATACGATGTTTACGTTTTCTGCGTAGCCCTCAATCAGATATGATACAGGGTCTGTTATTGACCATTTCTGAGGGGCATCCCCGCCTAAACAACCAGTGTATGTATAAGCCATCATCGCAGGGTTATCTTCTTCAGGGTCGTCAATATCAAAGAAGTCCTTTACGGTTTCGTTCAAATTTGTGCCTGTATGTAAGTATATCCCTTTGGAATGGTCATTAACGAACTGATTTAAATCGAACACATAATATATGCTGCCATCTTTAAAGTAGTTAGTTACATGTCCGCCTTCACCAAGAGGGCTTCTCTTTGATACATAACCAACTTCGTCGTAATCACCTTCCAAAAGATAAACAAACAGAGCTGCGTTTCCTCCACAGTTGCCTTCGCTACGCTCAAAAACAACTTGAGGAGAATAATTGAAATGCCAAGTGTAATCGCCAACATTGTACTTTATATCACCATCTGGTTGAGTAAAGCCAGCTGCGCAATAAAAATAAAGACAGTCTTCCAAAGTTCTTACGTAGCGCTTTACAGTATCAATATCCTGACCAACTAAAGCTCTTGCTTCATCCCAAGTCAAAGTAAGCCCTTTTGAATAATCAGGGATGTCAATACGTGTATCCCAATACTCGTTCATTATTGCAAAGCGAGTTTTCTGTTCTTCTGTTTCCGCAGGAATATTTTCAAAAATGTTTACTGCTTTTTCACACGATAAAGAATTGTAAGAAACAATCGCTACATCACCGCGTAAGAAATCTTTATTATTCTCAGCATTATATCTTCCGTCTGTAAGACCGATTTCATC
>JAFQKJ010000032.1 GCA_017397005.1 Bacillota bacterium
ATAGGCTCAGCGTACATTACCATACCTGCGCCGCCGCCAAAAGGATAATCGTCGGTTTTGTTGTGTTTGTCTGTTGTATAATCTCTGATATTGTGGACCTTAACTTCTACCAGACCGCTTTCATTGGCTCTGCCCAATATGCTGTCTGTAACTACAGGCCCAAACAATTCAGGAAAAAGTGTAAAAACATCGATCTTCATTAATCTATCATTCCTTCTATCAGTCTTACGACCATTTCTCTGTTATCCATATCTACCTTAAGGATAAATTCCCCTACCGCAGGTATCATAAATGTCTTTCCATCAGGCATCTTGATCTCATAAACATCCTGAGCGGAGTTCTGAATAACGTCACATAGTTCTCCGATATTCTCTCCGGCCTCATCCTTTACCTGAAGTCCGATCAAATCAGGTACGAAGTACTCATCTTCTCCCAGTTCTCTTGCATTTTCTCTGTCTATATAAAGATATTTTCCCTTAAGAGCCTCTGCTGCGTTTCTATCCGAAACTCCTGCAAATTTAACTATAGCCATTTCTCCCATATATCTGACCTTTTCGATCTTATATACAGTGTTTTCTATATACAAACTGTCCAGTTCTTCAAAACGTTCTTTATAATCCGTATAGGGATATACCTTACTTTCCCCTTTAAGACCAACCGCATTAACGATCTGTCCAAGTTTAAATCTCTTTAACATAATACTTCCCTCAACTTAAAATTACAAAAAAGGGCCGCTTAAACGGCCCCTGCTATTATTGAGCGATTTCAACAACAACTCTCTTATTCATCTTGGTTGCTGCTGCTTTAACTACAACTCTGATTGCCTTTGCAATCCTGCCTTGCTTTCCAATCACCTTACCCATATCTTCAGGTGCTACCCTGAGTTCCAGAACTAAAGTCTGATTGTTTTCAGTCTGAGTTACACTGACCTGGTCAGGATGATCTACTAAAGACTTAGCAATAGCTTCCACTAATTCAACCATAGTCTATCGTCTCCTGTAAATGTTATTCAGCTTTAGCTTCGTAAACGCCTGCTTTCTTTAAAAGAGCTTTTGCAGTATCTGTAGGCTGTGCGCCGTTTGCGATCCATTTCTGAGCTGCTTCAACATTGATCTTGAGAACTTCAGGATCTGCTACAGGATTGAAATAACCGATTTCTTCGATGCATCTTCCGTCTCTTGGTGAACGAGAGTCTGCTACTACTACTCTATAGAAAGGTTTTTTCTTTGCGCCCATTATTCTTAATCTGATTTTAACTGCCATTGTTATACCTCCGTATTATAATTCATAAATTTAATATTTGAAGAGGGTATCCCTCATTCTTACCTACTTCTTCTTTTTCTGTTTCTTATGTCTTTCTTTTTTCACCGGTTTGCCGTTCTGCATCTTTGGCTGCTGCGGCTTGTTTTTTGCACCCGGTTTAGGACCGAAACCATACTGTCTCATCATCTTCTTGGTGTCGTCGAATCTCTTAAGCAGCGCGTTTACGTCTGTTACCGTAAGTCCGCAGCCGTCAGCGATCCTTTTTCTTCGACTTCCGTTGATGATCTCAGGATTTCTTCTTTCCTGCGGTGTCATGGACTGGATTATAGCTTCCATACGTTTCATTTCTCTGTTCGTATTGTCCATATCCACTTTGTCGATATCCTTCTGTTTGACTCCCGGTATCATTTTCAGCATATTGTTCCAGTTATCCATACGTTTGACCTGCTGGATCTGATCGAGGAAGTCTTCAAGGTCAAGGGCCTGGCTCTTTTTCATTTTCTTTTCGAGCTTTTCTACCTTTTCCTTGTCAAAAGTCTTTTCGGCCTGTTCTATGAGAGAGAGCATATCTCCCATTCCCAGTATTCTTGATGCCATTCTCTCCGGATAGAATACCTCGAGAGCTTCGGATTTTTCTCCGGCACCTATGAATTTGATCGGTTTTCCTGTGACCTGTTTAACAGACAGTGCCGCACCGCCTCTGGTGTCGCCATCCATCTTAGTCATTACTATACCGTTGATCTCAAGTCTTTCATTGAAACTTTTAGCCGCATTTACTGCGTCCTGACCTGTCATAGAGTCTACTACCAACAGTATTTCATGAGGATTTACCGCATCTTTGATCCTTACGATCTCATCCATCAGATCTTCGTCTACGTGAAGACGACCGGATGTATCTACGATAAGGATGTTGTAACCCTTTATTTCAGCCTCTCTTCTTGCTGCAGCGGCAATTTTTTCCGGCTCTTTGCAGTCAGGAAGAGTGAACACAGGCACTCCTATTTTTTCACCGACTATTTTGAGCTGATCAACAGCTGCCGGTCTGTAAACGTCGCAGGCTGCCATCATTGGCTTTTTGCCTTCTTTTTTAAGGTGCAGAGCCAGCTTTCCGCAGGTAGTGGTCTTACCTGTACCCTGAAGACCCGCCATAAGGATAGTTGTGAATCCAGATGGAGAATAAGTAAGCTTGCTTACCTGTCCCCCCATTATCTGAGTAAGTTCTTCGTTTACGATCTTAACGATCTGCTGAGCCGGTGTAAGACTTTCAAGAACTTCCTGTCCCAAAGCTTTTTCTCTTACGGCACCAACAAACTGTTTAACGACTTCCAGACTTACGTCTGCCTCCAAAAGAGCCAGTCTGACTTCTCGCAGCGCCTCATTTACATCCGCTTCTGTCAATACGCCTTTGCCCTTTAACTTTTTAAACGCTCCTTGAAGTCGTTCCGAAAGGTTTTCAAACGCCATTCTTTATTCTCCTATTCGATGTTGGAAATAATATCTTTTATGTTTATAAGCCTAGACAAAAGCTCTTCTTTGCTAACCTGAAGTTCCTTAGCACCCTTTGCCGCTGCCGCATCTGCAGCTGCCACAAGAGAAATCAGTTCGTCAGTGATATTCTCTATCTTATCTATAGCCTCGTCTTTGCTAGATAATTTCAATGCCAGCCCAAGCCTGTCTTCATATTCATATAAAGCTTTTTTTGATTTTTTTATCATATCGTGGACCGCTTGTCTACTAACATGCAGTTCCTCCGCAATTTCACTTAACGAGTAGTCGTTTTCAAAATAAAGATGCATTACTTCTCTCTGTTTTGCTGTTAGAAACTGACCGTAGTAATCAAACAGCAGACCGATCTTTACATCTATCACTTTATCACCACCTGTCAAGCTGTTTTATTTTACACCACACAGCAAGCAGTGTCAAGCCTTTTTTCTTGACACCTAAATATTATTTTAAGTTTTTCCCTCCTTTCTGCTTTTCGTAAAAAAACATTGACATTTCAATCTTCCAGAGTTATACTCAGAAAAAAATAACTATATCTTCAGGGCAGGGTGAAAGTCCCTACCGGCGGTAAAGCCCGCGAGCCGAAAGGCATGATCCGGTGTGATTCCGGAGCCGACAGTATAGTCTGGATGGGAGAAGATCTATACGCAGAAATTTTCTGTGCGTATTTGTTGTGTGTGCTCTGGGATGTTTTTCATTCCGGATTTTTTATTTCACACGATATTTATGCATCATTTCTGTATATTTGTGATTTCATGCTCTGAATTATAGTTCAGAGCATTTTTTATTGAGAGGTATAAGATGACAGATAAATACTACATGAAAACTGCAATAGATCTGGCTAAAAAAGGTTACGGATATGTATCCCCAAACCCGGTAGCCGGAGCCGTCATCGTAAAAAACGGGCGCATCATCGGTGAAGGTTTTCATGAAAAATACGGCAGCCTCCACGCAGAAAGAAACGCTTTGGCTTCCTGTACGGAAGATCCTGAAGGAGCCACAATGTATGTTACTCTGGAGCCCTGCTGCCACTACGGCAAACAGCCCCCCTGCACCGAAGCAATAATAGATGCAAAACTTGCTCGTGTAGTTGTAGGCACAAGAGATCCAAATCCTCTGGTTGCCGGCAAAGGGATAAATATCCTTAAAGAACACGGGATATCCGTAACAGAAGATGTGCTCAAAGAAGAATGCATCAATATAAACGAGATATTCATGCATTATATACAGTCAAAAACACCTTTTGTGTGTATGAAATATGCCATGACAATGGATGGCAAGATCGCATGTTATACAGGAGACTCTAAATGGGTCACAGGCGAAACTGCCAGAAACCATGTCCACCACCAACGGCATAAATACACCGCGATAATGGTCGGGATCGGCACTGTACTTGCAGACGATCCTCTCCTCACCAGTCGGATCGGAAACGGCAGAGATCCTGTCAGGATAATCTGTGACACCTATCTCCGTACTCCTCCTGGTTCACAGATAGTAAAGACAGCTGCCGCAGTCCCCACCATCATCGTAACATGTTCTTCAGATGAAGGAAGAAAGAAAGATCTGGAAAACTCCGGATGCAGGATCATTTCTCAGGATCCGCTTCAGGACAGCATAGATCTTCCTCAGCTGATGAAAACGTTAGGAGAAATGAATATAGACAGCATACTGCTGGAAGGCGGGGGCACTTTAAACTGGTCCGCGCTTGAAAGCGGTATAGTGAATAAAGTGCAAGCCTACATTGCCCCTAAGCTCTTTGGAGGCATGGAGGCCAAAACCCCTGTAGAAGGTGCGGGGTTTGCTTCTCCGCCGGAGGGAATACATCTGAAAACTCAGAGCATTTCTCACTTAGGCGACGACATTCTTATAGAAAGCGAGGTGATCAAAGATGTTCACGGGGATAATTGAAGAAGTAGGCACGATAAAGAACATTAAGAAAGGTATTCATTCAGCCACTCTTGAAATATTCGCAAAAACAGTGACCTCAGACCTTGCTCTTGGCGACAGCGTGGCAGTAAACGGAGTTTGCCTCACAGTAACAGCTTTCAGCAGCAGCGGATTCTCCGCCGACGTTATGCATGAGACTCTCAACAGATCCTCTTTGTCAGCCCTCAAAAGCGGCAGCAGAGTAAACTTAGAAAGAGCTATGGCTGCCAACGGCAGATTCGGAGGCCATATCGTTTCCGGACATGTAAACGGAGTGGGCACCATCGTTAAAAAAATCAAAGACGACATCGCCATACGCTACACTTTCAAGACCTCACCGGATGTCATGCGTTACATCATCGAAAAAGGTTCTGTAGCGATAGACGGAATAAGTCTTACGGTAACAAATGAATCAGCGGACAGATTTTCCGTATCCATTATCCCTCACACTTTAGGGGCCACCATACTCAGCGAAAAAGGCGAAGGAGATATCGTAAATATAGAAACAGATATTATAGGAAAATATGTAGAAAAATTCCTTCTCCCCTCCTCTAAACAGGAAAAGAAATCGGAGCTTACTATGGAATTTCTCATTCAAAACGGATTTTGATCCATATATAGAAAGGCAGGAGCATTATGTTTAAATTCAACACTATCGAAGAAGCTTTAGAAGATCTCAGACAAGGAAAGATAATACTGGTAACAGACGATCCTGACAGAGAAAACGAAGGAGATTTTATCTGCGCTGCAGAATTTGCCACAACAGAAAACATCAACTTCATGGCTACATACGGCAAAGGTCTTATCTGTATGCCAATGTCAAAGGAATATGTGCAAAGACTTCAAATCCCTCAGATGGTAACAAAAAATACAGACAACCACGAAACAGCATTTACCATCTCTATAGACCATGTGGATACAACTACAGGTATTTCAGCAGCTGAACGTTCTATCACAGCTATGAAATGTATAGAAGATGACGTTAAACCTGAAGATTTCAGAAGACCGGGTCATATGTTCCCTCTTCTTGCTAAGCAAAACGGCGTCCTCGAAAGAGACGGTCATACAGAAGCCACAGTAGACCTTATGCGTCTTGCAGGTCTCAAAGAAGTAGGTCTGTGCTGCGAGATCATGGGCGACGACGGAACTATGATGAGAACACCGGAACTCATAGAAGTTGCCAAAAAATACGATATGAAGTTCATCACTATCCACGACCTTCAGGAATACAGAAAAACTCATGAAAAACTGGTGGAAAGAGCTACAAAATCACAGCTTCCTACAAAATACGGCGATTTCATAGCTTACGGTTATGTAAATATGTTAAACGGCGAACATCATATTGCTCTCGTTAAAGGAGATATCGGAGACGGCGAAAACGTGCTCTGCAGAGTTCATTCAGAATGTCTCACAGGAGATACCTTCGGTTCTCTCAGATGCGACTGCGGTGATCAGCTCACTTCTGCAATGTCACAGATCGAAAAAGAAGGCAGAGGCGTTGTGCTTTATATGAGACAGGAAGGCAGAGGCATCGGCCTTATCAACAAACTCAGAGCTTATGAGCTTCAGGAACAGGGCATGGATACTTTAGAAGCAAATCTTGCTCTCGGTTTCAGAGGAGACCAAAGAGAATACTACATAGGAGCTCAGATCCTCAGAGATCTTGGAGTTAAAACCATGAGGCTCCTCACAAACAATCCTGACAAAGTATATCAGCTTTCTGAATTCGGTATTGAGATCACAGAAAGACTCCCTATCCAGGCCGAACCAAACAAGCACGATCTTTTCTATCTCAAGACCAAGAAGAACAAGATGGGTCACTTACTTGACTATTAATACATAAAATCATTTTAATAACTAAGGAGGAAATAAAAATGAAAACATACGAAGGCAAACTGGTATCAGAAGGTATAAAAATCGGCATCGTTGTAACAAGATTCAACGAATTCATCACATCAAAGCTTCTCAGCGGTGCAATGGACGGTCTTCTCCGTCACGATGTTGCAGAATCCAACATAGATGTTGCATGGGTCCCTGGCGCATTTGAGATCCCTCTCATCGCTTCAAAAATGGCTAAGAGCGGCAAATACGATGCAGTTATCTGCCTTGGCGCAGTTATCAGAGGTACAACAACTCATTACGACTATGTCTGCAGCGAAGTATCAAAGGGTATAGCTTCAGTTTCACTGGCAAGCGAGATCCCTGTAATGTTCGGCGTTCTTACTACAGAAAATATCGAACAGGCTATCGAAAGAGCCGGTACAAAAGCAGGAAACAAAGGCTATGAATGTGCATTAGGTGCTATCGAAATGGTAAACCTTATCAAGAGCATCGAAGCTTAATAACTCTTATCTCAGCTCATACAAATCGTTTTATATATACAGAAGTCTCGAAGTCTCCTCCTTTGAGGCTTTTGTTTTTTTACTAAAAAAGCGAAGGTTTGAGCCCAAAGTCCCAAACCTTCGCTTTTATGTGATCGTGAAGATAATAATTCTAAAACGCTCCGGATATGAATTCAGGAACATTGTCCGGATCATAGTAAAGATAAATACATTCATCTGCCATAGTACGATTATTCGGATATGCAGTGATTTCATATCTGAGGTCATAGTTGTACCAGTCCGATGCGGCTGTATCGAGGACAGTCTGTATAGCTTCTCTATCAGTTATAGTAACTGAAGGATACTCTTTCTGACTGTTATCTTCTCTGATCTCTACTTTAACAACGTTCATATGATCTATGTCATTGGCAGATACGACCAGACTGTTATAAATGCCCCACTCTTTTAAAAGTGCCAAAGTTTTTTCGTAGTGCCTGTTAACATTGTATTCAAAATACTCATGGTCGTCGCTGTAATAATAACCGTAATATTCGTAGTACTCTTTATTGAGTTCCTCGCTTATCACATCAGAATTCTTAACCGCCAATTCTACTGTAAACAACGCTCTGTTCTCGGATCCGGATATATTCATTTCTTCAAAAGTAAGAGATCTCAGATCTTCCTGGTAAGCATTGAAAAGCTGTTCCATCCTGTCCTGATCGCTTATCTGAACAGTTTTCTTTCCGCATACATCACCCTCATAACTTGGAAGAAGGTTTATTCCTGTAAGCGCCATATCTTCCAGTTCCCATCCCAAAATAGGATATATCATCTCTTTGTATGGTTCACTCTCCACCAGGCTTCTTACATCCTCATTGCTGTAGAGCCAGTTTTCAGGTATGGAATCATAAGATCTTTTTACTTCTTTACCGTTTTCCAAAACATATACTATATCTACCCAAGTGTAAGTAATATCCGCCGGCATGATCTCTGCTGTGTCCGCAAGATAATATGAATTGTCTTTTTCAAAGAAAGTATCTCTTTCGTTTATAAGTGCACTGTGAAGATTTAAAACTCTCTGTATAGCTTCAGTATCTTGTATCATTCCCTCAGAGCCTTCACCGTTCATCGCATAGTGTTTATAATACTCTGCAGATATTCCTTCAATATATACCCCTTTCACCTCATCTGCATCAGGTGTGGATGTTTCATATCCGAAAATATCAAAGGCGAATATTCCGAAGAAGATGACTGCTGCCGCAAAATACAGACCAAAACCTTTTACAAAGCCTTTTATCCTTATCCTTTTCTGAATAAGCATGTCTGATGCAACATATGCCACCAGAGCGCCTATAAATGCGCCTACGTAAAGGATATTATTTCCTGCGCCGTCATAAAAGGCTTCAAGGAAGAACCCAAAACAGCACATTCCAATAAATGCTACCACATACTTCACAACAGGTTTTGTAAAATTGAAAACCAAAGTATCTCTGGCTTTTTCCATATGGCGCCTGTTATATAAGCAGTAAGCAAGCACATAGAGTAAAAATGCTATGCATATCTGACAAAGAACTGCTGTCATGCTTTCTTCTATCATAGCTATTGGAGCGGAAGTATAACTGCATATGGTATCTACCCATTCAGGCTGCACATAACCGTAAAGCATCCTCTGCCCTACAAGGCTGACAAGCTCCAGCAGTGCTGGGATTATAAACAGAAGTACCATTGACAGCATTGCCTGAACCAGTGTTGAACCTGTGATCACTGCCGCAAAAGCAGAAACAGCAAACACAACAGCATTAAACAGGCATATAATTCCCATCCATTCCATAACCTTCCCCGGAGTAAAGATATCATATGTAAAGAATCCGGTCTGAGGATCAAAGTCCGTATAGAGAACAGGCTCGCTTAATATGCTGGTCAGTGTGAGGATCAGTCCTGTTATAACTACCGGAACTATGCATAAGATCAGCCCTGAAATAAAGCTGGAATGAAATATCTGTTTTCTTGTATACGGAAGCGAATGCACTATTGCCGCTGAACTCTGCTGCTGCATATATGAATATATCAGCATTGCCGCAACTATAGGAACTATGAACGTCAGCAGCACAACAGGGGCATAAGATACCCTCAGTATGCTGGACACATTTCCGTTATGAACGCCGCCCATAAGCAAAGGTATACAGCAGGCACATATATATCCTACAAGGGCAAATGCGCTTCCTATCCAGAATCTCTTTAAATTTTCTACTATGAAAGGTACTGAAATACTAGAAAAGGATCTCTTTGAGTTCATCGTTCTCACCTCCTGTTTCATAGACAAATATTTCTTCAAGTGTCAGCGGAAGCAGGTCATAAACGATCGGTCTGCTTTTTTTGAAATTATTCTCGATCTTTTCTCTTTCTCCCCTGATAATAAACAGTTCTACACTGCCTCTTTTTTCTCTGAACAGCACTTCCAGTCCTTCTAAAGATGCTTCCTCTCCCTCAGGAAACACTACCTGGATCTTATGCACGTCAGATTTTAAATCATCCAAATCTCTTTCTATCAACATTTGTCCCTTGTTGATTATCCCAATTGAATCGCACAGGTCTTCCATCTCCTTAAGATTGTGAGAGGACACCAGTACTGTCATTTCCCTTTCCGCCACATCTTCCACGATATACTTTATAACAAGTCTTCTGATGAGCGGATCCAAGCCGTCGATAGGTTCGTCCAGTATGAGCACCTCCGGCATGGATGACATCGCAAGTATAAATGCTGCCTGTTTCTGCATCCCCTTTGAGAACTTAGACAGCTTAACCTTTTCATTTAAACCAAACTGCTGCACCATATGAGCATATCTTTCCCAGTTCCAGTTCGGATACAATTTTTTATAGTAAGCCGCAGATCCTTTAAGACTGTATAACCCGAAAAAATACAGATCATCAGAAATATACGCCACTTTTTCCTTTACCGCCACATTGTCATATATGGCTTCTCCGGAAACCAAAACTTCTCCTTCATCCTGTTTGTACGCTCCGATCAGGTGCTTGATAATAGTTGTCTTTCCCGATCCATTTACCCCTACCAGACCGTATATCGAACCTTTTTTTACATTCAGGCTCAACCCGTTCAATGCAGGAAAACCGTCGAAAGACTTTATGACATTATTCACACGTATCATATCTTCGTTTCCCCCTCTCTCATCAGCGCGCTTTCCTTCAGGATATCCATTATTTCTTCCTTGGGACATTCGAGATATACCAGCTCATTCAAAGCAGTTTTAAAAGTATCTTTCAATTCATTTATCCTTGCGGAGTTGTCCTGTTTATCCGAAGGTGCAGCCACAAAATTCCCTAACCCTGATACAGAATAAAAATATCCCCTGCTTTCCAATTCTCTATAGGCTTTCTGTATGGTGTTCGGATTTATTGTCAGCTCTTTAGCTAACTCTCTGACAGAGGGGACTTTTTCGTCTGGTTTTAATATGCCGGAAATTATCATTTCCTTAAAATTATCCACCACCTGTTCATAGATAGCTTTACGGCTTTTCAGATCTATTCTGAACATTTGCAGAAACCTCCTTTCCCCCTTGATAACTGTACTATAACACGTAATACAGTTTTGGTCAATCCATAATTTTACACGGTACTATTTTTTTTATGTTTGTGTTATAATGCACAAAAAGGAGGCAACTATGGATACAGAACAAAACAAAACAGAAAATTATGATAGATGGGCTGAATTCAGAACAGCAGACCAGCCTAAACAGAAGAAAAAGAAGAAGAAAAAAGGAGTTATAATATTAATAGTTATAATTGCAGCTTTTCTTGGGATCTGCGGCATAGTATATGCAGTATCAGACAGCTCATCTGAACCGGGATATAACTTGAACACAGAACACTTTACGCAGATAAACATCACAGGCACCATAGACAATGCCGGTTCTTCAGCCATCTACGAAACTGCATCATATAACCAGGAATGGGTTTTAGGTATGATAGAAAGCTCTGCTAAAGAACCTATGAACAGAGGGATCATCCTTTATCTCGATACTCCGGGAGGCAGTGTTTATGCAACTGATGAAGTCTACCTGGCTCTTCTTGATTACAAAGAAAAAACAGGAAATCCTATATATGCAATAATGGGTCCGACCTGTGCTTCAGGAGGATACTATATTTCCTGTGCAGCTGATAAAATTTATGCTAACAGAAACACTATGACAGGCTCTATCGGAGTGACTCTTGGAACTTATGTGGATATATCCGGGCTTTTGGAAAAATTCGATATCAAAACCACTACCATAACAGCCGGTGACAATAAAGCAATGGGAAGCTATTTCGATCCTATGACAGATGAACAGATCTCTATTTATCAGTCCATAGTAGACGAAAGCTACGAACAGTTTACAGGCATTGTCGCACAAGGCAGAGGACTTGATATCGAAACTGTAAAAGAGCTGGCTGACGGCAGACTTTACACTTCCGATCAGGCAAAAGATGCAGGTCTTATCGATGAAGTAATGAATTACGCCGATTCACTTCTTGCTATTCAGAAAGAAACAGGTCTTGAAGGCTGTCCGGTCTACATCTATGAATATGCTCCGGACACTTCCATATATCATTTCTTATTCAGCATGGCCGACGCTATGACTAAAAACGAAAGCAATAACAGCGATCTTGCGGCAGCTTTGAAAATGGCCGAAGGGAATTCATTAAAACCGTATTATTTGGCGCAGTAACAGACTTTTTCAAAAAATAGTGAGGGCTCCTTCAGCCGAAGGAGTCCTTTTCAGTTCAAATTTTGGAGCGGTCTTAACATATTCATTCTGTTTCTGTGGTTTATGTTAAGATGCTTAACATTATTTTGTATTTTATGCCGTTTGTGTTAAGATTCTTAACATTTTTTTGCATTTTGCGCTGTTTGTGTTAAAATTCTTAACATTATTTTGCGTTTTGGGGAGTTTGTGTTAAGATTCTTAACATTATTTTTCATTTTACATAGTTTGTGTTAAAACTCTTATCTCAGACTTCTCTTTCCCCGCACTTTGAGTTAAGGTCTTAAAGTTTTATAATAAATACTTCTTCATTAAAGCGATTTTAATTCTAATAATTATGCCATACGCTACAAGTGCAGCCAAAAGAGACATCGCCTCACATTTTATGCAACACAGCATAAGCATACCTAAAACGATACGAGAGATTTTGTCATACATTTTTACAATAGACATCATATTCTCTAATTCCGTTATACTTGTTTCTATGTTTTTCTTTAAAGCTTTATTAAAACTCAAATATATCGATAAGGAGATGACAGCCGCAACAAAAACGACCGCCGACATTATATATGCCGTTTGAACCGATATGCTCTGAGGTTGAGAATAATGAACGAAGAACCCAAAACCCTGATGCTTTATATTTTCGTTAAAGAAAATCAAACAAAGCATCGCTCCCATCAAAAACAGTTCTTCTATGATCGTAGATACTTTTACCATAACGCACCTCTTTCAAATCATCAGCATATTCCACCCTATTATTGATTAAATTATATAATAAACAGACTGAAGGGCCAACTAATCTCAAAATTATGCAGTATAACTCCTTATTACTCTATAATTTTTTGAGTTCTTCTTGGAATTTCCCCCATGGGAATCCTACTATATTGCTGTAAGATCCTCTGTACTCTTTTACATATTTGCCGAATCCCCCCTGGATGGCATACGCGCCGGCTTTGTCCATAGGTTCGCCCGAAGCTATATACTCATATATATCTTCATCGGTGTATTTCAGGAATTCCACATATGTTTTGTCATAGAATACTCTGCCGTTCTGTTTACCTGCCACGAGAAGAGCTACTCCTGTTGCCACATAATGAACATTGCCATTAAGTTTGCTTAGCATATCAAAGGCATCTTTCTCATTTTCAGGCTTTCCCAGTATTCTATCTTCAAAGGCCACCACAGTATCAGCAGCCACTATAAGAGTGTCATTATCAATACCTTTTTCCAAAAGCTTTTCTTCTATATGAAGAGCTTTTTTAAGCGCAAGGAACATTACCGCGTCCGTTGCTTTTATATCCTTCGGCAGATTTTCTTCTATATCCGCAGGCATCACCTTTACTTCATATCCGTTATTTTTGAACATCTCTATCCTTCTTGGTGATGCAGATGCAAGAACTATATCGTATTTCATTTTTTCACTTCCGTATCTATTGTCTTTAAGAGATTTATGCTCCCGCATAAAAACTTCCTTTTAGAGAAAACTATACAGTAAATACGCGAAAGGTCAAAGGTTTTTTATTATGGATATACTTGAGATCGCATTGAGAGCTTTTCTTTCCGCTCTCGTTCTTTTTGTGCTTACAAAAGCCATGGGCAAAAAACAGATATCCCAGCTCAACTTTTTCGATTATGTTTTAGGTATAACCATAGGCTCCATAGCCGCAGAAATGGCTATAGAAGAAGATCTTCCCTTTTCCTATCCGATCGTAGCCATGGCGATCTATGCTCTTTGCGAGATACTGATCTCCTTTATTTCAGAAAAATCCCTTAAAGCAAGGCATATATTTACAGGAAAACCTTTGATAATCATCAGCAAAGGAAAGATCATTGAAAAAAGTTTAAAAAAATCCAGGCTGGATCTGAATGAATTTCTGGCACAGGTAAGGACTCTCGGATACTTCGACCTGTCAAATGTATATTACGCAATACTGGAAACCAACGGCTCTCTGAGCATAGTCCCCAGAAGTTCCACAAGGCCTGCTTCTGTTTCAGATATGAATCTGACAGTTAAGCAGGATGAACTATGCGCCAATCTGATACTGGACGGAAAAATAATGAAGGATAACCTGAAAGACTATGGTAAAAACGAGCAATGGCTGATGAAAAAACTGAAAGAGAAAAATATTTCTGAAGTTTCCTCGGTACTTCTTGCAATTGCCGATTCTGAAGGCAATCTGACGGTTTATGAAAAAAATATCCCCGGTCCTCAGACCGGGGTCATTGAATAAGTTATCTTATTTGGCCATTGCCGTAAACCACATATTTATATGAAGTAAGCTCCTCAAGCCCCATAGGACCTCTTGCGTGAAGTTTCTGAGTGGAAATACCCATTTCGCATCCAAGGCCGAATTCTCCGCCGTCAGTAAATCTTGTGGATGCATTTACGTATACAGCCGCACTGTCCACCATCTTAACGAACAGCTGCGCATTTTCACTGTTCTCAGTTACTATTGCTTCGCTGTGGCCTGTTGAATGAGCAGCGATATGTTCTACAGCTTCTTTTACAGATCCCACAGTTTTGACAGCCATTATATAGTCAAGGAACTCAGTTGAAAATTCATCGTCTCTGAATTCAACAGGCTGCTGTCCTCTTGCTTTTCTGTCGTCAACAAGTTTTTGCTGCATCATTGCAAGGAAAATGTCAGCCACCTTTTCGTGAACGAGGCAGACTTCTGCAGCGTTGCATACTGAAGGTCTGCTGGTCTTTGCATTTTCCACTATATTTATAGCCTTTTCCAGATCTGCAAATTCATCGACATAAATATGGCAGATTCCTGTGCCGGTCTGGATGCAAGGCACCTTGGCATTGTCAACGCAAGACTGTATAAGGCCTTTTCCTCCTCTTGGGATAAGAAGGTCTATATACCCCACTCCGTCCATGAGTTCGTTTGCGCTGGCGCGGGTGGTGTCCTGTATGAGCTGCACCAGGTCCTCAGAAAGCCCTGCCTGACACAACCCTCTCTGCAATGCCCCTACGATGGCATTTGCAGAGTGAAAAGCTTCCTTGCCCCCTCTGAGTATGCAGGCATTGCCGCTTTTCAACGCCAGCGCCGCAGCATCAGAAGTAACATTAGGTCTGCTTTCATAAATTATTGCTATAACTCCCAAAGGAACAGAAGTTTTATTTACCACCAGTCCGTTAGGAAGTTCGTGACTTCTTAATACTTTACCTACAGGATCCGGAAGATCAGCCACTTCTCTGATCCCCTTCGCCATATCTTTTATCCTCTGTGATGTAAGAGTGAGTCTGTCTATCATTACAGGAGAAATTATCCCCTGTGAATTCTCTACATCTATCTTGTTTGCTTCAAGGATCTCCACCTCAGCCTTAAGCAGCATATCCGCCATAGCATTGAGAGCCTCATTCTTTTTGTCTTCGCTGACCACAGCCATTTCAGGAGCAGCCGCTTTTGCCCTCTTCATTATATCTAAAGTTGTATTCATACCGTCTCTCCGATCCCTTAGTTATTTCTTTTCTTAGCTAGAAATCTTGTCCCCACCTGTTTACCTTCAAGGATATCATAAAGTATAGATGGGTCATTTCCGTTGGCGATTATAGTCTCACAGCCATTTGCTCCGGCTATTTCAGCCGCCTTAAGCTTAGTTACCATACCGCCTGTGCCAAGTTTGGAAACAGAACCTTCAGCAGCATCGTAATGCTCCTGAGTTATTTCTTCCACCAAATGAAGAAGTTTAGCGTCAGGATTTCTATTTGGATTCTTGTCATAAAGTCCTTCCACGTCAGAAAGGATTATCAAAAGCTCTGCACCTATAGCCTTGGCTACAACAGCGCCTAAAGTATCGTTATCTCCAATAACGATCTCATCGGTTGCCACAGTATCGTTTTCATTGATAATAGGAAGTGCTCCTAGCTGCATCAGTCTTACCATTGTGTTTATGAAATTATCTCTTCTGGTCTCTTCTTCTATATCGCTGGCAGTGACCAGTACCTGACCAACGGTGTGGTTATATTCACCGAACATTTTATCATATGTATACATCAGCTCACACTGTCCTACTGCTGCTGCAGCCTGTGTTGTGGGTAAATCAGAGGGCCTTTCTTTCAATGACAATTTTCCTTGTCCGACACCTATAGCTCCGGATGAAACCAAAGCCAGCTCTATGCCGGAATTCTTGATATCGCTCAACACCTTACACAGATTTTCAACGTGTCTGATGTTAAGCAATCCTGTGGAATGTGCCAATGTGGACGTGCCTACTTTTACTACTACTCTCATTTTTTTGCCTCCTGATTTTACAATGTTTGCTTTTGTTTGGTGCAGGATCTGACTTTACCCGTATCAGAATATTTTTCTGCACAGGATATGATTTTATCACATATGTCAATAAAATCAACTGCCTATAGATAAATAAGGTGTAAAAATTTCACATAAAAAAACAAAAGATCGTCGGAGATAAGTCCCCGGCGATCAGTTTTTCATTGTCATAGGCTTTGATCCTCTGCCAAAACCTCTTCTGAAGTTTTTGATTTTCTTCTTCTGAATATCTTGCTTCTGAACAGTATGATATTCAATACTACAAACAATATCAGCACCAATATAAGTACAAATATAGGTTTGTCCGGCGCGAGCGCCGCTAACAGCATTATAGGGAATCCAAATACTATAGCAGGTAAGGTCTGATACACCATATTCTCTGCTGCAGGTGTTTTAAATTCTCCGTCTATTTCCCTCAAGAGAACTACCCCTGTGCTTGCAGTTCCTGTAAGCATACCGTACATAGTAAGGAACTGTTCTTCCACATAATCTTTGAACAGAGTTTTTGCAACAAAGTAATTGTAGAAATATGTAGCGACCATACCAAGAATACCCATGATAAGCAGTACACCCCAGTACTTCTGAAGGATGCCAAGTCTGATAGCCGCAACTCCTGCCACTATCATTATGTCAAAACAGAAATTGCTTATACGAGTAAGAAGGAAGTTGTTGATATATTCTCTCTTGGAAATAGATGTTTTATGAAGCAGATTGAGCACACCTTTTACGATCAATGCTGCTATTACTCCCAGCAGGAAGTTAAAACCAAAAATTACAGACTTCATACCCGGCAGCAGTCCGCCTAAAATATACATTATTACATATGCAATAAAGTATGCGGCTACTACTAAAGCTATCTGCACAGTCATTTTGTCTACACTGCCTTCCATAGGTATCTCTCTATTAGACTGGATATCTTCTATCACTTCAGCAGTTTCTTTTCTGTCAAAACTATAAGTACCTCTTCTCTTTAAAAGATGAAGATGAAATACACCGCCTATGCTGGCACAAATAAATCCTATAGTTGCAACGGTCAAACCGAAGCTCTTTCCTCCTATGAATCCATGTTCAAATTCATATATACCGCCCCAGTTCAAGGCCTGACCGGTCCCCTGTCCAAATCCAAAAGGAAGCAGAAGCCCTGCCGCAGAGAAGAAATCTCTCATCATCATAGCCGCTATTATGGTTACTCCTAAGCCCAGAATAGCCTGAAGCAGGTATGTAGATACAGTGGTCACACCTGTATCAAATATTTCTATAGATCTTTTTTTTGTAAGTTTGTTTTTTGATGTTTTCAACGCTGAAGCAATAAATCCCAAAGCCAAAGCATGATATGTTATAGTCTCCAGCATTTCCATGCCATTGCCTCCGAAGAATTCTGTATCAAACATTACATCTCCGGTAAACAGCTTATACAGCCCCGCAATGAGGAGCAGGATCATCCCCCCCAGCACCGATGTCGGTATCAAAGAAGCCTGTAAAATTTTTACCAGTCTTTTCAAAGCATTTGCCGCCAGCAGACTCAGCAGTAAAAGTGCAAACAAATTTACTGCGCCCCATACATTAAATCCCCAAAAATTTTCCATTTCCGCCATCCTCTCTGATATTTTTATATCTGTAGAATATGTTTACATACTTCAAAGCGTTGAACCGTTTACCACCTTTAAACTGATACACTTTGCCTCCATAATATATGTTCATTTTGTTTTTGCCCAAAACTGTCACTACATAGGTGTCGTCAAATCCGAACTCAAATTCATCATCTACGGTTATTCGGTCACCATACAAGGTCAGCTTTACAGAGCTTTTCAGCTTGACTTTCTTCTTGTTGAGTATTACCTCCGACATAGCAGCCGTATCAGTGTATAACGGTTTTTCCGTGTGCAGATCGTTGTCAAAGCTGTTTATAAAATCAGACTGAAAATCATACCATTCTCCCACATTAGCGAACGGGAAATCATATCCCACGCCCTGCAGTTTCTTTGAAGGCAGATATTCTATCTTTCTCCCACATTTTTTACACTCTATGATATGATCATGACTTTCAAACTCAGAAAGACCGCAGTACGGGCATACGTACATGGCTCTTTCCAGATACTCAGCTCTTTTTTTGTGATGATAATCACCTTCGAACTCAAATTCATCCACATAAAGAGCTTCCTTTATCAGCTCATACAGTTCTTCATCCGATAGTTTTTTATACTCTTCATATTCAATGACCCTGGATACATAAGATCTGATGCAGCCTTTTCGAACAACATCACTCCATCTTGGCTGAACTCCGTAACCGCCTTCTATTCTAAAAACAGCCAAAGGAAGCTTAGATACACGAACAAGTCCAGCTATTGCCGGTTTTATATACTCTGTTCTTCCGCTGTATGTCCTGTTGCCTTCAGGCGCAAGAGCTATAGTTCCTCCCTCTCTGGCAACCTTTATTATATTCCTTACCGCCTGAGTATCATTTGTCTGCTTCTTAATAGGTATAGGTTCCACCAGAAAGCGTATTACAGAAGAGATCCATCCCATTGAAAATAAATCTTCTGTCGCAACATAATACACTGCGCCTTTAAATGTCATAGCCACAAAAAACTGATCCAGCCCTGTCTGATGATTCATAATTATCATATAAGGGCGGTCTCCCTGTTCTTTGAACGGCACTATTTCTATGTTGTATCTTAATTTTGTATATGGAGCCAAAACAGCATATAAAAGATTTCTGGTATGCTTATGGTAAGGCTTTGTCCAGTTCTTCTTCTTTTTTGTCGTCTTCATATACTCCCCCATATAAACACAGTTATCAAATCCGTCAATATTTTTATTTTCTTATGAAGATCTTAAATAAATCTTATACAAAACATTATAATCATTAATTTACATGCAAACAATAAAAAAATACTTTTTCCAACAAAATGCGACATTTTTACCTTTATTGGAAAAAACATTGGCACATAATGTCATTTATGCTATAATCTTTCAAGTTGTGCTTTTACGCACAGAATATTAATTATATGGAGGATTATCATGTCTCACGAACTAAAAAACACAGCTGCTAATCCTGGTCCTCTCGGCCTGCTTGGATTCGGCATGACTACAACACTTCTTAACCTGCATAACGCCGGTTTTCTTCCGCTCTCCATCGCTATCGTTGCAATGGGTATCGCTTTAGGCGGTCTGGCTCAGATCCTTGCCGGTATCCGTGAAATGCGTCAGGGCAACACATTCGGCGGAACAGCTTTTACAGCATACGGCTTATTCTGGTGGTCACTTGTACTTATCTGGGTAAATCCTTTCAAGGATATCGCACCTGCAGATGATCTCTCAATGGGATTCTATCTCCTCCTTTGGGGCATCTTCACATTCTTTATGTTTATAGGTACACTCAAACATAACAGAGCCACTCAGGTGGTATTTGGATCACTCACTATCCTCTTCGTTCTTCTTGCTTTAGGACATTTTACAGAAAGCCATATGATCGAACGTATCGCAGGTATCGAAGGTATCTTCTGCGGTCTCTCTGCTATCTACAGCGCTATGGGCCAGATCATAAACGCAGAATACGGAAGAGACGTAATGCCTTTATAATAAAGTAAAAAGAGCAGGATGATAAACATCCCGCTCTTTTTTATTCTATTCCCCGTCAAACAGTTCTGTTGAAAAATAACGTTCTCCCGTATCCGGAAGTATAGTTATCACAGTCTTTCCTTTTCCGAGTTTTCTTGCAAGTTTTAGCGCTGCCGCCACATTGGTGCCTGATGAAATACCGCATACCAAGCCTTCTTTTCTAGCCAAGTCTTTTGCCGCAGCCACCGCCTCTTCATCAGTTATAACACACACCTCATCATATACATTCTGATCAAGGATCTCAGGGATGACTCCATCTCCTATCCCCATCTGTATATGAGTTCCTATGTTTCCTCCCGAAAGGACAGCTGCATTCTCAGGTTCCACAGCCCAGACAGTAATATTCGGATACTTTTCTTTAAGAGCTCCACCAACTCCTGTTATGGTGCCTCCCGTACCTATCCCGGAACAGAATCCGTCTATCTGCACATCTACCTGTTCAAGTATCTCTCTGCCGGTTTGATCTCTATGGGCAGCAGGATTTGCTGGATTTGTAAACTGTTGAGGAACGAAAACATTAGATTCTTCCTCCTGCATCTTTAATGCTGTGCGAAGACATTCCTCTATCGCCTCACCAATATTTCCTTTATCATGAACAAGGACTACTTCCGCTCCGTAATGGTGCATAAGCTTTCTCCTCTCTTCACTTACAGAATCCGGCATGATTATCCTGACTTTATATCCCTTTACGGCGCCAATAAGAGCTAATCCTATCCCCTGATTTCCTGAAGTAGGCTCTACTATCACCGTATCCGGTCCTATTTTCCCCTGACGTTCCGCTTCTGCTATCATATTATACGCAACACGGGTCTTTACCGAACCGCCTACATTTACGGCCTCATATTTAACGAGCACATCAGCATCTTCCGGTCCTGTCATTCTAGACAGCCTTATCACCGGAGTTTTTCCCATTGCTTCTAATACATTATTATATATCATGACTTCCTCCACCAAGTATTTCAAAACGATTCATATTAGGATACCACAGGATAAAGCCATTAACAACAAATCATTACATTATATTTACTCATACAACCCGTTGTGAATATTATCTTTACAAATCTAACGCTGTATGATCCTGCCGTTTGAAGACACCACCACATTGTCGCATCTTATCAGCTTTCCGCTTTTAAGCATAGCCATCCTTACGGCATTCTCCAAGCCTGAACAGCAAGGCACTTCCATACGCACAACAGTTATCCTTCTAATATCATTTTCTTTGAATATCTCTGCAAGCTTATCCGAGTAATCTATCATATCCAGCTTTGGACATCCTATGACGGTGACCTTATCCTTCATAAATTCCTTATGGAAATCTCCGTAAGCGTAGGCTGTACAGTCTGCAGCGATGAGCAAGTCCGCATTTTTAAAGTATTCTGCTTTAGGTGAAACCAGTTTTATCTGTACCGGCCACTGCATGAGTTCGCTGTTTCCAAATCTTACAGGCTTCTCTGCCTGTACCGCCGGCTCATGCTTCATAAACAGTCCCGCCAATCCCGGGCATCCCGCCGATTCAAACTGTTCTGATTCCTGTTTAGCCTTGATCACTGCTTCTTCATCATAAGGCAGCGCTTCTCTTTCTTCAAATGAGATAGCATCAGCGTGACATGCAGGAAGACAATCTCCCAACCCGTCGCAATAATCTTCTCTTAAAAGCTTAGCCTTTCCGTCGATTATACCTATAGCTCCTTCATGGCAGGCCTTTGCACATAGTCCGCAGCCGTCGCATTTTTCTTCATTTATTTTTATTATCTTTCTTATCATTACATTTCCTCCTGTTTCATCACATCTATTCTAAATATATTTATCACATCGCTGTCAGGACAGCAGAAACGTATTTCACCGTTCTTTGCCTTAGGAGGTTCCCCGCCGTATCTGATTATATCTATATACGGAAAGGCAACATGCATCGCCATTGGGCACAGTTTACCTCTTTCTGTGTCATAATCAAAAGTATCACCTGTCTTATGACCTCTATGACACCCCATAGTTCCTTTTTGTTCCACCAGCGTTATACGGATCTTAGGTTTCATAATTTGCCTCCTTTCGATTTATAAGCTCATTATATCATATACAGACCACAAATATGTTGTCTATGCAACATTCCTTATATATTACAAAAGACCGCCTCACAGCGGTCTTTAATCCACACTATAAAAGTTTCTCATTAAGGGCGCTTTATGCTTAAATTCAACACCAGTGCCGCTAATGCAAGGATCAAAAGAAGTACAAAAGGTGCCGAATATGATCCCGAAGAAACCAGAAGTCCGCTGCAGGCAGTAGCAATAAATGATGCTGCCATTAAAGCGAAGTTTATTATACTGTAATTTGTCGCAAAATACTTTCTCCCATAAAATGATGACGCGAATGCAGATGAAACAGTAGGCGCCGAACCGTAAGACAGCCCGGTCAGACACAAGCCAACAATACAAAGAGGCAGTGAATGGATATTCACTGCAGCAAGAATCAGTCCCGCTGCAAATATAGCTATTATATTTGCCCCTACCATAGTTATCTTTCTGCCGTATGCATCATAAACCGCTCCGGTGATGACTCTTCCAAGGCCATTGCACACCGAAAGCACACCAACTAAAGTAGTTGCTAAAGATGCAGTCGCGTCGACTGATATTGCAAGATCTCTGGCAAAACTTATTACAGAATTACCTACTGCAACCAAAAATGTAATACAGATAAAAGCACGCCAGAAAGTAGGTCTTCTTAACATCTGACTTGGGGAATAATCTCTGACCTCAAAGTTTTCCGAATTAGAAGAGAGCTTCTTTTTAGATTCAGGGAAAACCATATCCTGTCCCGGACGTTTTATTATAAACGACGACACCACAAGTACCGCTGCAATACCTATCCCGAATACTACATACGTTTTATTCCATCCGAATGCGGCGCTCTGAAACATCTTGTCCAGCACTGTACCGAACAAAAGGGTGCTTATCCCAAATCCCATCAAAAGGCATCCGGAAGAGAAAGCCTGCTTATCGGGGAACCATGAGTTTACCGTTGAAATTATTACATTATAAGCAATACCTATACCAAGTCCAGCCATCACACCGTATGTAAGATACAGCATAACTACGTTTCCTGTGGATAACGAAGTGAGTATGAATCCCGCTCCCGACAACAGACCTGCAATGATTATAGATAGTCTTACTCCCAGTTTACCGGACATATGACTTCCAAAAAATCCGCCTAAACAAAAGAAGCACATAGTAAGAGTGAAATTCAACGCAAGCTGAGAAGCTTCCCATCCGAATTCCTCAGCCAAAGGAGCTTTGAGGATCGACCAGGCATAAATTATACCGGCAAATAACATGGTTGCTGTCCCTGCCGCCAGATACAGCCATCTTACAGAAAGTGTTTTTGAACTGTTTTCCATTATATTACTATCTCCCATATATTTTTGTGCATGATACTACTTGCATTATACACCATCATTCCACTCGTTTACATTTTTAATTATCCAGTTCGCCAGTTCCGGTATACCTTCTCCGGTCTTTGCCGAAATAAACAGCACTTCAATACCGGGATTTCTCATTTTCGCATACTCTACTGCCTTCTCTTTGTCAAAATCGAAATACTCCATCACATCTGTTTTATTTATCACCAGCAAATGGCAAGTCTCATACATCAATGGATACTTTAACGGTTTGTCATGACCTTCCGGGACCGAAAGTATGGTCATATTCTTTGATGCCCCCGTGTCGAACTCTGCCGGGCAAACAAGATTTCCCACATTCTCCAAAACAACGAGATCCAGTTCCTGTGTTTCCAATCCTTCCAGTCCTTGTCTGGTCATGCTTGCATCCAGATGACACATCCCACCAGTATGTATCTGTATAGCTTCCACTCCTGCATCAAGCATTGCCTCTGCATCCAAAGCAGAATCTATATCTGCCTCCATTACTCCAAAACGAAGTTTTCCTTTTAATTCTTTTGCTAAAGCCAATAATGTGCTTGTCTTTCCGGAACCCGGAGATGACATCATATTCAATAAAAATGTTTTTTCTTTCTTCAGTTGTTCCCTTAACTCTGCAGCATCTTTATCATTTTCAGCGAAAACGCTTTCTTTTACTTCAATTATCTTTACCTGTTCCATCTTCTCTATCCTCTTCTTCTTTCCATATCTTAAGGTCAAGATTATAATCCACTTCAAAATACTCATGGAGATCATTTCTCATAGGCATAGTCTGCTTTATCTTTATTACATCAAAATCACATCTTGCTTTGCATATGCCGCAGCCTACGCATATCTCCTGATCTATTATCACTTTCCCGTCTTCTCCGAAAGAAACCGCTTCTACAGGACATCCGTTAGGTCCTGAGACACATTTCCCGCACCCTACGCATTTAGTTCTGTCAGGTACAGCAGTCCATCCTGCCGGATGAAAACGATGACGTTCAGAGCTTGTTGCATTTCTCGCCAGCCTGATAGCTATACAGCAGCAAGGACAGCAGAAGCATATCTCCAGAAATTTGTCCATCTGATCATTTCTGATCCCCCAAAGAAACTGCTCTATCTCTACCCATACAGCCTGTCCCATAAGCCCCAGTTCAGCAGCTTTATCAACTCTCGCACAGGCTTCTTCATAACTCAAAGGACGTCCCAGTCCGTGTTTAACTATAGTCTTTCCCGCTTCTCCCAAAAACAGGCATCCGAAATCATGGGGGTAGTCCTGACAGTCATTGGCCTGACGGCACAAACACTCATCCATTCCTCCTATAAATTCCACATGCTTTAGAGATTCTTTCAAAAGATCCAGCGGAACAGTTACCTTGTCGCTGTTAGGAGAAACATCTACATTAAGCGGCATAACTACTGTAGATGTGTGAGTCTCCATATCAGGGTAAAGTCTTATCCCCTTCTTATATATCTTACCTTTCAGCCCGCCCTGTTTCATCCAGACGGAAAATTTAACAAACATCTTGTACAGTTTTAAAGCCAAAGGCCATCTGTCTCTGCTCATATATATAAAATGCTCTACAAGAAAATTTGTTATCCCCAGTCCATTGGATCTGTTTTTATACGGAGGGAATCCTACTTTTTTTCTTTCCAGCCTTTCCTCGTCCAAATACAGCACATTCCCCTGTTCATCTATATTGCAGTTTTTGATCCCCTGCTTTTCCTGTTCTGTTTCCTTCATAATTTTCCTTCCGGTTCAATATCCTATATCTTTTACTGACAATCCTTTTCCTTCCACTACTTCGATCCTCAGCTGCGCCTCTTTTAATGCCGGGAGCTGATCTACCGCAACAGGAAACAGTTTTTCAAAGAAAACAGGCACATATCCGGAAGCTTCTCCCACCTCAAGAGTTATGTGTTTTACTCTTTCTATATTATTTTCCGATGCTACCCGATCCACCACTTTTACCGCATGGCACAATACACCAAGTTCATGCATAAAAAGCACCGCCTTTTCCTTATAAAAAACTTATTAAAAATATTATATTCACCGATTTTACAATTGTCGTGAGACAGTTTGTGCATTTTGTCTCATTATGATATACTGTTTGCAAACATAAGTTATTTAGGAGGGTGACATGATAAACAGAACCGTACACTCTATACTATGCAGTTTTAACAGATTGATTTCTGATGTGGATTTTCACAAAATATCCGTAGATATGATAATAAAAGATGCCGGAGTCAGCCGATCTACATTTTACCGTCATTTCAAAGACAAATACGAAGTGATGAATGCAAACTATAAGAACATCCTGGATTATTATATCGTTCCTGAGAGAAGCAAAAATTACAGAGATCTTTGCTATCACCTGTTTTCATATGCTCAAAATCATTTGAAGATTTTAAAACGCGCTCTTGACTCCACAGGTTTCAATTCTTTCAGTAACTTTATTTACGAATACTCCTATCAAACCGCATTGAAAATAACAAAGCTGAATAGAAACGGAGGCGGCTTCACTCAGGCAGAAGAACTCCAGGTAGATGTTTTCTGCAACGGGATATGCACGGTTTATAAAAACATCGCAAATCAGAAATACCATATGGATCCTTCCGTTGCGGCAGATGCTTTGTATGAAATGATGCCTGAATCTCTTAAGCATTACTGGTGGAAATAATAAAACAAAAAATCTCTTTCTCGTTTAAACAGCAAGAAAGAGATTTCTTTTTTAATCGTTACTCTCTGTCCGAGATAAGTATTGGTGTGCATAACTGACCTTTTTATTCATTTTCTATGAATGCCCTATGGAAAATGAATAAAAAGGTCAGTATTTAGTTCGACAAATTGGAATTTGTCGTTATCTATACTCATTTGGAACTTCGATATGAAATGTCTCACACAATAACTTCACATCATGTACATCATTTTCATCAAACTCGTATCCGAGATGGAACATTACTTGACTATATGGTTCAATAC